>DASQMW010000117.1:0-18893 GCA_035645295.1 Archangium sp.
TTCGTCGCCCCGCGGCTTCGTTCCCCGCTTCCTTCACGTCGGCCTCGCGGTCCGGCGCTCTGCGGTTCCCTTCGTTCGCGGTGACCTGCTTCCGGGAGGACTTTCACCTCCGAGTCGATGCCCATGCCGGGCGCACAAGACAAAAGGCCCCAGGTTCCGGAGAACCTGAGGCCCTGTCTGGGTGAAGCCGGGGATTCGAGTCCCCCGCGGGTTAGGCCGCCTTGGACGGCTCCGGGGACATGTAGTCCTCGATCGGCGGGCACGAGCACACCAGCTTGCGATCGCCCAGCACGTTGTTCAAGCGTCCCACCGACGGCCAGAACTTGTGGTCCACCACCCACGGCGCCGGGAAGGCCGCCTGCTCACGCGAGTAGGGCCGGTTCCACTCCGGCGCCGTCATCACCCGCGCCGTGTGCGGCGCGTTCTTCAGGACGTTGTTGTCCTTGGGCGCCTTGCCCTCCTCGACCTCGCGGATCTCCCCACGGATGGCGATCAGCGCGTCGCACAGACGATCGATCTCCGCCTTGGACTCGCTCTCCGTCGGCTCGATCATCAGCGTGCCCGCCACCGGGAACGACACCGTCGGCGCGTGGAAGCCGTAGTCCATCAACCGCTTGGCCACGTCCTCCACCTCGACACCCGCCGTCTTCTTCAGGTGCCGCAGGTCCACGATGCACTCGTGCGCCACCCGGCCCCGCTTGCCGCGGTAGAGCACCGGGTAGTGCGCCTGCAGCCGCTCGGCGATGTAGTTGGCGTTGAGGATGGCCAGCTTCGTGGCCTTCGTCAGGCCCTCGGCGCCCATCATCGCGATGTACATCCACGAGATGACCAGGATGCTCGCGCTGCCCCACGGCGCCGCGGACACGGCCCCGATGCTGTCGCTGCCGCCCGTGGTGATGACCGCGTGCCCCGGCAGGAACTTCACCAGGTGGCTCGCCACGCAGATGGGACCCATGCCCGGGCCCCCACCGCCGTGCGGGATGCAGAACGTCTTGTGCAGGTTGATGTGGCACACGTCCGCGCCGATGTTCGCCGGCGACGTCAGCCCCACCTGCGCGTTCAGGTTCGCGCCGTCCATGTAGACCTGTCCGCCGCGCTCGTGCACGGCGGCGCAGATGTCCTTGATCTCCTCCTCGAACACGCCGTGCGTGGACGGGTAGGTCACCATCAGGGCGGCCAGCTTGTCCTTGTGCTCATCCGCCTTGGCGCGCAAGTCCGCCAGGTCGATGTTGCCGCTCTCGTCGCACTTGACGACGACCACCTGGTAGCCCGCCATCACCGCGGTGGCCGGATTGGTGCCGTGCGCCGACGAGGGAATCAGGCAGATGTTGCGGTGCCCCTGGCCCCGGTTCTGGTGGTAGGCGCGGATGACCAGCAGGCCCGCGTACTCGCCCTGGCTGCCCGCGTTGGGCTGCAGCGACACGCCCGCGAACCCGGTGATGCTCGCCAGCATCTGCTCCAGCTGATCGAACAGCACCTTGTAGCCCGCCGCCTGGGAACTCGGCGCAAAGGGGTGCATCTTGCCGAACTGCGGCCACGTCACCGGAATCATCTCCGCGGTGGCGTTGAGCTTCATCGTGCACGAGCCGAGCGGAATCATCGAGTGCGTGAGCGACAGGTCACGCGACTCGAGGCGGCGGATGTACCGCAGCATCTCCGTCTCGGAGTGGTAGCTGTTGAAGACCTGGTGCGTGAGGTACGGGCTGGTGCGGCGCAGGGCCTCGGGGAGGCTGCTCTGCACGTCCTTGCCCAGCTCCTCGAGCGTGAAACCCAGCGGCTTGGCGCCAGCGAACACGGCGAGGATGGCCTCCACGTCGGCCGGGCGGGTGGCCTCGTCCAGGCTCAGGCCGATGGCCCGCTCGTCGATGCGGCGGAAGTTCATCCCCTTGGCCTCGGCGGCCGAGAGGATGCCGCGGATGTGCGGCGGCGCCGTCTCCACCCGGAGGGTGTCGAAGACGTTCTCGTAGTTGGCGCCGTAGCCCAGCTTGCGCAGGCCGCGCGCCAGCAGCACCGTCAGGCCGTGCACGCGCTCGGCGATGGCCTTCAGTCCCTGGGGCCCGTGATACACCGCGTACATACCGGCCATGATGGCCAGCAGCACCTGCGCGGTGCAGATGTTGCTCGTGGCCTTCTCGCGGCGGATGTGCTGCTCGCGCGTCTGCAGCGCCATGCGCAGGGCGCGGCGGCCCTGGGCGTCCTCGGACACGCCGATGATGCGGCCCGGCATGACACGCGTGTAGGCGTTCTTCGTGGCGAAGAAGGCCGCGTGCGGACCGCCGTAGCCCATGGGCACGCCGAAGCGTTGGGCGCTGCCCACCGCCACGTCCGCGCCGAACTCGCCCGGCGGCGTCAGCATCGTCAGCGCCAGCAGATCCGTGGCGACGATGAAGAGGCCATTGGCCGCGTGCACCTTCTCGCCGAAAGCGCGGTAGTCGTGCACCAGGCCATCGGTGGCCGGGTACTGCACCAGCGCGCCGAAGAACTTCTTCGCGCCCAGCTCCACCGTGCGGTGGTCACCCACCACCACGTCCACGCCCAGCGGCTGGGCGCGGGTGCGCACCACGTCGATCGTCTGCGGGTGGCAGGTCTCGGAGACGAAGAAGGCGCCCCCGTTCTCGTCCCCCTTGGTGTGCAGCGCCATGGCCATGGCCTCGGCGGCCGCGGTGCTCTCGTCGAGCAGCGACGCGTTGGCCACTTCCATCCCAGTGAGGTCCATCACCATCGTCTGGAAGTTGAGCAGCGCCTCCAGCCGGCCCTGGGCGATCTCCGCCTGGTAGGGCGTGTACTGGGTGTACCAGCCCGGGTTCTGCAGGATGTTGCGGAGGATGACGTACGGGGTCTGGGTGTCGTAGTAGCCCATCCCGATGAAAGAGCGGAGCAACTGGTTCTTCGCCGCGATCGTCTCCAGCACCGCGAGCGCGTCGTGCTCCGAGTTGGCCGCCGCCGCCAGCTTCAGCGGCTCCTTCGAGCGGATGGCAGCGGGCACCGTCTGGTCGATGAGCTCGTCCAGCGAGCCCACGCCCACGGTCTTCAGCATCCCGTGCAGTTCCTTCTCATCCGGGCCGATGTGCCGGTCAGAGAACGATTCCTGGTATTTCCAGTTCAAGGACATAGTTCGAGCACTCGCAGTGCGGGTGAGACGAAAAGACCCAGGTAACACCCAGGCCTCGTTCGTTCATTCAGACCCGGGGGACATCAGGAATTCTTGAGCAGATCCCCGTACGCGGAGGCATCCATGAGCCCGGCCAGCTCCTTGCTGTCCGAGGGCTCGAGCTCAATGATCCACCCCGCCCCGTAGGGGTCCGAGTTGATCGTCTGGGGATTGTCCTTGAGGGCGTCGTTCACCTTCACCACCTTGCCACTCAGGGGGGAGAAGAGATCCGAAACGGCCTTGGTGGACTCGATAGCGCCGAACTGCTTGCCCGAGACGACGGTGGCGCCCACCTTGGGCAGATCCACGAACACCACGTCACCGAGCGCCTCCTGGGCGTGCTCCGTGACACCCACCACCACGATGGACCCCTCGACGCGGGCCCACTCGTGCTCCTTCGTGTACTTCAGGTTCTGCGGAATGTTGCCGGCCATGTCCGTGCTCCTCGGGTAGGGCTGCTCAGGGCTTGGGACTGCGTCAGGACTTCTTCAAGAAGGGGGTCTTCACCACGACGGCGGACACCGGACGGCCGCGGATCTCCACGTCGAAGGTCGAGCCCTCGGCCGCCAGCTCGGTGGGCACGTAGCCGATGCCGATGGGCTTCTTCACCGAGGGGCCCATGGTGCCGCTGGTCACCTCGCCCACCCGCTGCCCGTCCTTGAGGATGGGGTAGCCGTGGCGGGGGATGCCGGAGTCGGTCAGCTCGAAGCCCACCAGCTTGCGCTTCACGCCCTCGGCCTTCTGCTTCGCCAGCACGTCGCGGCCAATGAAGCCACCCGCCTTGTCCAGCTTGCAGATCCACCCCAGCCCCGCCTCCAGGGCCGTGTGGTTGTCGTCGATGTCATTGCCGTAGAGGGCGAACTTCATCTCCGTGCGGAGGCTGTCTCGGGCGCCCAGGCCGCAGGCCTTCACGCCGTCCTGCTGGCCCTCCTTGAGGAGCGCCTCCCACAGCTTCTCCGCGTCACCGGGCGCGCAGTACAGCTCGAAGCCGTCCTCGCCGGTGTAGCCGGTGCGCGAGATGATGCACTGCACGCCAGCCACCTGGCCCTCGGTGAAGCGGTAGGTCCCCACCTTGGAGACGTCCACGGAGGTCAGCCGCTGCACCAGGCCCACCGCCTTGGGGCCCTGCACGGCGATCTGCGCGTAGTCGTCGCTGCGGTCCACCGGCTTCACGCCCTCGGCGCGCGCCTGCATCCAGGCGAAATCCTTGTCCTTGTTGGACGCGTTGACGACGACGAGGATCCGCTCGGGCGAGAAGCGGTAGGCCACCACGTCATCCACGAAGCCGCCCTGCTCATTGAGCAGCCCGGCGTAGACGGCCTGGCCGTCCGCGCACTTGGAGAGATCGTTGGTGATGAGCTTGTTGGCCGTCTCGAGGGCCCCGGGGCCGGAGAACTCGATCTCCCCCATATGGGAGACGTCGAAGAGCCCCACGGCATTGCGCACGGCCTCGTGCTCGGCGATGACGGAGGTGTATTGCACCGGCATGTCCCAACCGACGAAATCCACCATCTTGCCACCCAGCCTGCGATGGGCCTCGTTGAGGGGCGTACGGCGGGCCATGCTGTTCTCTCCTGAGGGGGGTGAAAAAACGGCGCGGACTATAACCGCGCACCTCCCTCAATCAAGGCTCTCGGGGAACCCCCTGGAACGTTCTAGACTGCTCGCGTCATGAAGATTCGTAATCGGTTGAATCCGTCCAACCCGTGCTTCTCCTTCGAGTTCTTCCCTCCGAAGACCGACGAGGGCACCGCCAACCTGCTGAAGACGCTGGAGGACCTGGAGCCGCTGGAGCCGGGCTTCGTGTCCGTCACCTATGGCGCGGGTGGCAGCACCCGGGACAGGACGCTGGAGCTCGTCACCCGCATCAAGCGCGAGACGGGCATCGAGGCCATGGCCCACATCACCTGCGTGGGCCACACGCCCGGCGAGCTGCGCGAGGTGCTGCAGCGGCTGAAGGACGCGAAGGTGGACAACGTGCTGGTGCTCCGGGGAGATCCACCC
Organism: Archangium sp.; assembly: GCA_035645295.1. Taxonomy (GTDB): domain Bacteria; phylum Myxococcota; class Myxococcia; order Myxococcales; family Myxococcaceae; genus Archangium. The sequence continues at coordinate 5,156 of DASQMW010000117.1, forward strand.
CAGGGGCAGACGACCTTCGAGCCCGTGGCCGGGGGTTTCCGTCATGCCTCCGAGTTGGTGCGCTTCATCCGGGAGGAGGATTTCAACTTCAGCCTGGGCGGGGCGTGCTATCCGGAGGGCCACGTGGAGACGGCCTCGCGTGACGACGACCTGCGTCATTTGAAGGAGAAGGTAGACGCGGGCCTGGACTTCGTCATCACCCAGCTGTTCTTCGACAACGCGTTCTACTTCGACTTCGTGGAGCGGGCGCGCCGCATCGGCATCAACGTGCCCATCGTCCCGGGAATCATGCCCATCACCAACTACGAGCAGGTGCAGCGCTTCACCCGCATGTGTGGGGCCACGGTGCCCATGCGCCTGGGGCTGCAGCTCGAGCGGGTGAAGGAGCAGCCCGACGCGCTGGTTCAACTGGGCGTGGCGCACGCCACGGTGCAGTGCATGGAGCTGCTGTCGCGCGGCGTGCCGGGCATCCACTTCTACACGCTCAACAAGTCTCCGGCGACCCGGATGATCGTGAGCGCCCTGAGGGCCCGGACATGAGTGGACCTGGACTGAACGTCCCGCGGAGCGATCCGCGGTGGCCGGCGCTCCGGAAGTTGCGCCCGCCGGCGTTCATGCTGATGAACGTGGGCTTCATCAACATCGCCTACGCCCTGGTGATGGCGGCCGTGCTGCAGGGAGTCCTGCCCGCGCCGGCGGACTTCGCCACCTCGCTCCGGGGGACGACGGAATGGGAGGCCCCGCTGAAGGTCGTCGGGGCCATCGTCGCCGGGTCGCTCAGCATCTGGGGCGCGTGGAACGCCTTCAACCTGCGCAGGTGGGCCCTGGTGGTGGTGGGTGCGGCCACCGCCGTCATCACCCCGACGCCCGTCTGCTTCGTGGGCTTCCCCTTCGCCCTGTGGGCGCTGTGGGTCCTCAGCATGCCCGAGGTGCGGCAGCACTTCACCTGACCGTGAAGTCCCGGGAGGCGCGAAGCCCGTCCTTTGAAGCCCATCCCTTGGAGGTCCACGCAAGAGCCCGGGAGTCCAGCCACAGCGGACTTTCGCTCTGGGGCGGTCGGCCTTATCCTGCGCCCGCAGCCGTCCAGCCAGCCCACCGGGAGTCGGTCCTTGCAGCATCATTACGCGGACATCAATGGAGTCACCCTGCACTACGTCACGCATGGTGCGGGAGAGCCCATCCTCTTCATCCATGGGTTCCCCGAGTACTGGGGTGCCTGGAAGAAGCAGCTCAATGAGCTGGGGAAGGATCACTTCGTCATCGCGCTGGATCTGCGTGGCTACAACCTCAGCTCCAAGCCGCAGGAGGTCGAGGCGTACCACATCAAGCACCTCGTCGAGGACATCCGCGGCCTCATCCAGCACCTGGGACTGAAGAAGGCGTCCATTGTCTGTCAGGACTGGGGCGCGCTGCTGGGCTGGAGCTTCCTGCTGCGCCACCCGGAGCTGGTGCACCGGTTCATCACGCTCAACATCACGCACCCCGCCCTGTTCGACCGCGAGCTGCGCGAGAACCCCCGCCAGCAGCTGGCGGCCCAGTACATGCTCGTCTTCCGCTCGCCGCAGGCCGAGCCGCAGATCATGGGTGACGACTTCGCCTGGCCCAAGCAGGCCGTCTTCAATGACGCCCGGGCCCACGGGGCCCTCCTGTCGGAGGAGGACACCTCCGAGTGGATCAGCGCCTGGAAGCAGCCGGGGACCATCACCTGCATGCTCAACTACTACCGGGCGGCGAAGATGGGTCCGCCGGACGGCGAGGGCCACCCGGGCGGCAGCAACCTCCTGGAGGGGCTCAAGCCGGAGCAGTTGACGGTGCAGACGCCCGTGCTCCTCATCCACGGCGAGCAGGACACCTACCTGCTTCCGGACGGGCAGCGCGGGCTGAAGGAGCTGGTGCCCAACCTGACCATCCACCGCATCCCCGACGGCACCCACTGGATCGCCCTGGAGAAGCCGCGGGAGGTCAGCCAGCTCGTGCGCGACTTCGTGCGCTCGTAAGCATTGCAAGAGCGGCCCGTTCGTGGCGTGGGGAGGCGCACTTTCCAGCCACGAAGAGGAGCACCCGGTTTGTTGACGAGGGAGGACCGCCGCGATCTTGGCTGGCTCGGCCTGTGGGTGGCCGTGTACGGCCTCGCCTTCGCGCCGGTGCTCCATGCCATCTACGGACACGGTGGCGCACTCCCCTCCTCCTCCGCGCCCGCGGCCCGGGTCTGGGTCTCCCATCAACGGGCTGAAGCGCCCGAGCCCCCCGCCCCGCACGACGAGCGCCAACCGCACTCGCACGGCCCGGCGGGCCAACACGGAAAGCACCCGGACAAGCCGGCCGGCCACACGCACGGGACCGGCAGTGTCGAGCACCTCCAGGCGGTGGCGCTGCCCTCGCTCGCCCTGCCCCCCTTCCAGGTGTTCTGGGTCGAGGTCGGCGCCCGGCACCTGGGACAGGAGCGCGCCCAGCCGGGTGCGCCGCTCCGCCCCACCGCGATGCCTCAGGGCCCGTAGGCGGCACCGACGTTCCACACGCCGGTCCGTCTTCCTTCGTCCCCCTCTCGCATCGAGGTCGTTCCCCCATGCTGTCTTCTCGCGCGGCCCCGCTGGCCGCGATCGCCGCATTCGTGTGCGCTGTTCCCGCTCTCGCGCAGGACCCCACTCCCTCCGACGCTCCCGTGCTCCCCGCTCCGGCCGAGCCTCCTCCGCTGAAGCGCCAACCCCCGGAGGAGCCCTCGCGCATGCAGACGACGGTGACGGCGCGGCGGCCCTTCACAGCGGCCTCGTCCTCGGTGGTGCGGGACCGGGACTTCCTGCTGCGCCCCCACCCGCGCCCGGCGGACATCCTCCAGGTGGTGCCCGGCTTCTACGTCGTGCAGCACGCGGGCGGCGGCAAGGCCAACCAGTACTTCCTGCGCGGCTTCGACGCGGACCACGGCACGGACGTGGCGCTCTCCGTGGACGGCATTCCCGTCAACATGGTGAGCCACGGGCACGGCCAGGGCTACGCGGACCTCAACTGGGTCATCCCCGAGCTCATCGAGCGCGTGGAGGTGCGCAAGGGCCCCTCCTTCGCGCAGGACGGAGACTTCGCCACCGCGGGCACGGTGAACCTGGTGACGCGCCGGAACTTCGAGTCGAGCCAGCTCACCCTCGGCGGCGGCTCGTTCAGCACCTGGCGCGGGCTGTTCGTCGCCGCCCCGGAGGTGGAGGGCTGGAGCCCCGTGGTGGCCGGGCAGGTGTATGGCACCCACGGGCCCTTTCTCAACCCCGAGCAACTGGAGCGCTACAGCCTCTTCACGAAGGTGTCGCGCCAGGTGTCCAGCACCTCCACGCTGTCGCTGGCGCTCACCTCCTACGGAAGCGGGTGGAACGCGAGTGGCCAGCTTCCCCTGCGCGAAGTGAGCACCGGCAGGCTGGACCGCTTCGGCGCGGTGAACAACGCCGAGGGCGGCAACTCGCAGCGCCACAGCGCCCAGGCCACCTGGCACACCCTCACCGATGATGGCGAGGTGAACGTCATGGCGTACGCCGTGCAGTACCGGCTCAACCTCTACTCCGACTTCACCTTCTTCAGCCGGGATCCGGTGAACGGGGACATGATCGAGCAGAACGACCGGCGCACGCTGCTCGGCTTCAACGCCTGGTACCGCTTCCAGCGCCAGTGGGGCGGCGTCACCTTCGACACCACGCTCGGCACGCAACTGCGCAGTGACAGCATCGACAACGGGCTGAGCTACGGCCGGGCGCGCGAGCGGCTGGAGTCCGTGGTGGACGCCAGCATCCGCGAGGGCAGCCTCGGGCTGTATGCCCAGGAGGACATCACCTTCACCCCCTGGCTGCGCGCGGTGCTCGGCCTGCGCGCGGACGCCTTCGGCTTCGACGTGGAGGACCATCGCGAGGATCTGGCCTCGAGCGGCACGAAGAGCTCCGGGGTGGAACAGGACTCCCTCGTCTCTCCCAAGGCGAGCCTCGTCCTCACCCCGCTCCCCGGCACCGACCTGTACGTCAACTACGGCCACGGCTTTCACTCCAACGACGCGCGCGGCGTGGTGCGCCAACCGGAGCCGGTGACTCCGCTGACGCGCGCCCGTGGGTACGAGCTCGGCGCGCGCACACGGTTGTTCGAGCGGCTGGACGTGGCGGGCTCGGTGTTCCGGCTCGACCTGGACAGCGAGCTCGTCTGGGTGGGCGACGAGGGCACCACGGAGGCGCGCGGCGCCACCCGGCGCGAGGGCGTGGAGGCCGAGGCACGGCTCAAAATGCTCCCCTGGCTCTTCGCGGACGCGGACGTCACCCTCTCGCGCGCCACCTATGTGCAGAACGCCGGCAACGGTGACGCGGTGGCGCTCGCGCCCACGCTCATCCTCTCCGGAGGCGTGTCCGCGCGGCACCCGGGCGGCCTCTACGGACGGCTGGGCGTGCTGCACCTGGGCGACCGCCCGGCCACGGAGGACCGATTCCTCACCGCCAGGGGCTTCACCCGCGTGGACGCGACGCTGGGCTACCGGGGCTCCTTCTACGAGGTGAACCTGAGCGTGCAGAACCTGCTCGACACCGACTGGCGCGAGGCCCAGTTCGCCAACGTCTCACGGCTGCCGTCCGAGACGGGCCCGGAGAGCTGCCCCGCGGGCACCCGGCCCTCGGGCGAGGCGGGGGCCTTCGAGGGGTGCGAGGATCTCCACTTCACCCCCGGCGCACCCTTCAACGCCCAGGCGAGCGTGAGCCTCTTCTTCTGAGGACGGAGGTCCGGCGCTAGTACCGGACCTTCTTCTTCTTCGCCGCGGGCGCGGGGGCGGGCGGGGCCACGAGGGTGGACTCGTCGAGCCCCAGGCGGGCCTGCAGCCAGTTCACGAGGTTCGCGGCCTGGTCCGCGTCGCCCTGCCATTCGTGCACGAGCTCGGCGCTAAAGCTCCCGGAAAGACGGAGCAGGCACCGGAAGTTCTCGGAGATGCTTCCCTTGCTGCTCCGGCGGGTCTCCTTGTCGAGGATCACGGACTGGATGGCGCCCCACTCGAGGTCGCGCCTCATGATGCGTCCGTGCATCGGCGGCAGCGAGAGGGTCCGGGCCTGCTCGTCGAGGATCAGGTCCTGGGAACCCGTATCGAGCCGCGCCTGCCACCACCTGTCGGCCACCACGCCCGCGGCCACCGCGAACCCCCACGCCAACACGACGGCGGGCACGGGCGCATCGAGCCCCATCACAGCGCCCACGGCGATGCAGAGCCCGAGGGACGCCGCGCCCGCCCCCGCGAGACCCACGAGGAAGGGGGTCTTTTCCGTCAGACGCACATGCGTGCGGTCGTTCCGCTCGAAGGCCTGGACTCCCACCCTGGACTTCCTCGCCGAGCGCACCGCCAGGAACAGGCCCACGACGAGGGCGAGGTTGACCGGCGTGAACCCCAGCAGCAGCAACAGGGTGCGCCCCTGCACTCCCCGCACCAGGACCGATTCCCAGGGCGACCCATACCGGTAGAACACCCGGACGGGAGAGCCCACGCGAAACTCCGGCCCCGCCCACGCCGCGGAGTCGGAGGAGGTCCGCACGGAATACTGGTAGTTGTCCCCCTGGAACGTGTGCCCATCCACCTCATAGGTGTACTGCAGCGTCTCCACCCCCCGGGTGGTGATCGTCCCCATCACGCTCGGGTAGGTCGTCGAGTACAGCTCGAGTGAGAGGCTGCGCAGCAGGCTTGCCTCGAACGACATCAGGCCGAATGCGAAGGGAGCCAGCATCAGGGCGAGGCAGCCCAGGTTGAGGAGACGCATGGCTCCATCCTAGCGCGACGCCCGGAGGAAGCCTCATTGCTAGCCCACCTGCCCGGCGAGCATCTCCTGACGCGTCGGTAGGGTTCACGTCCCCTTCTTGGGAGCGGCGTGGAGGGCCTCGTAGATGATGTGCTGCCCCGAGGCGAGGTCGTGCAGGATGAGGATGACCTTGTCGGCCTCCAGGTGCGCGTCCATGTCGAGGATGATGTCGCCCTTGCCCTGGCTGAGGGCCGCGTGCATCCCGTCGTAGCTCTCCTTCAACCGGCGCGTCTGGAGCTCGCCCCGTGCGTCCAGCCACGCATAGCTGGCCACGGTGTCGGGCCCTTCTCCGTCGTGGGTGGACTCGTAGTGGTAGACGAGGCCCCAGGCCGCGTGCCCCTCCAGCAGGAGCGGCTTGTAGAGCGACTGGTAGCGCGGCTGCGCGAGGTAGCCGTTCTCGCCCCAGACGTCGGGGCGCGGCGTGGGCACGGCCAGCTCGGGAGGCAGCGGACGGCGCCGCAGCTCCTGGAGGCGCCGCCGCACGAGCGGCCCGGCAATGGCCGGCTGCTGCTCCAACTTCGAGGAGAGGCGACTGACCATGTACACGACCGCGGCACCGGCCAGGAGGGGGAGAAGTGGAAAGGCCATTCGGGAGGATTACAGCGAGGCCTTCGCCGCCTCGAGCGTGTTGCGCATCAGCATGGCGATCGTCATGGGCCCCACGCCGCCCGGCACCGGCGTGATGAACGAGGCCCGCTCCTTCGCCTTGTCGAACTCGACGTCTCCCTTGAGCTTCCCATCCGGCATCCGGTTCATGCCGACGTCGATCACCACCGCCCCGGGCTTGATCCACTCGCCCTTGATCAGCTCCGGCACGCCCACCGCGGCCACCAGGATGTCCGCGTTGGCTACCTCGGCCGCCAGGTTGCTCTTGCGGTGACACACCGTCACCGTGGCATCCGCCGCCAGCAGCATCAGCGCCATGGGCTTGCCCACGATGTTGCTGCGCCCCACCACCACCGCCCGCTTGCCGGACGGGTCGCACCCCACCTCCCGCAACAGCCGCATCACGCCGAACGGAGTGCACGGCCGCGGCGCCTGCTTGCCCACCGACAGCATGCCCGCGTTCATCGGGTGGAAGCCGTCCACGTCCTTCTGCGGACTCACCGCCGAGATGATCCGCTCCGCGTCGATGTGCTTGGGCAACGGCAACTGCACCAGGATGCCGTGCACCGCTGGATCCTTGTTCAGCTTGTCCACCAGCGACAGCAGCTCGTCCTGGGAGATCTTCTCGTCCGGGTGCAGCTCCCAGGAGTTGAAGCCCACCTCCTCGGCCGCCTTCTTCTTGCCGGTGACATAGACCTTCGAGGCGGGATCCTCTCCCACCCGGACCACCGTCAGGCCCGGCACCAGGCCGTGCTCGGCCTTGAGCTTCTCCACTTCCGCCTTCACCTCCGCCCTCACCCGCGCCGCCACCGCTTTTCCGTCGATCAACTGGGCCATAGCGCGGCGGACTCTATGCGAAACTCCCTCCTGGCAAGGGAGTGAAGCGAACGTGGCACCTGGAAAAGTTCTCGGAGCGATGCTTGGACTGGCCGTGGGTCTGCTGATCGGCGGACCCCTGGCCATCGTCCTGCTCGTCATCGCCGGGCTCGTGGTGGGCCATCAGGTCGACGAGCTGAACCTCCTGCCGTCCGACATGGCGGAGACGGAGAACACCGTCAAGCCCGTCACCCGCTCCCCCCAGGAGTTCGCCGCGCAGGACCACTTCGCCCGCCACCTGTGCGCCCTGTTCATCGAGGTAGCTCGCGCCGATGGAGACGTGGTGCGCGACGAGGTGCGCGTGGTGCGCGAGTACTTCGAGCACCGGCTCAAGTACGGCCCCGAGGCACTCGGGCTCGTCCGCCGCTACCTCAAGGAGCACCTCGCCCGCCCCCCGTCCCTCGAGCACGCCGCCGCCGCCTGCCGCGACGAGCTCCCCGCCTCCGAGCGCATGCTGCTGCTCGATGCCCTCTATGGACTGGCGCTCGTGGATGGCCACCTCCAGCGCGCCGAGCAGGACACGCTGCGCCGGGTCTCCCAGGGGCTCGGGCTGTCCGAGGAGGAGTTCCGCTCCGTCACCGCGCGGCACTTCGGCGATGGGCAGGAGCACTATGCCCGGCTGGGCCTCACCCCCGAGGCCAGCGACGCGGACGTGAAGCGCGCCTTCCGCCAGCTCGCCGCCACCCACCACCCGGATCGCGTCGCCAACCTCGGCAAGGGCGCCGTCGAGCAGGCGTCCCGCCGCTTCCAGGAGATCCGCGAGTCCTACGAGGAGATCCTCCGGCTGCGCGGGCGGTGAGCCCCCGAGGCCGTCACCAGCGGTCCCGGGTGAAGAGGCAGTCGACGAGCAGGGCCTCTCCGAGCCCGTAGTTGGCCGCGCGCGGAACGAGGTCCGGCACCGGAGTGAGGAGGACGTCGTTGGACAAGCGGGTGAAGCCGAGGGTGGACTCGATGAGCCCTGCGAGCTTCGTCTCGTGCGCCTGGAACTCGGGGGGAAACGGAGGAAAGCGCAGCCCCGAATCCACCCTGGTGGCGAGTTTGTGCGTGTGGGAAGCGTAGAGGGCATACACCGGCGCCAGCTGACTCAGCAGGGCGACGACGCAGTCGTACCGGGAATCATCCGGCATCAAGTTCGAAAGGGAGACCCGGACGCTGGTGCAAGGCTCATGGTAGGGCACGGTCGTGTCCCAGACGTTGCACCCAGGAAATTCCTGGACGACCCGCCCGACGAATCCCTTCCAAGTGGGCGAAGGCTGTACGTTAGCGAGGATCAGCCGGGTCAAGCGCTGGCTCTCCTCCGATTCCCTGTATCCAGGATCGTCGTTGCGCAGACCAGACGGGTAGTAACAGTGGACGAGTCGGACAAGCGCGTCGGTGAAGGGTTCCGGCTTCATGCGGGAGATTCCTCGCGCCCTTCCGGTGCGAGTCGGGCAGCCGCTCTTCCTACCGCCTCCAGGAGGCGCAAGGCTTTCGTTCTCAGGGGAACGTCTTCCTGGAGACGAGTACCCGTTGGAAGCCGGTAACCCGGGCGCCCGGAATGCGAGCGGACACCGAGGTCTTCATGATGCGCTCCATGTGTTTCCTGAACTGATCACAAGCCAGAGCAGTCGGCAGGTGCTCACGCAGAACGATGCGTGCGGCTTCGTCCGCCGCCTGCGCAGCTGCCGCTTGTGCGGCTTCATCCAGAACCCATGTCTCCCCGTACCTTTCCGGAACGCCCACCTCGATGTCGCAGGTGGCGGATTGAGGGAAGGCGGGAGAAATCCTGTGCAGCAGGATGAGCACCTGGGCGGCCTTCCAGCCGCCCGCCCCCGGAGGGGTGTAGGGCACGACGTTCTCGAACTCGAACATGGACGGCGGAATGTGGCCGCCGACGCACGCGAACAGGGTCGAGCCGAGGAGGGCCAGGAGCAACACGAGCCCACGTGCCGTGGATGAGTGCCGCTCCCCCCAAAGTCTCGCGTGTCTGGAAGCCATGGCACCTCTTCCATGCAGGCAAGCCGAGCCCCTACCCGCGCACAAGAGAGGGCGCGAACAGCTGTCGGAGCGGTGACACCCCTGTCCCGGTGGGACCACCGCGCCCAGGCTCACCGCCACCAGAGGCAGCGTGACGTGTTCGAGCACCCGCCGCGCGCGCTCCCCGGTGCCGACATCGAAGGACACGATGGCCCCGTATCCCTGGGACTGACGCTCGTGGATGGCTCGCCCGGGATGGTCCGGCAAGCCAGGGTAGTACACCCGCGTCACCGAGGACTGCCGCGTCAGCCAGTCCGCCAGTTGCCGCGCGCTGCGCTCGGCGCACTCCATCCGAGCCAGGAGCGTCTTCATTCCGCGCATCAGCAGCCACGAGTCCTGGACACCCAACACGCGAGGCGCCGGTGCGCGCATCCGTCCCCGAGACGGTGCGGACGATCCGCGTGGCCAGCTTCCGGCGGGTACCGGAACCGGTACCGGGACAGGGACTCTCCTTGGGATGAATCATGGCGCTTGAACCTCCTTGAGGGCCGCGTCGAAGGCCTGCCACAGGTCGGAAATGAGATCGTCCACGTGCTCGATTCCCACCGAGAACCGGAGCAGCCGCTCGTCCACGCCCACCCGGCGGCGCATCTCCTCCGGGATGTCCGCATGTGTCTGCACCGAGGGGTACGTCATCAGGGACTCCACCCCGCCGAGGCTCTCCGCGAAGGCGATCAGCCGGACGTGGCGCAGCACGGGCTCGATGAGGCGGGCATTCCTCAGCTTGAAGGAGAAGATGCCCGTGTTCCCCGAGGCCTGCCGCTTCTGGAGGGAGTGGCCCGGATGGCTCTCCAGACCCGGGTGGTAGACCTGCTCGACGAGCGGATGCGACGCCAGCCAGGTGGCGATGCGCAGCGCGTTCTCCTGATGGCGCTCCATCCGCAACGCCAGCGTCTTCATCCCGCGCATGAGCAGCCAGCTGTCCTGCGGCCCCAGCACTGCGCCCATGAAGTTGTGCAGGAATGCCACCTGCTCGGACAGCGCCTTGACCCGCGTCACCACCAGGCCCGCCAGCACGTCGTTGTGTCCCCCCAGGTACTTGGAGGCACTGTGCACGACGATGTCCGCGCCCAGCTCGATGGGACGCTGGAAGAACGGCGCACACCGGCGGCGGTGACGTCACCGCCCGCGCCGGCGCCGCGGACGATGAGGGGGAACTCGCGGTAGCGCTCGGTGAAGAACGACACCATGGCCTCCGCGCCCTTCAACCCGGTGGCCGGGTGCGCTGCGTCCACCGCCACCGGCCCCACCTTCACGCGGGGACCCCCGGGGGCGTTGGGGATTATCTGGGCGAGGTAGCGCAGGCTCTTGCCCGCCGCACGGTAGCGGGACACCTGGGCGCTCACATCCGCATCCACGAAGAGCGCGCGGCGGCTGTCCACCACGCCCACCAACCGCAGGGCCACGCCATGCCGGGCCTTGAGCGTCTTCGCGTTCTCCGCGAGCTGGGTGAGCAGCCGTCCCCCCACCGTCCCCTTCCCCACCAAGAGGACTTTGATCTCCGTCTCGTTGAGGTTGAAGGCGCTGTGCACGGTGCGCACAGCCACGGCCGTGTCCTCGGCGTCCTCGGCGTCCTCGGCGCACGACACGCTGCGCGCGCTGGCCCCTTGCAGGATGGCGCGCACGTTCACGCCCACATTCCCGAGCGCGTGGAAGAACCGGCCCGCCACGTTCGGCCGGTGGCCCGTGGTGAGAGGAATTGCTGCTCACGGATGTCTTCCTTTCGGAACTGCGTGGGGCGAGAAACCGGGAGCCCACGGCGGAACGAAAGGCGGACGTTGGAGCTGATCTCGGAACGTAGCCGTGCCGTGGGCGGTGTCAGGACGGAGACCCGGGCACCCGCGGCGCTTCAGAGGGGGAATTCAGCTAGAAACGGCTGGAGTCCCATCCTCCCGCGAACGCGCGCATGCCCGGGCCACGCATGAGCATGGCCTCCATGGACATCGGCATTCGGGTGACAGGACGGAACACGAGACTCTCCAGACGAATGCGAAGCGGATACAGGCGCCGTGCTGCGCTGTCAACCCTTTGTGCGGTTACTTTTGAATCAATGACATCACCCAGGCGTGGCATTGGCCCGTCGGCGGCTACGCTGTCCCGATGCCTGAGCACTCCACCATCCGGGTCCGGTTCATCGATGCGAAGACGGGCGAGCTTGTCGGAGAGACGGACGTGCCCGCCGAGCAGCTCCCTCAGAGCTTCGAGGCGGCCACGTCCATGGACATCGGTGAGACCTCCTTCGAGGTCGTCTCCGCCGAGCCCATGACGGCCCAGGAGTTCCGCCAGACCGGAACCCTGCGGCTCGAGCTGCGCGAGGTGGAGTACGCGATGGTGGATCCGGGCGAGCTGCTCTACTCGCTGCCCTCCATCTCGGACGAGCTTCCGCCCATCGCCGAGGACTCGACGAAGCTGGGGAGGAACGTGCTCGAACTGCACGAGGACGACTGGCGGCAGGTCGAGTTCGTGGCGCTCTCGCTCCAGCCCTCCATCGCCACGGTCTTCGCGGCCATCGAGCGCATCTACACCGAGCACCGCAAGGATTCCGGTTTCGACGAGCTCCATATCCGCAACGAGGTGCCCGCTCCGCTGGGAGGGACCTCGCTCACCCTGGCGGGCCTGCGCGGCGCCGTAGGCGAGACGGTGACGTGGCTCGACGGGGTTGCCTTCCAGGGAGTGGCCGGACTGGTCGACGGGAGCTTCGCCGTGAAGCTGCCCTCGGGGCCCACGCTGTACGGTCTCGAGCGGGAGGGCCGGGTCTCCGTGCTGGGGCTGCATCACACGAAGGCCAGCGCGACCGTCGAAGGAGATGCGCGCCTGTTGGCGGCACTCGCCGCGAAGCACCAGGTGTGCCTCGTCGACTGGTGCCGGGTGGAACAGCTCCCGCCTTCCGCCGAGCGCATCCAGGCCTGGCTGTCGGGTCAAGACTGATGCCGGCTCCTCCACCCAAGGAATGTGTCGTCTGCGGCCGGACCATCACCTGGCGCAAGAAGTGGGAGCGCGACTGGGAGAACGTGCGCTACTGCTCCGACCGGTGCAGGAGCCGCAAGGCCCAGGTGCGGGATGACCCGCTCGAACAGCTCATCCTGGACGTGCTCGCCACACGGGCCCGGGAGGCGACAGTGTGTCCCTCGGAGGTGGCACGTGCCGCCGGGGAGGAGGGCTGGCGCGAGCGCATGGAGCCTGTCCGAGAGGCGGCCCGGCGGCTGGTCGCGCGCGGAGAGTTGGACATTCTCCAGGGCGGCCGGGTGGTGGATCCCTCGACGGCCCGAGGACCCATCCGCCTGCGCCTGCGCCGCTGAGGCTCAACGGGCACCCTGCTCCTCGCCCCAGAGGAAGGGCAGCTCCAGCTCGAGCGCCTCTAACGGCTCGGCGCGGACATGGACCAGGCCGGAGTGCGTGACGAGCAGCGTATAGCGCGCCCCTTCCAACCGCAGCACCTCCAGCGTGCGCGCCTCCGCATCCACGAGCCAGACGTGCCGCACGCCCTCGCGCGCATACACCGGCAGCTTCACGGCCCGATCCAGAGCCCTCGTGGAAGGGGACAGCAGTTCGCAGACCCAGTCCGGCGCGAGCGTGAAGGCCGCGGTTCGCGGAGGACTGGGCATCCTCTCACGCCGCCAGCCGCACAGATCCGGCACCAGGACGTCCTCGCCCAGATGCAGCTCCGGTTCATCGAGAAGGAGCCACCCACCAGGGCCTCCCCGCCCCCGGTCGAACGGACCTATCAATTCGCCACCCAATCGGGAGGCCGCGACCACGTGCGGAGCCGCTGGCCGGGGGCTGGCGTACAGCTCACCCGCGATCAGTTCCCCCACCACGTACGCGGGGAGCGCCTCCAGGTCCGCGTAGGTCGCAGGTCTCCGTTCCATTCCTTCCCCATACCGGTCTGACTGCTCAGGGCACCTTCCGATGCCTTCCCTCCCAGGTTGCGCCCCCGAGTAGCGGAGCACAGAACCCTCCGTACTGGATGTTCGGAAAGGCGTTCTCCTGAACCCTCCAGGCGGGCCCAGGCCCCTTGTCGGCTCGTGGATCAAGAAACCGGGTTGAACTGTGGCCCGCTCTGACGCATTACAATTTCCACCATGAGCGATCGCGGCTCCCCCAAGAAGAAGAGCGAAAGCTTCAACAATCCCTTCAAGTCCGCCCTCTCGGAGCTCAAGAAGAAGCAGGCCGAGCCGCCCAAGAAGCCCCAGGCGCCTCCCCCGCCCCCCAAGCCCTCCAAGTCCAAGCGCGGCCAGGAGGAGGACGACATGTCCCTCTTCCTCTCCGCCATGGACGGCGTCGAGCAGATCACCCACCGCGGCAGTGAGCCTCCCCCGCCCAACCCCCGCCTGCCCGAGATCATCGACGAGAACGCCGAGGCTCTCGCCGAGCTCGCCGAGCTCGTGGCCGGCCAGGGCGACTTCGATTTCTCCAGCAGCGACGAGTACATCGAGGGCGCCGCTCCG
>DASQMW010000118.1:0-3454 GCA_035645295.1 Archangium sp.
CGGGATTCTGCCCTCAATGGCCTCGCACGTGGAGATCGAACCGATTGATGGCCAATACGGAACGCTCCTCCATGTCGCCGCGGGTGAGTGCTTCGCGCACCTCTTCCGGAGGAGGCACTTGTCCCGAGGCGAAGCCCACCAGCCAGAAGGTGAGGGGACCGGACTCGCCCTCGAGGCTGATGCCCACCAGGCCCTGGGGGCCTTCCAGCTCATGGGTACCGGCGAGCAGGGGGAAGCGGCCGAGCAGCTCGGGCTCCGCGCCCGCGCGTTGCTGGAAGAGGAGGGCCTCGCCGGCCTCGGTGGCATGGTAGCGCAGCATCAGCACGTCCTCGTCCGAGGCCGTGGCGCCCGGATCCATCCGGCGCAGCGCTCCGCCCGGCTCCCGGGCCACCATGGACGCCTCCAGGGCGAGGTGGCCCACGCCCTTCGCCCCGTCCCAGGCGCCCTTCTCGCCACCGGGCAGCCGCACCTGGGGGCGGGTGAGGACGACGAGCCCCGCGACGCCCGCCGCCACCGCCAGGGCCGCGGCCACCTTGCGCCAGGGCTGAGGGGTGGGGACGCGCAGGCCCCGGCGGACGCGGGCGAAACCCACCTCGTCCAGCGGGGGCTCTTCCTGGCGGGCGGGCGCGAGGTGGAGCAGCACGGAGTCTACCCGTCCATCGAGCAGCCCGGGGCCAGGCGTCTTCGCCAGGTAGGCGATGCAGTCCTCGCAGGGGTGCGCCAGGTGTTCACGGAAGTACGCCACCGCCTCCGGCTCACCGGCGGTCAGGGCCCGCAGGGCTTCGGTATCCAGGTGTCTCATGCGACCTACTCCCACCGTCCGGCGAGCACACGCCGGAGCAGCTCCTGCTTGATTCGGGCCCGGAACCGCTCCAGGCGCATCGTCACGGCGCTCTTTCCCACTCCGAGCTTCTCGGCGATCTCCCGGGCGGACAGCTCGCCCTCGACATAGAAGAGGTGGACCGTCTTCTTCTCCTCGCCCTCGGGCAGCTCGTCGATGAGCTGGCGCACCACGGCCATGTCCCGCTCGAGCTGGAGGGCCTCGGGCACCACGGAGACGGTCTCCGGCTGGGGGTCGGAGAGTTCCTCGTCCATGCGGCGGGTCTGGCCCTTGCGCTCCAGGCGGGTGCGGGCGCGGTTGCGGGCGATGGACAGGAGCCAGGCCTCGAAGGCTGCCGGCTCCTTGAGCCGGGGGAGCGCCTTGAAGGCGCGCACGTAGGTCTCCTGAATCACGTCTTCCACCTCATCTGCGTCCAATGGGGTGAAGCTGGCCGTCAACCGGGCCACCAGGGGCCGGGTCCGCCGGTACAGCTCGCTGAAGGCAGGCATCTCCCCTCGTGCGGCCCGCACCACCCACTCCATCAGCTCCTGAGAGGCACCCACCCGGCTCATGGACCCCCCGCTGGACCCAGCGGCCACACGCTGGCCGGTGGACGGATGCCGCGCTTCCCGCTTCCCCTGTGGGGGGCGTGGGGCAGAATGGCCGCGCGGTTGTTCACTTTCATGAGGACACGACCATGCGCGTCATCAACTTCAACGCCGGCCCCGCCGGGTTGCCTCTGCCCGCCCTGGAGCGCGCGCGGGACGAGCTGCTCGATTTCCAAGGTTCCGGGATGTCCATCATGGAGCACAGCCACCGGGGCAAGGAGTACGAGTCCGTCCACGGTGAGGCCATCTCCCTGCTCACCGAGCTGCTGGGCATCCCGGACACCCACCAGGTGCTGTTCCTCACGGGAGGGGCCTCGCAGCAGTTCGCCCAGGTGCCGATGAACTTCCTGCCTCCGGGCGCGAGCGCGGACTACCTGATGACGGGGGTGTGGAGCGAGAAGGCCTACGACGAGGCGAAGCTGGTGGGCCAGGCGCGCATCGCCGCCACCACGGTGCTGCCGGACAAGCGCTACGCGCGGGTGCCGCGGCAGGACGAGCTGCAGTTGGACCCCAAGGCGGCCTACGTCCACCTGACGAGCAACAACACCATCTACGGCACGCAGTGGCACCGCTGGCCCGAGGTGGGGGACGTCCCGCTGGTGGCGGACATGAGCTCGGACTTTCTGTGGGAGCCGATGGACGTGAGCCGCTTCGCCTTCATCTACGCGGGGGCGCAGAAGAACCTGGGTCCCTCGGGCGTGCTGATCGCCGTGGCGCGCAAGGACTTCATCGCCCGCGGCCGCAAGGACATCCCGAAGATCTTCCGCTACTCGACCCACGCGGAAAACAACTCGCTCTACAACACGCCGCCGACCTTGGCCATCTACCTGTGCCGCAACGTGCTGGCGTGGGTGAAGCAGGTGGGCGGGCTGGCGCAGCTGGAGAAGTGGAACCGGGAGAAGGGCGAGCTGCTCTACGGGGCGCTCGACAAGCACGCGGGCTTCTACCATGCACCGGTGGAGCGGGAGTCGCGCTCGTACATGAATGTCGTCTTCAAGCTGCCCACGCCGGAGCTGGACGACCGGTTCGTGGCCGAGGCGAAGAAGGCGGGGATGGTGGGCCTCAAGGGCTACCGCACGATGGGCGGCATCCGGGCGTCCATCTACAACGCGGTGACGGTGGACCACGTGCGGGCGCTGGTGTCCTTCATGGAGGAGTTCGTCCGGAAGAACGGATAGGGCGCGCCTGACGCGGGACGCCATCCAGCCTGTTGTCGACGGCGGGGCGTTCTCTGACTAGACCTGGGGGCCGCAACCTTCAGGAGGGGTCATGAAGAACGCCACGCTGTTCGCTGTCGTGATGGCCGTTGTGCTCGCGCTGCCCGCCGCCGCCAAGGAGGTCGCGGGCGTGCAGTTCCCCGAGACGCTCAAGGCCGAGGGGAAGGAGCTGAAGCTGAACGGGGCGGGCCTGCGCAAGAAGCTCGTCTTCAACGTGTACGCGGCCGGCCTGTACGCGGAGAGTCCGTCGCGGAGCGCGCAGGAGGTCATCGAGACGGATCAGGTGAAGCGGGTGCGTCTGGCGATGCTGCGCGACCTGGACAAGAAGACGATCACCGAGGCGATCGTCGACGGCTTCAAGAAGAACGCGAAGGACAAGCTGCCGGCGCTGCAGCAGCGGCTGGACACGTTCACCGCGGCGATTCCGGACCTGAAAAAGGGGGACGAGCTGGTGCTGACGTACGTGCCGGGCAAGGGCACGACGATCGAGAGCAAGGCGGGGCAGAAGATCTCGGTGGAGGGCAAGGACTTCTCGGACGCGCTCTTCTCGGTGTGGCTGGGGAAGAGCCCGGTCGACGAGAGCCTCCGGGACGGGATGCTGGGCAAGCAGTAGCCGCCTGGCAGTAGCCACCCGGCAGTAGCCCCTCGGGAGCAGCTCCCCACACCGCGGCAACCACCCCTCTCCCCTCGGGAGAGGTACGGGGTGAGGGTATCGAGCATCCCGGGTTGGAATGCCCGTGTCATCCAGACGTTGCAGCGGGCCGCGTGCCGGGTAGGGTGCGGCCCGCTTCGACTTCCCACATGGAGAA
>DASQMW010000119.1:0-34700 GCA_035645295.1 Archangium sp.
CCGAGCGCCTTCTCCGGAGCCACGGCGGGAGCGGCCCCGGAAGCCCGAGAGGCCGCCCGCACGGAGCGCAGCCCCCGTATGCCCAGATAGAGCAGGTACAGCCCGCCCAGGTAGCGCATGGTGCGCATTCCTCCCGGGACCTGCTGCAAGAGCACGGCGACGCCGCCCAGGATGAGGCAGAGCCACGCCGTGTTCCCGAGGGCAATGCCCAAGACGGCCCGGGCCGCGTGCCGGCGCGTGGTGGACAGCGCCAGGCGCGTGACGATGAACGTGTTCGGCCCGGGCGTGATGACCGCGAGCAGGTACAGGCCGTAGATGGAGGCGAGCAGGGGGCCGGGGGGCGTCATGGCGGCGGCCCTGACCTATCACCCGGTGATACCCGGGCTCAAATTCCGCCAGCTCACGCGAGCGGGAGCTCCAGCGTGGCCGTGGCGCCCTTGCCAGGCCCCTCGCTGGCCAGGGTGAGCCGCCCTCCCATGGACCTCGCCGCCAGGCTGCTCGAGTAGAGCCCCAGGCCCTGCCCATCCTCGCGGGTGGTGAAGCCTTGCGAGAACAGCCGCTCGCGGTGCTCCGCGGCGATTCCCTTGCCGCTGTCCACCACCTGGATGCGCGCCGTGCTCCCCTCCGCGTCGAGCCGCACACGCAGCAGCCGATGCGCCTCGGGCAGCTCGCTCATGGCGTTGCGCGCGTTGGTGATCAGGTTGATGAGGATCTGCAGCACCCGGTGCTTGTCCAGCCGCGCCTTGGGCTGCGCGCGAAGCTCCCGGGTGATGGTGATGCCGTGCCGCTGGAGCGCGGGCAGCTGGATGCTCAGCGCGTCCTCGACCAGCTGCGCGAGATCGCACTCCTCGGGCAGGAGCGTGTTCCGGGAATAGGCGTGCTGCACCTGGAGGATGGCGCGCATGTGATCGAGGTGCTGCTTCAACTTCCCCGCGCTTTCCTTCATCGACGCGTGCTCGTTCAGCAACTCCTCGGCCAGCCCGGAGAGATAGCTCGCCAGGTGGGGGCCTCGAGCATCCCGCGTCAGGAAACCCACGAGATCGCCCTGATACGGCTCGAGCAGGCCGAGGATCTGCTTGAGCCGGACCATGCGCGAGGTGTCCACCTTCTCGCGCAGCATATGGGCGTTGAGGACCGCGCTCGTGAGGACGTTGCCCAGGTTGTGGAACACGCTGGCGGCGACCTCGGCCGTGCCCGCCTCGCGCGCCGCGTCCACCAGCCGCGCCTGGGCCTGCTTGAGCTGCCACCCCTGTTCCTCCAGGCGCTGCGCGAGCGCGTCATTCGCACCGCGCAGGGCGGCCTCGGCGCGCTGGACCTCGGCGTGCCGCCGCGCGTTCTCGAGCGAGGTCGTGGCCTGGACGGCCAGCTGTCCGAGCAGCGACAGGCGTGCCGGGGTGAAGGTGTGGGCGGAGAGGGTGTTTCCCAGGTACAGCAGCCCCTGGAGCTTCTCCTGGCGCACCAGCGGCAGGCACAGCACCGACCGGAGCCGGCCGCGCTCGAGGCGGGCGTCGGACGAGAAGGGGTGGGGCAGGGAGGTGTCGTCGATGAGCACGTGCTCGCCGGTGCGCTCGACGTAGGAGAGCAGGCTCCAGGGCAGGTCCTGCTCTCCAACTCCCGAGAGTGCCGCGGCCGTGAGCTTGCCGCCGTCGGCGAGCAGCAGGGCGCCATGCTGGGCCCCCGCGTTTCCGGTGGCCACGCGCACCAGCGTCGCCGCCAGCCGCTCGAGATCCAACTCTCCGGAGATGGTCTGCTGGGCCCTCACCGCGGCGAGTGCGTCGAGCTGCGAGGCCGCTCCCGTCGCGGAGAGGGCGGGCTGAAGGGGAACCAGTTGGGGCCACAGGGCCTCCAATTGCCGGACCTTCCCCAGGGCACCCCACTTCAGATAGGCCTCGCGGGCCTGCCGGGCATAGGTGTCGGAGAGGGGGGGGACCTGGCGCTCGCGCCAGAACCGCGCGGCCAGTTCGTTGGCGAGGCCGACATTCTGGATGAAGCCGTGCGCGCGAGCGGAGTGGATGGCTTCCTCGTAGGCCCGGAGTGCCTCCTCCATTCCGCCGGTGAGGCGGCAGAGCTCCGCGGACACCATCCGCTCGGGAGCACGGAAATTCTCGGGACAATGGTCCGCCCACTCCGCGAGCTGTTGCTGGTGCTGCCACATGGCGTCGAGGTACTGCCGTTGCTCCTGGGGCGCCGCCGCCGGGTAGCAGGCCGCCAGGGACAGGGCCCGGTACAGGTGGAAGTTCAGCAGCTGGATGTGGCCGAGCGAGGTCCAGGTGAGCTCGGCGGCCCGTTCTCCCGCCTCCAGCGCTCGCGCGTAGTCGCCACACATGAAGCGCGACTGCATCTTGAGCAGCCAGTACCAGCACCGCATGGTGCTCATGTGGTGGATGGTCAGGCCGGCCTCGAAGGCCTCCGCGTCGAAGCCGTCGCAGCTCATCGTGTCGAACGAGCGCGACAGCCCGCGCAGCTGCTGCACGTAGCTCTGCGAATGGATGATGACGTCCTGCACGGCCTGGAAGCCGGACTGGCGCGCGAAGTCGAGGCGCGCGACGGACTCCTGGTACACCTCCTCCAGCGGGTGTCCCAGGACGAGGCGGTTCGTGACGATGTGGTTGCTGCAGTAGCAGGCGACCTGGAAGTCCCCGCCCTGCAGCGCCTGGTGGAAGGCGTCGCGGACGGTCTCCAGCGCGAGGGAGAGGTGCCGCGTCCAATAGCTGGTCAGCTCCAGGGCGTAGAGCGCCCGTCCCCGCGCGGCGGTGAAGCCGTGGCGCTCGACGAGCTCGCTCGCGAGCACACCGAAGGCATGGCCTTCCCGGTACCGCTTGAAGATGGCTCCCTGCACCATGCCGTACCAGCCGTACCCGTGGACGGAGGCCTCGGTATTGCCGTGCTGGAGGCTCAGGGAGGCCATCCGGCACAGGTGGAGGATGAGCAGGTTCTCGTCGGTGAAGATGGCCGGCGTGAACAGCGCGGCGAGCACATCCATCACCGCCTTCATGTCCGGGTCGGTCATGAGGGGCAGCTCGATGAGGCTCTCGATGGGGCGCTCTCCCAACAGGGCCCACACCTCGTCGTTGGCGGCCACCACCTCCGCCCGGCAGGGAGTGGGCGGCAGCGGCATGCCCAGCCGGTCCAGGGCCTCCAGCAGACAGGTCTTGGCCCCCTGGATTTCATTGGCGGCGAGCAGGAGCTCGCTTTCCAGCCGGTAGACGGCCGCCAGCTCCGCGCGGGCGCGGGCCCGGGGCCGGAGCTCCTCCACCAGCCTGCGGGCCTCGGCGGCGTTTCCGCTCATGAACTCACTGTGGGCCCGGTCCAGCTGGAGCTTGAACGCCAGCTGCGGATCCGTCTCCCAGGGCTCGCCGGGAATGAGCGTGAAGGCCGACGCGAAGAAGTCCGCGGCCGAGCGGAACGCGGTCGAGGCACGCGCTTTCCAGCCCGCCTCGGCGTTCAGCCGGGCGATGCGGTGGCGCTCCCCCGCGTCGCTGATCAGGTCCACCCCCGCGTTGAGCTGTCCCACCACATCGAAGATCTTCTCGCGGATTTCTTCCGGAGACAGGCTCGCCAACATCAGGCGGCCGATGCGCAGGTGGACGGCCTTGCGCTCCTGGGCGGGGATGAGGTCATGGGCCGCCTGCTGGATGCGATCATGGAGGAACCGGCACCGCTCCGGACCGTCGCGCACCAGCAGGCCCTCCTCGAGCGCCTCCTCGAGACCCGCCTCCACCTCGCCCGGCTCCGCGCCGGAGAGGATGACCAGCAGCTGGCGCGGGAAGACGTTGCCCACGCATGCGGCCAACTGCAGCAGGTGATGCGTCCGGACGGGGAGCTGGCGCAGCCGGCTCACCATGAAGTCGGCGACGTTGTCGGAGTAGTCCTTCGCCCGGACCCCCGCCGCATCCCACCGCCATCCGCCCTCGGGCGTCCGGGTCAGCAGGCCGTCATGGAGCAGCGTCAACATGAACTGCGTGAGGAAGAACGGGTTGCCGCCGGTCTTCTCGTGGGCCAGGGCCGACAGGGCCCCCACCGTGCTCTCGCCCACTCCCGGGAGCGAATCCGCGACCAGCTCCTGGCTGTGCTCACGGCTCAGCGGCTCGAGCCGGACATCCGTCATCGGCACCCGCGCCCTGCGCAGCTCCGTCAGCGCCAGCACCAGCGCGTGGGAGGGGCTCACCTCGTTGTCGCGGTAGGCCCCGAGCACCAGCAACGGCGGCGTGTCCGGGTGGGTGAGCAGGTGTTGGATGAGGCGGAGGCTGGCCAGATCGGCCCACTGCAGGTCATCCAGGAAGATGGCGAGCGGGTGCTCGGGCGTGGCGAACACGCCGAGGAACTTCTGGAACAGCCGGTTGAAGCGGTGCTGGGACTCACCGGGCGGAAGCTCCGGGACGGCCGGCTGCCGGCCCACCACGCGCTCCAACTGGGGCACCACGTCCACGAGGACCTGGCCCTGCTCGCCCCAGGCCTCGCGCAGCCGCTCGCGCCACCGGGCGAGCTGCTCGTCCGGGCCCGCCAGGAGTTGTTGCGCCAGACCGCCAATGGCCTGTGCCAGGGTGGCGTAGGGGATGTCCCGTTGGAATTGATCCGACTTCCCGCTCAGGAAGAACCCATGCCGCCGCATCACCGGCTCTTGCAGCGCGTACACCACCGAGGACTTGCCAATGCCCGAGTAGCCGCGGACCAGGATGAGCTCCGGGCGGCTTCCCTGGGCGACCCGCTCGAAGCCCTGCAGCAACGTGGCGACGTGCGTGTCCCGCCCGTAGAGGCGCTGGGGAATCTGGATGCGGCTGGGCGGGTGGGCGCCGGAGAATTGTTGCATGGCGATGGGCGAAAGGAGGCGTGGCAGAGCATGCCATTTCCCAGGCCCGAGCACCCGGGTCGCCGTCCTCCGGGCACCCGATACTTCACGGATATTCGAGGAATCCGGAACCGGCAGTGGAGTTCAACTCCCGGTACCGGGTGCCGCTATCCCATCCACTCCGGGTGTTTCACGGTGCCGTCGAAGTGCTGGCTGGTCTTGTACTTCTCGAGGCTGCCGCCCTTCGCGGCCTTCTCGGTCCGCGCGAGCAGCTTCTCCACCTCCTTCACCGGAAGCGGCTTGAAGCCTCGCGCGACCGAGAGCGCCTGCTCCACCCGGTCCATCGAGTCCATGCCGGTGATCACCACGCTCACCGGCAGCGACAGGCAGTAGCGCAGGCACTCCGTGGCGGTGGCCGCCTTGCTCTCCAGGATGAAGGAGCCCCCCATCGGCTTCATGCCGAACACGCCGATCTCCTCGCGCACGAGCACGGGCAGGACGCGCTTCTCGAAGCTGTCGTAATGGGCGTCCATCACGTTGAGCGGCAACTGCACGGCGTCGAAACGGAAGCCGTGCTTCTTCGCCGCATCGAGCATCCTCAGGTGGAGGCCGGGCGACTTGTGCCCGGTGAAGCCCAGGAAGCGCGCCTTGCCCGCCTTGCGCGCCTCCTGCATCGCCTCGATGACGCCGCCCTCGGCGAAGGCGCGCTCTGGATCATTGGCGTGGATGACCTCGTGCAGTTGCAGCAGATCCAACCGGTCCGTCTGGAGCCGCTTGAGCGACTCGTCGATCTGCGCCGCGGCCGTCTTCTTGTCGCGGCCGTCGATCTTCGTCATCAGGAACGCCTTGGACCGGTAGCCGTCCCGGAGCGCCTTGCCCATCCGCAGCTCGCTCTGCCCCTCGTTGTAGTCCCAGCAGTTGTCGAGGAAGTTGATGCCACTGTCGAGCGCGCGCCGGATGATCTGGATGCTCTCGGCCTCGTCCTTCTGGTTGCCGATGTGGAAGCCACCAACGCCGATGCAGGAGATCTGCTCGCCGGTGCGGCCCAGCTTCCTGCGTGGAACCGCTCGAGACGCGGACATGGCCCCCGCCGCGAAGGCGCTCGGGGCCACCATCAGCGCGAGGGTGGCTTCGAGGAACTCTCTCCGGTTCATGACGGTGTCCTCACGGCCTCGCGCGCGGAGGTGCACGCGACGGGCGGGGGAGGTTGCTCACCGCGGAGTTCCTCCGGGAGCCTGGAGTTCCCCTGGAATGAAAGATAGTGGTCAATCCCCGTTATAATGCGGTTGCTGGTTGTTCACGTCCGCTGCGCGCCTTGGGTGCTGGCACCTACATGGCGCGCACGCGGGTCTTGAAAATGTGGCGGACTGTACAGGCCAGGGACTCCCCCTGCGCCGCGAGAGTTCACTCCAGGCCTTATGCACACCTCATCTCCTGCCTTGAAGAGAGACGAAGCGCGACGCCTGCAGGCGCTCGACCGCTCGGGCATCCTCGATACGCCGCCCGAGCCCGACTACGACGACATCGTCCGGCTCGCCGTGGAGTCGTGCGGCACGCCCATCGCGCTCATCAGCCTGGTGGACCGGGATCGGCAATGGTTCAAGGCCAACGTGGGGCTACATGGGGTGAGCGAGACGGAGCAGGTCATCTCCTTCTGCACCCACGCCATCGAACGGGAAGGGATCTTCCTCGTGGAGGACGCCATCGCCGACGAGCGCTTCTCCACCCACCCGCTCGTCCAGTCCGATCCGTTCATCCGCTTCTACGCGGGCGTTCCCCTCCAGACGGAGGATGGCTTTCCCATCGGCACGCTCTGTGTCATCGACCGGCGTCCCCGCGGGTTGAGCGAGTCCCAGCGCCGCTGCCTGCTCGGGCTCAAGCGCCAGCTCGAGCTGATGCTGCGCGTGCGCACCCAGGTGCGGCAGCTCAAGGCGCGCAACACCGAGTTGGAGCAGGCCCAGGAGCGGATGCGCTCCCTCAACGCGTTCCTGCAGGCGGAGATGCGCGAGCGCCAGCGCATCGAGCGCCAGCTGTTGGATCAACAGGAGCTGCTCACCAGCGTGCTTACGCACATTCCCCATTCGGTGTTCTGGAAGGACCGCCACAGCGTCTACCAGGGCTGCAACCCGCAGTTCGCCCGCGACATGGGCATGCCGTCTCCGCTGGAGGTCATCGGCCGGACGGACTTCGATATACACGTGACGAGCATGCGTGCCGACGCCTACCGCCGGGATGATCGCGAGGTGATGGAGTCCGGCGTCCCCAAGCTCGCCTACGAGGAGCCCATCGAACGGCACGATGGGGAGATGTCCTGGGTCCTGACGAGCAAGGTGCCGCTGAAGGACCCGGATGGGACGGTGAAGGGGCTGGTCGGCATCTACGTCGACATCAGCGAGCGCTGGCGCCAGGAGGCCTCGCTTCAGGAGGCCAAGGCGCTCATCGAGCGGCACGCCGCCCACCTGGAGGCGCAGGTCCACGAGGCCCACGAGCGCACCCTCCACCTCATGGAGCACTCGAGGGAGGCCGTCTTCGTGCTCGATGCGGCCGGGAGTGTGCTGGAGGTCAACCCGGTGGCGGAGCGGCTGCTGGGCCTCTCGCGCGAGCAGCTGCTCGGCACCTCCTTCGAGGCGCTCGCCCCCGAGGACGAGCGTGAGCCCCTGCGCCAGGCGCTGAAGGCGCTCCGCGTGCGCGGTACGGTGCGGCTGGAGGACCAGGGGCTGCGCTCGGCGACCGGGGAGCGCGTGGCCCTCGGCATCGCCGCTTCGCTCCAGGTGTCCGGAACGGCGCGGCGCCTGCTCATCGTCGGTGATGATCTCACCGAGAAGCGGCGGCTCGAGCAGCAGAGCCTCCAGAATGACCGGCTCGTCGCGATGGGGGCGCTGGCGGCGGGCATCGCCCATGAGATCAACAACCCCACGTCCTATGTGCTCTCCAACCTCATCTATCTCCAGGAGTGGCGGGACGAGCTGGAGCGGGAGCTGGCGGCCGAGCCGGGCCTGCCGCCGCGCCTGGGAGAAACGCTCGCCGAGGTGAAGGACGTCATCTCCGAGAGTCTGACCGGGGGCCAGCGCATCCGGGACATCGTGCGTGACATGCGGTTCTTCTCGCATACCGCGGGCGAGGAGCTGACGCCCGTGGACATCCACTCGTGCCTGGATGTCGTGTTGCGCATGGCCCATAACGAGCTGAAGCACACGGCCCGGGTGGAGCGGCACTACGCGGACGCGTTGCCGCCCGTGTCCGCCAGCGAGGGCCGGCTCAGCCAGGTCTTCCTCAACCTGATCATCAACGCGGCCCAGGCCATGCGGTCCGGAGGTCCGGAGCGTCACGTCCTGCGTGTGCTCACCGCGGCGGAAGGGGAGCGGGTGCGCATCGACATCTCGGACACCGGCCACGGGATTCCCCCCGAGGTGCTGCCCCGCATCTTCGAGCCGTTCTTCACCACCAAACCCGCCGGTGCGGGGACCGGGCTCGGATTGTCCATCAGCCAGTCCATCATCCAGAAGATGGGCGGGGAGATGGGGGTGCGGAGCGAGCCCGGCCGGGGCACTACCTTCTCCCTGCTCCTGCCCGTGAGTGGCCGCGATGCGGGTGACGAGGAGTCGTCCCTCCCGCTCGCCAGGAGCTGACACCGGTACGGAAGCAGCCCAGAGTGGACGGCATGGTGTCCTGGAAAGAGCTGGTGCTGCTGTTCCTCTCGGCCGTCTGCTTCGCGGGCGGGGGGATTTTCATGAAGCTCTCGGAGGGCGCCTCCCGGCTGCTGCCGACCCTGACGTTCCTCGTCTTGTTCGGGGTGGGGGCCGTCGTCCTGGCGATCGCCATGCGCCGGGGCGAGCTGGGCGTCATGTACATCGCGGTGCTCGGACTGGAAGCAGCGCTGACGCTCGTCTTCAGCGTCGCGCTCTTCCACGAGAGCTTCTCGTCCACCCGCATCCTGGCCGTCCTGCTCATCCTGGCCGGGGTCGCGTTGCTTCGCGGAGCCTAGACAGGGACGCCTCATCACCCCCCGAGGTGAACTGCTTTATCGTGCGGTTCCAGCGCTCCGGGCTGGGGCGATCCTCAGGTAAGAGGGGAGGCCATGAGCGAGCAGCTGTCTCCCTACAAATCGCCGCGAGGCCAGGCCGCGGTCTTCGAAGCGTATGACAAGGTGTTGGAGCTCTGGCCTGTGCCCCATGAGGCGCTCCGGGTTCCCACCCGCCTCGGACAGACGCACGTCATCGCCTGCGGTGCGAAGGAGGCTCCGCCCCTGGTCCTTCTGCACGGCGGGGGCAATTGCGCGCTGATGTGGATCTACGCCGCGGCCGAGCTCAGCCGGCATTTTCGCGTCTACGCGCCGGATGTCATGGGCGACATCGGCAAGAGCGTTCCGTCCCGGGCGATCACCCGGATGGGAGATTACTCCGACTGGTTCGCGGACACCCTCGACGGACTTGGGCTCGCGCGCACGCACGTCGCCGGCATCTCGTGGGGTGGGGGACTCGCGTTGTCCGCCGCGCTGTCCATGCCGGAGCGGTTGGAGCGGATCGTCTCCATGTGCCCGGTGTGGGGCTTGAGCGGGTTCCGGGCCCTGGCGCTCGTGTCCCGCTCGCTCTTTCCCGCGCTGTTCCCGAGCCGGAGCAGGATTCGCAAGCTCCTGAAGTGGCTCAGCGCCACCGAGGAGGCCTTCCAGGGTCCGGTCGACGAGCGGCTCATCGACTATCTGGTGGTCGCCTTCAAGAACCACCGGAGCTCCAAGCCGATGCAGCTTCCCATCTTCTCCGACGAGGAGCTGCGGAGCATCCGGACTCCCACGCTCGTGTTGATTGGCGAGCGCGAGGTCCTCTATCCCGACGCGGCGGCCACCGCCGAGCGTGCCCGGAGCCTGATTCCAGGCGTCACCGTGGAGAGCATCCCCAACGCGGGCCATGCCCTGTTCTACGACCGGCCCGAGGTCGTGAACGGGCGCATCGTGGACTTCCTCTCGCGGTGACCGTGCGCGGAGCGCTGGTCGTCTGGAGCCGTGCGAGAGCTCCAGGGTGAAGTGCTCGTCGAGGGCAGGGAAGACTCAAGGCTTCAGGCGTGCTTGGCCGCCTGGGGCCGGGATGGGCAGCTTCACGGGGCGTGCGAGCCATATCCTCCCTCCGCCCGATGTTGAGGGGGGTACCCCTCCCGCTCCCCTGGCGTGATAGAGGGGCGCCCGCCCATGTCCATGAGCAAGCCCCAGCGTCTCCAGAAGCTCGCCGCCGCCGTCTTCACCACCATGGACGAGGCGCGCAAGCGCAAGCTCGCCACCGGAGCCGATGTCATCAACCTGTCCATCGGCAGCCCGGACCTGCCTCCCGCTCCGCACATCACCGAGGCCATGGCCCAGGCCATCCGCGACCCGGGCAACTACGGCTACCCGATGAGGGACCTGCCCGCCTTCCGCGAGGCGGTGGCTGGTTGGTATCAACGGCGGTTCGGCGTGACGCTCCACCCGGACTCGGAGGTGCTGGGGCTCACCGGTTCGCAGGAGGGCCTGGCTCACATCACGCAGGCCGTCACCGATCCGGGGGACCTCGTGCTGGTGCCGGATCCCGGCTACCCCATCTACACCGCGGGTCCCGTGCTGGCGGGCGCGGAGCTGCATCCCGTGCCCCTGAAGGCCGAGCACGGGTACCTCCCGGACCTGGAGGCCCTGCCAGAGGAGATCAAGCGGCGCGCCAGGCTCCTGGTCCTCAACTACCCGAGCAATCCGCTGGCCGCGACCGTCCGGCCCGGCTTCTTCGAGCAGGTGGTCGCCTTCGCGCGCCGCTACGGCACGGTCATCCTGCACGACGCGGCCTACAGCGAGCTGTCCTTCGACGGGTACCGGCCTCCGAGTTTCCTGGAGACGCCGGGCGCGATGGAGGTGGGCCTGGAGTTCAACTCCCTGTCCAAGACGTACAACCTGGCGGGGGCGCGCATCGCCTACGCCGTGGGCAACGCGCGGCTCCTCGGCCTGCTGGCGGAGGTGAAGGCCCACCTGGACTACGGGCTCTTCCGGCCCATCCAGGCCGCCGCGGTCGCCGCCCTCACCGGGCCGCAACAGTGCGTGGCCGACCTGGCCGCCACCTACCAGCGCCGCAGGGATGTGCTCGTGGACGGGCTCAACCGGCTGGGCTGGGCCGTCCCCAAGCCGAAGGCCACCATGTTCTGCTGGGCCCCCGTGCCCCGTGGCTTCGAGTCCAGCCTCGCCTTCGCCATGGAGCTGCTGGAGCAGGCCGGGGTCACCGTGGTGCCCGGCAGTGGCTTCGGCGCCATGGGTGAGGGGCATGTGCGCATCGCCCTCGTGCAGAACGAGGCGCGGCTGGCCGAAGCCGTCGAGCGCATCGCCCGCTCGGGCATCCTGGACAGGCGCGCGGCGTAGCGGGCTCCCGAGGTTGCCAGTCCACGCCATGTGGCCGCCCGGCCACGTTTCCAGGGGGCTTCCTCTGTCCGGGGCTGGCACGTAGCGTGCTCTTCACCTCCGTCACTCGAGAGAGGATTCCATGTACCGCCCGCTTCGTCTCCTGACCGCGTTTCTTTGCTCCGTCCTGCTCGTCCCCTCCGCCCACGCCAAGGGCCTGAAGGTGTCGCTCACCGAGCGCGCCCACTGGCCCTCGCCCATGGACACTCCCCAGGCCTTCGACGTGGCCTCCCGCGCGGAACTCGCCGTCTTCACCGAGGCGATGGCGGACGCCGACGCACGCAATGACGCCACGGGCGACGCGGCCTCGCTGACGAAGTGGAAGGAGCGGATGCGGCAGGTGGTGGTGGCCAACTTCGCCAAGGCCCGCGAGACGTGTGCCGCCGGGGCGCTCTTCTGCGAGGGCGCGGTGCCCAAGGACTGGGAGGCGCTGGTCGCCACCTCGCGGGCGGGCCTCGCGAAGCTGCCGGTGGAGCTGGAGCCCTGGTACGCCGAGCAGAAGCCCTTCCACCAGGGCTACGTCTCCGAGCTGCTCCGCCTGGCGGGACTCTTCCCCAAGGTGACGAGTGAGATCCTCCCCCTCTCACCCTCCGAGCAGTTCGGCCTGGAGCTGCCGGACCGGAGCTTCCTGCTCACCTTCGATGACGGCCCCACGCCCAAGGGCGGTGGCACGGACGCGCTCACCACGCAGCTGCGCGCCGAGGGCATCCACGCCGCCTTCTTCCTGCTCGGCAACAACTACGAGGCCCGCCGCAAGGCAACCTCGGTGGAGCAGCTCAAGGCGCTCTACGCGGGCATGTGCGTGGGCTCGCACGGCCAGGAGCACCGCTCCCACGCCACCTGGACGGGCGCGGTGGCGGGCATGGAGTCCTTCCATTCCAAGCTCGCGGAGAGCCTGCCGGAGGGCCAGACGAAGCTCACGCTGTTCCGCCCGCCGTACGGGCAGCGCACCCCGGACATCATCCAGGCGCTGGAGCGGAGCGGGATGAAGAACATGTTGTGGAACATCGACTCGCAGGACTGGCACTCGAGCAACCCGGGCCCGAAGGCCGCCGGGCGCGTGCTGTCGCTGATGCTGCTGTGGCGGCACGGCATCATCCTCTTCCACGACATCCACCCGAAGGCCACCAGCGCCCTCCCGCGCATCT
Organism: Archangium sp.; assembly: GCA_035645295.1. Classification (GTDB taxonomy): domain Bacteria; phylum Myxococcota; class Myxococcia; order Myxococcales; family Myxococcaceae; genus Archangium. Next base: position 12,344 of record DASQMW010000119.1, read on the forward strand.
GGCGCGAGACGCGGGGCTCGGGCGTGAGCTGGGTGGACTGCCGCTCGGAGTAGGGAAGCACCGGCTCCGGAAACGACGAAGGGGAGCGTCTCCGCTCCCCTCCGTGGAAGTTCCGTGCGTGCGATGGTGCCTGCACCTTCAAAGTTGATTCGAATCGACGGCCCATGGGCCTCGCGGCCCCTGGTGCCACGCCGATGCTTCGCACGTGTACACCCTGTGCAGCAGCCTTCGGATCACGGCTACTTCGCCCACTTCAACACCACGGCCTCGCGGTTCTCTTCCGCTTCCTTTTCCCCGCCCGTAGAGCGGCCAGGGAGCCACCCCTTGGACCTGGGGATTAGACGCAGGCGAACACGTCGAGTGCCTTGGTGTGTATCCAAGACGGGGGCGAGGAGATCTCACGAGCCCGCGTGCCGTCTGCGCTTGGCCTTCGCACTCCGCCGCGTTAGTCGGGGGCGACGCCTGGGTGCTGGCCCTGTCCGGAATCGGGAGTCGATCTCTTCCAAAGTCGCCCGCGCCGAATAGGCGTCGATGCGAAGCAGCTCTTCAAAGAGCTGGACTCCGAGTTCGCGCGTTGGGCCGCCAAGCCGATGGAGGGTGATAGCGATGTCTACCAACTCCGGCGCAGCGACTGCGGCACCTGTTCGGATGTCTCCGAGTTCGTCGCTCAGGTTGGCGATGATACCCTTGGTGAGATGCCCGACTGCGACGGCGTGCTCGGGCAGCAGGCCCTGAAGGCGGTCGACTAGGAAGGTGTTGGTTTGGCCTCTGGCCTTGCGGATGTGCGCCACCATGGCGTCCAGAAGGCTCGCCACCTCAAGTGCGTCGCCCATGTCCTCCACCACTCGAAAGATGTCGAGGATCGCGCTCCAAAGCTTGGCGTCCGCCTGCGGGATGAGCGTGAGCAGAACGGCGTTCGCTCGCGTCCGGAACTTGACATTGTCCCACATGTTCGCGGCGCTGAAGGCGACGCCGATTTTGCGCTCAGCTGAAGCCTCGGACGCCAAACCTTCATTGAGCAGGTCAACCGCCCAGCGAAGATCCGGCTGCACGAGTGCGACGAGGGCACCTATTTCGCCCAGGGCCTGCTGCAGCCAGGGGTCGTCCCGCCCGCGCCAGGAATCCAGCACCTCGCGTACCTGATCGCGGGCCCACCACTGGGCGTAGCCGAGGACAAGGATTGCTTCCAGGCTTTCGGCGACCTGTGGGTAGCGGCGGAAGATCCCGCCGATGAGACGCCCGCGCGCGGCCTCGTCAGTTGGAAGGATGTAGGGCAGGAGGCGTAGCAACGCCCGCCAGACCTTGGGGTTCTCCCGACGCGCGAGATGCTCCTCCCAAATTTCAACGATCCGGTTGTGCTCTTCACGAGCAAGCAGGACGCGGGTCAGGGTCTCAAGAACCGGGAAGTTCCCGTGCGGTAAGGTGGAGAAGTGATGGCGGTCCCAGAGAATGGAGTGGACGTTTTGCTCCCCGTCTTTCTTGCGCCGTCCTCGTGCTTCGTCGTCATCTGGCTCGTCCGTCTTTGGCTCGGGAACTTCGCCGAGCCAGCTTCGCAGGACTGTCACCACCTCCTCGCCGATGGCGACTTTACGGTCCACGAGACGCTCGATGGCGCGCGCCGCCGAGCCTCGGAACTCCTCGCCGACAAAGCCGCGGCGCGCCACATTCAGGAAGGTCGTCACCACCAAGTCAGGTGCGGCGGTTTCGCCCATGGCATCAAGGGCCAGGCCAGAGGCACGGGAGCCGATCTCGGGATCGAAGCGGGCGATGAGCCGCGCGGCGCGCTCCGGTTGGTGCTTGGCGAAGTCCGCAAAGGCGCGTGACAACTGGATGTTGCCACCTTGCAAGAAGTGGCGGGGATGGCTCCACTCGGTCCGGTCGGGAATCTCCCGGAAGGCGTTCAGGATGTCGTCGTCTGAAGCCTTGAGCATGGCCTTGGTGCTTATCGGCGATCCTATCCACCTGGCGCCCGATGAACTCACTCCGATCCGCTCGTCCGGGAAGACCCTGCTCTCCTGCTGGATGTGGCTCTTGACTTCCTGGTCGAGGTTCTCCTGCGGCAGGGCTTTGAGTAGGCCCAGACGGAGCTTGCGCAAGCGGCGGACCCAGCTTCGTTTGCTCTCTGCATCTTGGTCCGAAATGGCTGGTGGTCGATAGGTCCGGACGCGCTGGACGAAAGCATCGTGCATCTCCTGTGACCAGTGGGGGCTCGCAGCACGGATGAGAGCTTTCGTGGTGCCCGACTCGTCGGCAAGACCGCCCAGATAGAACCTCCGACTGTCCGCCATCAGGAAGTCGAAGGCGTCCTGAGCGTACGTCTTGCCGTCCTGTGCGAGCGCATAAGCGAGAAGCCGCTGAGCGGGCGCAGCCTCTAGGCTGAGGTTCTCCGCCACCCAGGGTCTCAGGAACTCCGGGGTCTTTGCTAGGCCCTCTGCGGCCATCCGGAAGGCGCTGAGGATGGGCGGTTGCGGCAGGTCGAGGCCGTCGTCTTCCCCATCGAAGCGGAAGTCCAGCTTCCACTTCAAGGGGTAGGTCGGCCATCCCTCCAGCCGCGGCTCGATGTCCGCGAGAGCTTGGAGGACGTGCGTGAACCACGGCCACATCGCTGTCATGAAGGGACCTGGCGCGGTTTCCGCGAGGCTAGCGAGGACGTCCCAATTTTGGCTCTGCTCGATCAGGTTCTCCAGCGGCTTTTCCGGCGACTTCTTCATGAGCCAAGCCATGTGGTCGGCCAGATCTTCGTGTGTAGTCCTTGGGGTCTTTGCGCGCTCGGTGGCGATCTGAATGGCTGCAGTCAGGTCACGGTCTAGACGCGCGCGGACCAGACGAAGCGCCATCTCGGGCTGATTCACGCCAAGATGGGCGACGACATGCTCGACGTGGAAGGGGGCAATCTGGGTTCGGTTCAGGATCGTGATCGCCAAGTCTGCAATCGCGTCGGGCCACTCCGGGACCTCGGCAATAACCGTCCAGTTATGCGCGTCGAATCTTGAGTCGGGGGCCCAGCGCTGCTGGATCAACGAGAGCACCCGTTCCGGGGCGAAGGCCCAGGCTTGCTGCAGCACGGCCGTGACGAGCCATGCCGCCTGCTCGCTTTCGCCCATGGCGACCGCAATGGCGGAACTGGCCACTGCGGCGAACCAGCCGGGGCTGCCGACAATTGCACGGAAGGCCGAAGCTCGCTCCGGGCCTGCCTCCAGGACCGGCTTCATGAGTTGTCGTTCGGTTTCGGTCGGCTCCTTCTGCTGGCCCATAAATTCGATCAGCAGCAGCTTCAGATGCGGGCGCAGGCCCTCGGAGCGCCAGATCGTGGCCATTTCGCGTTCGTAGGTGCTGAGCTCCACGTTGCGCAGGTAGGTGAGCGCCACCCAGAGCTTGGGCCTGAGGAACAGCGAGGCTTCCCGTCCGGCCACATAGGCCGACAGTCGGCCCTTACCACGGGCGAAGCTGCGCGCGAGCACATAGTCGTAGAGCGTCTGGTGGCTGAAGCCGATGGCAAGCCCGTCAGCCGATGGCGTTAGGATCTCGAGCCGTTCCAGATCTCGGAGATCCTTGGCGTAATCGTCGTAGCGCGAGCGGGCGAGCCACAGGCTTTCTTCTTCCGCCATTGCTTCTGCGATGTCGGTGGCCAGCCTCGCCAAGCGCTCGCCGTTCGACGCCTGCAGGACACGCTCGCTCCAGAGCCGCTCCAGCATGGCCTGATAGTTTTGGAACGGCTCCGCCGCGCCACTGTCGACAAGGCGCAGGAAGGTGGCCAGGTGCTGCGGCGTGCGGAGGGTTTCCTGGGCGTCAGGGGGCCAGCCCTTCGGATTGAGGTTACGCGCGGCGAGCACCGGCAGGACTTCCCGCCATGGTGGGAGTTCAAGGCTGAGAGTGTCCGCCTCGATCGAGCGCAGCCTGACGTCGTGGTTGAACTCGAAGGTGCGGGCCGAGGCGATGACGTGTACGTTGCGGCGCCGTCCGAACCGGCGGAGCAGGTTCAAGAGCACGTTCAGTCGACCGGTCCTGAGGTCCACAAAGCCTGCGAGAGCGTCCAACTGGTCGATGATCAAGACCACAGGCCCGAACCCCGCCATCAGCGCCAGCAGGCGTGACGGCGGCTCGTCGAGCATCAGCTGGCGCTGGAGCCCGGCTTCGTCGGCTATCTCCGGGTCCAGGACATCTGCCTTGATGCCCAGCATAGGCCAACTGCGCGCGACCATCTCCTGGGCGATACGTGCCAGCAGGGCGGATTTTCCCGATCCCGGCGGGCCAAGCACCACCGTGGCGCTGCTATCGAACTCGTCGAGCTTCTGGATGACTTGCCCGAGTTCGGGCCGCTCAAGCCGTTCGCCGCCGGGCAGGGTCTGTGGCCAAGCGAGGAGTTCATGCGAGGCCTGCTCAAGGTCCGCCTTGGTCGCCTGCAGGTTGTGGAAGGTTTCCTCCTCCGCGACCCCCAGGAGTTCGGCGCCAACCTCCTTCATCGCCTCGCTTACCTGCGGGCTAGAAAGTGTCGCTAGATCGGCCGTCTGTGCGGAGACGAAGAGCCGCACCGAGCCTTCCTCGATCTTCACGATCTCCACCGTGTTGTCGCCGCTGGCCGCACGGATCGCGACGAGCAGGACCTCAAGGCGTTCGGGCGGGTAGTCGGCGAGCGAGCCAGCCAAGTTGAGCACGAAGCGACCCCGGCGGGGCGCCGCCGCAGTGGCAGTCGGCCGGGGGACCATTGATGAAGCTTGGAGCACGCGGGAGATGGCGGGCGGGCTGTCCACGCGCTGCTTTGGCGGGCCCTCTTGCGGTGGTTCTACCCCATGCTCGACCAGGGCTTTCTCCGGACCGTCCGCCATCACGGGCTCAGATGGCGACGGACCGGCGATCCGCGCTCTGCTCATCCGGCGTGCAGGCTCCAGTAGGTTTAGGAGTTCGAATGCGAACGCGCTGGCGTGTGCGACGGCGATCGGCTGCAGGAAAGCGTCGGTCTTTGCTTTTTTCCGCGCCGTCATGTCGGAGACGCCACGAATGATGATGGCAGATGTGCGCTCTACGTGCGCCCCAAAGGCGGCGCCAAAGCCCTCCATCTCAACGCCGTGGGCATCCCCGAAATGCAGGGCGATGTGCTTTTCAAGCTCGCTGTTGGGGTTGGCCATCACCGCTTCCACCGACACGATCGGGGCGACGAAGGCGGAGGGCGGGAAAGGTTGGGGGTAATTGTCGGCGCCGAGTGGCAATCCGCCCTTGACCGGTAGGATGCGCGACTGCCACGTCTCGTCCCGCTCCACCTTCATGGCGAGCTGCACGAGTTCCGTCGGAGCCTGGAACACCAGCGGTCGGGAGGAGGCACCCTGCGGCTCGAACTTGCCGGCATAGGGGCTGTAGACCCGATTCGATGCAATTACGCTGCCGATCGGGACGTCGGACTTCCTGGAGCCGGCGACGCCTACGAACATCATCACGTCGAAGCTGTCGAAGTCATGATGGGCGGTCAGGGTGACCGCCTGAGCGGCTTGGTTGCCGGGGCCGCTTTGCGCCACCACGATTAGCCAGTCCCGCTCGTCGCCCTTGAATTCGCCGCACTCGTAGACCGTCCCGCCGCGGCCGCGCACCGAGCCTATCCGCTTTAGGTGCGCCAGCACGGACCGGATCTCGGATCCCAGGGCGGTCACTATCAGCGCCCGACCCATGCCGCGCGCCTCGGCGGGCTGTAGAACTTGTTCAGGCGCGAGAAAGGCCATGCGGGCTCCTCACATGTAGAACGTAGCTTGCCGCGCGGTCGACGCTCGGCCGACCCGTCCCACCGGGTAAAGACGATTACCTGTTCCGGGGGGCGATGCGCCAAGCGGTGAAGTCCAGGACGGTAGTCAGGCGGGCGAGGCCTCCATCCGCTGGAATGGGGAGCAGAGCGCCGCCTTGTCCCAGGTGATGTGGGCGCGCTGGTAGTTCTCGGCGATGCGCTGGGCCGCCTCGGCCGCGGTGATCTTCCCCTCCTGCAAGGCCCGGAGGGGGTTCCACCAGATCGTCTGGCCGAGCGAGAAGCCGATGAAGCCTGGCGTGGCGCCGGCCACGCTCAGCCAGCGCTCCAGCCGTTTCCAGCCCGTGTGGTGGTCCACCACGATGCACGACACGTGCTCCCGGCCTCCCGCGCGGGCCTGTCTGGCCACGTTCGCGCAGTCCGACGGCTGGTCCAGGCCTTCGATCTTCCACACGTCCGGTTCCACGCCACCGTCCTGCAACTCCCCCATCGCCCGTACCAGGAGCGAGGGCCGCAGCTCGGTGTCATAGCGCTCCCGGTCTCCGCGGGTGGAGGCGAGCTGAGCCGGGGTGGGGGGCACGCGCAGCTCGAAGAGGAAGCGGCGCCCGCGTGCCTGCAACCAGTCGGTGAGGTGGGCGAGCCTCTCCCTCTGCCGGGCATTCAGCTCGGCGTCTCCCTCGGGGTTGTAGCGCACCATCACCTTGGTGAAGGCCGGGTCGAACGTCTCCACGTGCGCGCCGAACTCCTGGCCGTATTCGAAGTCGAACTCGTCCTGCTCGTTCTTCTCCACGGACAGGGCGAGCAGGGGCCCGTCCTCGAGCGCATGGGCCGCCACGTGGGTCCCGTATTGCTCGTCCACGAGGATGCCGCTGCCGTTACGCCGTGCTCCCTGGCGCAGGGCCAACCGGAAGCCGGTGTAGATGAGCGTCTTCATCCGGCGGATGGTCTCCGCCTCGTCGGCCGTCGGGGGACCAGACAGGCCGAGGAGCGAGTGCTCGAACGAATACCGCTGATCGAAGGCGAGCAGGTACAGGCGGGAGAGGGGCGGTGGGTAGAGCGTGGACATAGGAGGTGGCCTGTTCTGGCGGAGTGGGCTCCACCAAAAGTGAGGCCGGGCCCCCCGTGCTGGCAGCCCGGGGCCAGTCCGGCACCGGAGACCGGGTAGCCCGCGTGGTCCACGAGCAGGCAACCACTCCCTACGCGGTCATGAACCGGTACAGCACTTCCGCGGCGCACGCCGGCTTGGACTCGCCCTCGATTTCGATGGTCGCGAGCATCAGGGCCTCGACGCCCTTGGGAATGTCCTTGAGTTCCTTCAGCTCGAGGCTCAGCCGGTAGCGGGCGCCGGACTTGAGGGGCGCGGGGAAGCGGACCTTGTTGAGGCCGTAGTTGAGCACCAGGGCGAAGCCCCGGATCTCGACGATCTCGAAGAACAGTCCAGCGATACGCGAGACGCTGAAGTAGCCATGCGCGATGGGCACGCCAAAGGGCGACTCCCGCTGGCACCGCTCGCGGTCCACGTGGATCCACTGGAAATCCCCGGTGGCCTCGGCGAAGCGCACGATGTCCTCGTGCGCGAGCTGCTTCCATTCCGAGGCACCGAGCTTCTGTCCAGTCAGGGCCCGGAGTCCCTCCAGGCCATCGATGAGCGTCGTATTGGGCATGGACGGCCCATACCACGGGACTACTGCAGGTACGGCGTGTTCTCGGCGAAGTACTCGTGGTTGTCCGCGTTGTTGAGCGCGTTGGTGGGGTTGGAGATCGCCAGGCTCTTGGCGCCGCTCTGCCCGTAGACGTGGTCATCCGTGCCGGCCACCACCGTGAAGTGGCTCATCTCGTGGATGAGGGTGCCGCCCTTGGAGTCGGTGCCCGTCATCGGCGCGGACCAGAACGCGCTGCACACGTAGATCTTGTACGGCTGGTTCGGGTAGACGTAGGCGTAGTAGCTCTTCTTGCAGCTGCAATCGACCGTGATCGGCTTGGTGTCGAAGCCGTCCTTGATGGCGGCGAAGTGGGTCTTCGCGGTGGTCCAGCCGCTGCTCGAGAAGGCGCCGAACCAGGTGGTGTAGCGCGGCGTGCCCGAGGGCGTGCCGTTGAGGTGGGCCATCGAGTCGTTCGCCATGGCGCTGGCCGCGTTGAGCGCGTTCATGATGGTGGTCTGTTGCGTGGCGTCGCAGCGGCCGCTGAACGTGATGGCGCCGAGCGACGTAGGGCTGTCCACAACGGGCTTGGCGGCGGCGCGGCCCTCGATCCACACGGTCACGTCATTGGACTTGAGCAGCCCGGCCTTGGCGCTGTTGCCGTGGAGCTTCTCCGTGGCGACCTCGAAACGCAGGGCGTAGCTGCCGGTGCGCGACAGATCATAGACCTCGCCGAGGTCCACCGTGCGGCTCAGGCTCTCGCCGGGGGCCAGGGTGAGGAAGTCCTTCTCGGAGGCGGCCGGGCGCTTGTAGTGCGGACCGGTGAACTCCACGTCCTCGCCGTTGAGCTTCACCTGGAGGAGGGCCTCCTCCAGGCCCTCGGCGGGCGTGTACCACTTGAGCAGCTTCACCGCGTGGCGCGAGTCGTTGGTGAGGGTGACCGTCACCGAGGCCTTCTCGCTGGCGCCGAAGGTGGCCTTCTCCGAGGACAGCCGCACCGACACGTCCCGGGTGGCGAGCTCCTGCGCACCCTGCGCGAGCCCCTCGCCACCGGCCGTCGTCTCGTCCCCCGGCACGCCGCAGGCGCCGAGAAGGGACGCACCAGCGATCGCCATCCACTTGAAATTGCCACGAAGGTTCTTGCTCATAGGACGTGCTTCCTTTGCTTGGGGGTGAAGCCAGCCGTCCAATGAGCAAGGCTCGGGCCAGGGACTCGCCCTCGTGGAAACGGGAGGTTGGCGCGGCCTCCCCGCCGTGATGGAGCATCCGGGCTCCACCGTCCGGAGTGTCGGAACGTAAAGCGCCCTTACGACCGCGTCACAAAACCAAGTAACACCAGGGGCTTCGATGGGGCTCGATGGGTGTCCCATGATCGGACAGGGACTGGACGCGATGGGGTCATCTGGTACAGCCGGGCCTCTCGGGGGCGCGGCACGACCGGCGGCCGTCTTCCTGGAGCCGTTCGGCGGGGCAGGGCCCCCTGGAGGCGGGCAGTGCTTCACATTGGGAGCATGCTCGTCTTCTTCCTCGGCGTCGTCACCGCTCCCGCCGCCGCCTTCCTCATCGTGGCGGCCTTCTACGTGGGCGCGACCCCGTCGGGCTGGGCCTATGCCGTGGGGGCCGCCGCCGTCTCGGCCGGGCTCCTCACGAAACGCCGACGGAGGTGGCGCGGCCTGACCCGGGCGGGGCTCGGCCTCCTGCTGCTCGTCGCCAGCGCGCGGCTTCTCCTCGTGGATGGGAGCGGCCTGCACACCCTGCGTCTGCCGGATGAGGGCCGGAGGCTCGTGAACCGGCTCGTCGATGAGCGGGATGGGACCCTGCTCGTGGCCCATGCGCTCCTGCTCTCTGGCCGTCTGCCCCATTCGGACGCGCGCGACTTCGTCCCTGCCCTCGAATCCGCCTTCACCCGGCTCCGGGAGGCCGAGGGCCCGAGCGCCACGCCCGCCATCGCGACGTGGCTCGGGCTCCAGTCGCCCGGGTCCTTCGATGCCGTCGTCATCCCTCCCGAGGGCAATGACTCTCCCGAGACCGCCGTCGTGTTCCTGCACGGCTATGCCGGCAACTTCGCCGTGTACTGCTGGCAGATGGCGCGCGCGGTCCGGGCCATCTCCGCGCTCACCGTCTGCCCCTCGGTGGGCCCCGCGGGAGACTGGTGGTCGCGTCAGGGGGAGGAGACCCTCGAGCGCACCTTCGCGTGGCTCGTGCGGCGCGGAGTCCGGCGGGTGTACCTCGGAGGGCTCTCCAATGGTGGCGTGGGCGCGAGCGTGCTCGTGGGCCGTGCCGAGCATTCCGGGTTGGAGCTCCGGGGGCTCCTGTTGATCTCCGGGGCGTCGACGAAGGTGCCACCGCCTCGTGTCCCCGTGCTGCTCGTCGAGGGGAAGCACGACTCCATGATGCCCGCGCACCTGATGCGTGAGGCCGCCCGGCGCGCGGGCCGCCTCGCCACCTATGTCGATCTCGACAGTGGCCACTTCGCCTTTCTCGACCGCCACGAGGCGTGTGAGAAGGCCATCGCCTCGTGGCTCCTCGACAGGGAGCGCGAAACTGGGGCACAGGACGCGCACCTTTGACGCTCCGTGCTTGAGGCGTCACCCGGGGTGCCCGAAGATGCCGGGCCTTTTCTCCCCATCGGTCCAAGAGCCCCCCATGCCCCGCGCCGCGCTGGTCCTCCTCCTCTCGCTGTGTGTCCTCTTCCCCCGGAGCGCCCAGGCGGAAGACGACGTCATCACCCGGGTCCAGGACTGGTTCTCGAACCTGGGCAAGCCGAAGCCTCCTCCCGTGGAGGACCTGGGCGCCCGCAACACCTTCACCATCAACCCGCTGGCCCTCCAGCACTCGCAGCTCGGCGTCGAGTACGAGCGGGCCTTCGGCAAGCCGCTCTCGCTCTACGTGGCGCCCGAGTTCGCCTATGGCCGCACCCCGGAGGCCTGGACCCTGTCGCTGGCGGGAACGCTCGGCATCCGGCTCTTCGTGCTCGGCAATGCTCCGAGCGGCATCTACTTCGGGCCCGAATTCAGCGTCATCCACCAGATCCGCTCCGAGAACCACGTGCGGCGCAGGGGCCTGGGGCTGGGGCTGGGCGGGACCGTGGGCTGGACCCTGGTGCTGTTCAACCGCTTCACGCTCGCGGCGGGCTTCTCCGCCCAGTACCGCTCGGTGCCGGACCTCGAGGCGGAAGGGGGCGAGGCGCTGCGGGTGCAGATCATCCCCACGCCCCGCCTGGCCTTTGGCGTGGCCTTCTGACGCCAGCACTCACGTCGTCGGTTCGCGCACGAGCTTCCCGAAGGGGGCGAGCGCGAGCATGGCGAGCTTCACGTGTTGGAGGGCGAAGGGGATGCCGATGATCGTGAAGGCGAACACCACCGCGAGCGCGAGGTGGCTCAGGCAGATCCAGATCCCCGCGACGATGATCCAGAAGACGTTGAGCAGGCAGCCGATGGGGCTGGAGCCCGGGGCGTCGACGATGTCCTTGCCGAATGGCAGCAGGGCCAGCCCGGCCATCTTGAAGCACTGCATCCCGAAGGGAATGCCGACGACGGTCAGGCAGAGCAGCAGGCCGCCAATCATGTATTCGAACCAGACGACGAATCCGCCGATGACGATCCACAAGAGGTTCAGGAGCAATCGCATGGGGGAAGCTTAACGCACCCGCCAAAGGCCAAGGGCCCGATGCACCCGTCGGGAGACGGAGCACCGGGCCCTCGGAACTACCTGCACCGCTGTTACTTGCCGCCGGGCCCGAACAGCTCGGCGGACGCCTGATCGCCCGTGCTGAAGCCACCCACCGTCAGCACTCGGCCATCCTCCAGCAGCGTGGACGTGTGGTCGTAACGCACCAGTCCGAGGCTGGCGGTGTCGGCGAAGGTGCCGGTGGCCGGGTCATACAGCTCGGCCGAGGCGAGGATGCCGAACCACTCGCTGTAGCCGCCGGAGAGCAGCACCTTGCCATCGTTCAGCAGGGTGGCGGTGTGGTAGCGGCGGCCCTTGCCCAGCCCCGCGGTGGAGCTCCACGCGCCGGTGGCCGGGTCATACACCTCGGCCGAGGCGAGGGTGGAGGAGCTCGCGTCGTAACCACCGGCGACGAGCACCCGGCCATTCTTCAGGGCCGTGGCGGAGTGGTAGCGGCGGCCGGTGCTCAGGCTTCCGGTCGACGTCCACGCGCCGGTGGCCGGGTCATACACCTCGGCGCTGGCCAGGGGGACACCGCTGGCATCCAGGCCTCCCATGACGAGCACCTTGCCCCCGCTCAGGGACACGGCCTTGTGCTGGCTGCGGGCCTGGTTCATGAAGCCGACGGGCGTCCACGTACCGGTGGCCGGGTTGTACACCTCGGACGAGGAGAGGGTGCCCGTGCGCTCATTGTAGCCGCCAGTGACGAGCACCCGGCCATCGCTCAGCGCGGTGGCGGTGTGGTCTCGGCGGCCGGTGCTCAGGGAAGCGGTGGGGCTCCACGAGCCGGTGGCCGGGTTGTACAACTCGGCCGTCTCCAGCGAGCGCGCGTCGTTCTCGCCGCCGGTGACGAGCACCCGGCCGTCCTTCAGCGCGGTGGCGGTGGGCAGCAGGCGCGACGTGGACACCGAGCCCGTGTAGCTCCACGCGCCGGTGGCCGGGTCATACACCTCGGCCGTGCTGTTGAAGCCACCCACGACGAGCACCTTGCCCCCGTGCATCCGCGTGGCCGTGTGCAGCCCGTGCTCGAGGTTCATCCGGCCGGTGGTGCTCCAGGTGGGCGGCGCGGGGACCTCGAGGTCCGTCAGGACGAAGTCGTCGATCTGGTGGTAGTTCTGGTCGGCGCCGATGCCGGCGGAGAACCCGACGCCGTCGTACGTGTAGTCCGGCGCGGCCAGCTTGTGGGTGAAGAGCAGCCCGCCGTCGACGTGCACGGACACCTCGCCGTCCACGAAGCGCACCCGCATGGTGTGCCACACGGCGTCCTCGGTCCGGGAGTCATTGACGTACGCGAGCTTGCCCGAGAAGGTGTGGGTGTTGTCCTTGAGCAGCCCGATGTAGCTGGCCGACGGATCCCATCCCGAGTTGAAGTAGTTGTCGATGATGACGCCGTAGCCCGGCTGGTTCGCGTAGGCCGGGTTGAAGCCGAGGAACCCGCCGCCCGCGGGCCTGTAGCCGCCCTTCTTGTAGAACATGAAGGCGAGCCCGTCGGCCCCGCCCTGGTAGCGGCCGCCGATGCGGTAGCGGAACGAGGCCTCCCACTTGCGCGTCTTGAGCGGGGTATTGGCCATCATGTAGATGCCGCCGCCCGTGTAGCCGCCCACCCGCGTCATGTAGAAGGACTGGCTGGTGGCGTCGTAGATGGAGTTGGGGACGTCGCTCTGCACCACGGTCCACTTCCCGTTGGTGTTCGGATTGGTGGCGAAGTCCTCGGAGAAGAGCGTCGTCTCGGCCTGGGCGGACGACGCGCCCAGAAGACCGCCGATCAGCGTCGCACCCAGTAGATTCATTCTCATTGTTTTCCCCCTCGATGGCCCGGGAACGGGCCGCGTGTTGAACATCCCGATACGGCACTGCTCTGACACGAGCGTGCAGGGCTTTCAGCTGCCGCCTTGCCCGGCCAGACCTGACGCACTTACCGCACGACCCTGACACGCCACTTGCCGCTCAGGCGGTGGGGGGGTATCACCCGCGAGGCTCCGGCCTCACCCCGAGACCCACCTCCGATGAAAATCAGGCCCCTGCACTTCTTCATCTTCTGGCTGGTGCTGAATCTCGTGCAGGCCGCGTTCACGGAGCTGACCAGCGATGAGGCGTACTACTGGTTCTACTCGCGGTCCCTGGAGTGGGGCTATTACGACCATCCCCCCTTCATCGCGCTGATGGTGCGGCTCGGCTACGCGCTCTTTCCCAACGAATTGGGCGTGCGGCTGGTGAATGTGATTCTGAATGCCCTGAGCGTGCTGCTGCTGTTCAAGCTGGTGCCTCGGGGGGAACCGAGGCAGGACGCCCTCCTCTATCTGATGGTGCTGTCCCTGCCGCTGCTGAACTACCTGGCGTTCATCATCTTCCCGGACGGGCCGCTCCTCTTCTTCTTCGTGCTGTTCCTCCTCGGCTACAAGCGGTTCCTGGAAGAGGAGGATCTGCCCGCGGTGCTGCTGCTGGGGTGCTCCACCGCCTTGATGCTGTACTCGAAGTACCATGGCGTCCTGGTGGTGGGCTTCACGGTCCTCTCCCATTGGAGGCTTCTGCGCTCACCGAGGTTCTGGCTGTCGATGGTGCTGGCCCTGGTGTTGTTCCTGCCGCACCTGGCGTGGCAGTACGCGCACCAGTTTCCGACCTTCCAGTTCCACCTGAAGGGCCGCACCACCGCCTTCACCACCCGGTACCTGCTCGAGTACGTCAGCCAGCAGCTTCCGGCGATCGGGCCCGGACTGCTGTTCATCCCGTTCGTCTACAGGACCCGGGATCGTTTCGAGCGGGCCCTGCAGCTCATCTGCCTTGGCACCTTCGGCTTCTTCCTCTTCACGGCCATGAAGGCGTTCGTCCACTTCCACTGGACGTCCATTGCCCTCTTCCCGCTCCTGCTGCTCGCCTCGAGGTTCTATGAGGAGGAGAAGCGGAAGAAGCTCTTTCAATTCCTGGTGCTGCCACTGGCCTTCGCCGTCGTGGTGCTCCGGTTGTATTTGATGTTCCGCATCTTCCCGGTGAACCACATCAATGTGGACTACTACCATGGCCGGGAGTTGTGGGCGGAAGACATCGAAAAGGTGGCCGGTGACAGGCCGGTGCTCTTCGGTGACAACTTCCGCGAGTCGTCTCTCTATTCGTTCTACTCGGGGCACACGGGCCTGGCGCTGCAGAGCGGAGAGCGGCGCCGGTCACAGTACGAGCTGTGGAATCAAGAGGACGTCCTGCAGGGGAGGGACGTGGTCCTCATCCAGGACCGTCCCTTCGCCGGGAGCACGGAGCTGCGGACGCGCATGGACAAGACAGTCCATTACTTCCTCGCGCCCCGGTTCTCGTCGTACTTCAACATCCCGGTGGAGGTTGCGTTTCCTCCCGCCGTGAAGAGCGGGGAATCCGTGACGGTTGCCGTCACGGTCTCCAATCCGAGGACCACGGCGCTCCGCTTCGAAAGGGCGGAGTTCCCTCGGGCGCCCGCGCTGTTCTACGTCATCCGGAAAGACGGCCAGGAGGTTCATCGCGAAACGCTGGATGTCTTTCCAGAAGACGCCGTCATCCCGCCGGGAGGCCGACGGGAATTCACCGCCTCCCTCCCACTGCCAGCACTGGAGGAAGGGGCCCATACCGTGGCGTTTGGCATCCGGTATGAGCCGTTGTTGGACTCCTACAACACCAAGGCCTACGAGTTCCGCGTGGGCCGGTAGGCGCCGCCCCGTCTACTTCGTGAGGAGGCCCTGCCAGAGCAGCCGCTCCTCGCGCCTCGGATCATTCTCCACCCGGGACGAGAGGTTGAAGAGCAGGGTGGGACGCTGCTCGGTGGTGTAGGCCGGCCACGTGGGAATGCCGGGGTGATTCGGGTTGCCGGTGCGCGCGAAGGCGATCCACGCCGAGCTCATCTGCTCGGACAGCTTGAAGCGCTCGGGGTCCTTTCCCGTGAGGCTGGGAACCAGGTCGGCGTTGTCGAACACGAAGGGCAGCTCGAGCGCGTGGGTGGCCTTGAGCTTGCCGTCGAGGACCGGCGTCTCCCAGGTGAACAGGTACACGTAGACGGGGGCCGCCGCCTGGGCCACCTTGCGGTCGGCGGCCAGCAGGGACGGCGCCCGGAACATGTCGCTGGCCGCGGTGACGATCACGTCCCTCGCCGAGGCGTCCGGCATCCGGCCGCGATAGTGCTCGAAGACCTGGTCCTTCGCATCGCCCGCCAGCCGGCCCAGGCCCAGGCGCGCCATGCCGTCGGTCATCACCCCCAGCTTTCCGTGGAGGAACAGCGTCATCTCGTCCTTGTTGGTGCCGATCATCAGGGGCACGTTCGCCGAGACGGTGGGGGCCGCGGGATCGAACGGATGGCCAGGCAGGACCTGTCCATCCGCCACGGGAGTGAAGGGTGAGTTGAAGGTGAAGGTCCCCCGGTCCTTCTTCATGACGGGCCCCTGGGCATCGAGCACCTTGTCCACGGGGAGGTTCTGCAGCGCCTCGAAGTCTTTCGCCTCGAGCCCGAACTCGGCCATCAGCTCGCCGGACTGGGCGGCCGCCTGCTCCGGCTGCATCGCGCGCACGAGGGCACCGCTCTGGCTGATGGCCTTGTGGAACAGCCCCTTCGCCGCGGGCATGGCGAGCAGGATCGTCACCTTCATGCCTCCGCCGGACTCGCCGAAGATGGTGACGTTGCCCGGGTCCCCGCCGAAGGAGGCGATGTTGTCGCGCACCCACTGGAGCGCCGCGACGATGTCGAGCATGCCGGCATTGGCCGCCGGCGCGTTGGCTCCACCTCCCGTGTACAGGAAGCCCAGCGCCCCGAGCCGGTGGTTGAGCGTGACCACCACGATGTCCCCGCGCCGGGCGAGCGCGCTTCCGTCATAGAGGCCGGCCGAGCCGGAGCCTTCCACGAAGCCGCCGCCGTGCAGCCAGACCATGACGGGCCGCTTCCCGCCATCCCCCACGCCGGGAGTCCAGACGTTGACGGCCAGGCAGTCCTCGCTCGTGACGCGGGTATCGGGCGTGACGAGCGTCGCCACGACCTCGGGCGCGACCCCGCCGCCGATGGCACTGCGCTGAGCGCAGCGCGGGCTCCACTCGAGTGCATCGCGAACGCCGCTCCACGGCTCGGGCCGCACCGGCGGCATGAAGCGGTTCTTGCCCGACGTGGGCGCGCCGTACGGAATCCCCTTGAAGACGCGGATGCCCTCCGACAGGGTCCCGCGTACCTGGCCGTTCGCGGTCTCCGCGATGACCGGACCTTCGTTCTTCAGCTCGCGGCCCTTGTTCTCGGTCGCGAACTGCTTGTGGGCACAGCCACTCATCAGGACGAGCGCGAGCAGGCCGATGAGCGTGGACGGACGGCGGACGGCGAGGTTGCTTCCAGATGGCATCGATCGTTCCTCCTGGCGGGCTGCCATACCAGAAGCTCCGGACCGGGCGCCGGGCCGTTCGCGATGAGGCGCTCGACCACTTCCGCGCTCTCCGTCGAGGCTCTTGCCCACTCCCATCAACAGCCACCACTCCGGCTTTCGCGCGGTATTGGAGCGCCCGGTGCCGTGTTGGAACTCGAACGTCTGTTGGGAACGGCACGCACCAGTGGTCCCCATGGACGCCTCGCGCTATGGTCCCACCCTGGCTCATCAACAGGGACTCGGAGTGACAACGAATACGCGCACGTGGCGCTGGGGGCCTTTGCTGGCCTTGACCGTGGGGGCCTTGTCGTCCCTGCACTGCATCGACCTTCCCAGGAAGTCCTTCGTCTGCTCGACGGATGAGGACTGCACGGGGCTGCGCGGCCCCGGAGGCGAGCAGTACGTCTGCGTGAGCGAGGGCTTCTGCGATGTGCCCGGGCAACCCGACGCCGGAGACACGCAGGACGCGGGCACCGATGCGGGCTCGGACGCGGGCACCGATGCGGGCACCGATGCGGGCTCGGACGGTGGCTGCACCCAGCCCTCGGCACTGCCCACCTGCTCCACCTCCAACTGGTGCTGGGACAACCCCCTCTCCGAGGGCCGTACGCTGTTCACCGTCCGCGGCAGGTCCGAGACGGACGTGTGGGCCGTGGGCGAGCGGGGCATCGCGCTGCACTGGGATGGCACGTGCTGGGCCCGCCTCCCGCCTGTCAGCACCCAGGAGCTGCGCGCCGCCTGGCCCGCCGCGGGGAAGACCTGGTGGATCGCCGGAGCGGGGGGCGCCCTGCACCGGTGGGACGGCTCGGCCTGGACGTCCCAGATGCTCGCCGAGTCGTCGACGATCTACGACATCGAGGGGTCCTCGGACACGTCCGCGATCGCCGTGGGTCAGGGGGGCGCCATCTACTCCTTCAATGGCACGCAGTGGAGCCCGCAGTCCTGGGACGCCGGCGTCAGCCCCGCGCCGGATCTCCTGGCCGTGTGGCCCGCCTCGAATACCGAGGCCTGGGCGGTGGGCAGGGGCTCCGCCCTCGTTCGTGGCGTGGATGGGGGCTGGGTCACCGTCAACAGGTCGGGGTCCATTGACCTGATGGACATCGCCGCCGGGGTGGATGCCGGGACGGCCCACGCCGTGGGCAGGGGGACGCTCTCGACCTATTCCAACGGCGCGTGGTCGAGTGCTTCCTACGCGACGTCCTCCACTCCGCTCAATGGCGTGTGGACCAGCGGGGGCGCCACACGGATCGTCGGGCCCGCCTCGACCATCTACGTGCTGGGCAAGGCCGCCGAGCCCAGTGGCACGCCCCAGGTGTTGAACTCGATCTGGGGCAATGACGCGGCGCTCTGGGCCGTCGGGGCCTCGGGCACCCTGGTGCGGCGGGGGGCCACCCAGTGGTCGGAGCTCCCCGGCGGGGTGACGCGCACCATCAACACCTTCTGGGGCGCTGACGCGCAAGGCCTCTGGGCGGCCGGAGACAGCGATCTGCTCATGCGCCGCCAGGACAACCTCTGGTCGCCCGTGGCGCCTCCGGAGGCGGGCTCCTTCACGGCCCTCTGGGGGAGTGGGGACCTGCTGTTCGCGGCGGAGAACAGCAAGGTCCACCTGCTCCAGGGCGGCCGATGGACGAGCAGCACGTTCCCGAACACCGTGAACGCCCTCTGGGGGACGGGGGCGGTTCCGGTGTGGGCGGTGGGCAACAGCGGACTCATCCGGCGCCGCGATGAAACCGGTGCCTGGAACTCCGAGGGGAGCTTCCTCGTCATTGGGAACACCCAACTGAACGCCGTCTGGGGCTCCTCCGCCACGGATGTGTGGGCGGTGGGCAACGGCGGGGCGGTCTTCCGCCGGGACATCACGGGGAGCTGGGCCAGTCTGAAGCCGTCCACGTCGACCGACTTGCTCGCCGTGTGGGGCTCGGGTCCACGCGATGTGTGGGTGGTGGGCCTCAATGGTGTCGCCTACCACTACGATGGGAGTGGCTGGACCTCGTTCTCCACGGGGGTGACCCAGACCCTGCGTTCCATCACCGGGCGGAGCAGTGACAGCGTGTGGGCCGTGGGCGACAACGGCACCATCACCTTCTGGAACGGGACGAGTTGGACGCCGCAGGTGAGCGGGGTCAGCGAGAACCTCCGGGCGGTGTGGGTGACGCCGGGCAACGTCTGGGTGGGCGGAGCCAACGGGACCGTCCTCCGGCTGCAACCGTAAAGAGGGGAAGGCCCGGACCAGGCGGGCAAACAGGCGGGGGAGCCCATGTCTCCGCCGCCAGCGGGTGGGTTCTCTGGTAAGGTCCCGGCCTGTTTCGATGGCCCCGCCCCCCCTCCCAGAATGTCCCACCTGTGGCCTGAGCCTTCCCGAGGGCACCGCGACGTGCCCCCACGACGGAACGGTGCTCGGTGAGGAGGCCGCCACCCGGCGCACGCAGTTGAAGCCCCAGCCGGGCCCCGAGGGCACCGCGCCCGAGGCCTGGGTGGCGAGCCACGCGCCCACGCGGCCTGCCCTTCGCAATGGCACGGCCATCGAGGTCGCCCCAGCGCCCGCTCCCCTGGGCGATCCGCTCATCGGGATGCAGCTTGGCGAGTACGTCATCCAGGAGCAGATCGGCCTGGGCGGCATGGGCATCGTCTACCGGGGCGAGCAGCCGGTGATTGGCAAGCAGGTGGCCATCAAGGTCCTGCGGCCCGAGGTGGGCGATCAGGCCCTGTACGTGGAGCGGCTGCTGGCCGAGGCCCGCGCGGTCAACGCCATCCGCCACCGGGGCATCATCGACATCTTCAGCTTCGACCAGATGCCGGATGGCCGGCAGTACTTCGTCATGGAGTACCTGGAGGGCACCCCGCTCGACACGTGGCTCAGTCGCAAGGGGCCCCTGTTGGTGCAGGAGGCCATCCGGCTCGCCGACGATCTGCTGGACGCGCTCTCCGCCGCGCACCGGGCGGGCGTCATCCACCGGGATCTCAAGCCGAGCAACATCTTCCTGGTGCGGCAGCCCGGCGGCGGCTCCTACGTGAAGGTGCTGGACTTCGGACTGGCCAAACACATCTCGAGCGGCCATGCGCGCCCGCAGCAGACCCTGCACGGGCTCATCATCGGCACGCCGGAGTACATGGCGCCCGAGCAGGTGCGCGGAGATCCGGTGAGCGCCCGGACGGACCTGTACTCGTTCGGAATCATCCTCTTCCAGCTGCTGACGGGCCAGCTGCCCTTCCAGGCGCGGGTCCCCGCGGAGTACCTGGTCCACCACCTGGAGCACACGCCGCCCTCGCCGCTCGAGCTGCGGCCGGACCTGCCCCCCCCGCTCGCGCGGCTCGTGCTGAAGCTGCTGGAGAAGGCACCGGAGGCCCGCCCCACCGTGGACGAGGTGCGTGCCGGCCTCCAGGAAATCGCGGACTCGCTCCCGCTCCCGCTCCCGAATGGGGCGCGCGGCTCGCGGGAGATGCGGAGCCTCGCGATGCCTGGCTCGGAGCCGGTACCCGCCGCCCCCGTGCCGCAAGTGCCGCCGCCCGTGAGCACCGGCTCGCCAGTCACCCCGCCGCGGTCCCGCACCTTCGTGGCAGTGGGAGTGGCCGCCGGGGCGCTGCTGCTCGCCTCGGGCATGGCGGTGTTGTGGCGGAGTGCACCTGCCCCGGCGCTGGTGGCCGCCCCTGTCGCCGTTCCCGCGACCCCGGTGATGCCGCCTCCCGTAGCCGAGACCCCGGCGATGCCCGCCGTGGCCGAGCCGGTGACCGAGCCCGCTCCTACGCCCGTGGAGGTCGTGCAGGGCGTGGCGCCCCGTGCGAGCGAGCCGTCCAGGGTGAACACCGAGCGCAAGCCCCTGCTCGCGCGCATCGAGCGCCTGGAGCGGAAGCTGCGTGCGAGCTCGCTGTCCCAGGACGAGAAGGAGAGCGCGCGCCGCCTGCTGCAGAAGGCGCGAGCCCGGGCGGAGAGCGCGTCGACGGCCAGCGAGCGCAGGCAGGTGAAGCTCAACCTGGACATCTGGGAGCGCCAGTACCTGGGCAATTGACGATCGCCCCGAGGCCCGGCGTATGCCAGCATGCGCCCCCATGTTCTCCCTGGTGTTGGCGTTGCTCGTCGCGCAGACCCCCGTCCCCGCGGACGGGGCCGACGCGCGAGGGATGGTGGTGATGGTCTCTCGCAGCGAGGGGCTCACGCCCATCGAGTCCGTCACCCTGGCGGATCGGCTCTCGCGGGCCCTGGTGGAGGCGAAGCTGTCGGTGGCGATGGAGCCGGGCGAGGTGCTCTCCCGGCTCGGTGAGCAGCACACCCCGGAGTCCTGTCAGGGCAAGCCCGAGTGCTTCGCGAAGCTGGGACGCGACCTCGGGGTAGCGGGGGTGGTGACCATCGACTCGAGCAAGGTCTTCGACGACCTGCCCATGCGCATCACCTTGTTGGAGACGCGCGAGGGCCGGGTCCTCTTCAAGAAGAGCTACACCGCGTCGGCCCTGCGGCCCACGGAGCTGGACTCGGCCTTCCAGACGGCCAGCCAGGAGCTCACGAAGACCCTCATGGAGGGGGAGGACGCCTCCGTCGCGAACGCGCTGCTGCCGTCGGATGCCCCCCGGGCGCCGAACCTGTCCCCCTCGGGCTCCCCGTCCCCTGGAATGGCCGCATTCACCCAGCCCGCGCCGCTGCCCGTGACCGTGACCCGGATAGGAGCCGGGGCCGCCGCCGTGACGGCCGTCACCTTCCTGGTGCTGGGGTTGATCCAGAGCTCGCGGCTGCAGGAGGAGCGGGTACCGGGAGTCTCCGCCTGGACCTACGCGCAGGCGCAGGGAATCCGGAACGGTGCCAATACGCGGCTCGCGCTCTCGGGCATCTTCGCCGGGGTCTCGGGCGCGCTGCTCGTCACGAGCTTCGTGCTGCCGTCGGAGCCCTCGCCGGCGAAGTGAGAAAACGTACGCCGCGGCGCGTCACCTCCAGGCGCGGAGCAGGTTGCCGCGGATTGCCGGGATCCGAGGCGCTCGCTGTAAAGTTGCATACATGCTCAACGTCGTCGTCGTGGAAGACGACTCCAACCTGCTCGCATCGGTCCGGCAGGCGATCGAGGCGCCAGAGTCCGGGATGCGCCTCGTCGGCGCCTTCTCGTGCGGAGGCGAGGCGATCTCGTGGCTTCAGCGCCAGAAGCCGGTGGACTGTGCGCTGGTGGATCTCGGCCTCCCGGATCGCTCCGGCGTGGAGGTGCTGGCGGAGCTGAGGACGACGCACCCCACCGCCGCCGGCCTCGTCTTCACCATCTTCGACGACGACGAGCACCTGTTCCCCGCGCTGCAGGCCGGCGCGCAGGGATACCTGCTGAAGGACTCCAGCTCGGAGGTCCTCCTCCGGTCCATCCGCGAGGCGGTCGCGGGTGGCGCGCCGATGACGCCAGCGGTGGCCCGGAAGGTGGTCCGGCGCTTCTGGGCACCGCCGGTGGTCCAGCAGGAGCCGCTCACCGCGCGCGAGCGCGAGCTGCTCGTGCTGCTCTGCCACGGCGCCAGCTACGACGCGGCGGCGGCGCGGATGAAGGTGAGCCTGAGCACGATCCAGGCGCACGTCCGCAGCACGTACCGCAAGCTCGCGGTGAACTCCAAGGCCGAGGCGGTGCGCGCGGCCGTCCGGTTGGGCCTCTTCGTCCCATGAAGCTGAGCCTCCTCGCCGGCAGCCCACCCTCCAGCGGCCCGTTGGTGGAGGCGCACCGCAAGCTGCGCGCACCCCGTGCGGTGGCGGGGCTGATGGCGGGCGCGCTGGCGGTGGCGCTGGTGCCGCTCATCCCCGGCGTCTCCGCGCGGCTCGAGGTCACGCTCCACGACACCGTGCGGGCAATGGGGGTGTTCGCGATCGTCTCGTTCGCCGCGGCGGTGGTGTTCTGGCGCCGAGGGGCCACGCCGGCCTACTGGTGGCTGTGTGTCCACGTCTCGAGGACACACAGCCACCACTAGGCCGGCGTGGCCCCTCGGCGCCAGAACACCACCGCCGCGGC
>DASQMW010000120.1:0-15024 GCA_035645295.1 Archangium sp.
GGAGGACGGCTGGAGTACAGTGCGTCATGCGGGCGTACGTTTCTGATGCGGCCTGAGTCTTGAGCAAACCCAAGCTAAATCAGGGCGTTACGCCCGCAACCGCCTTCCTTCTCCTCTGCCCTGGTGAATTATCCGGGCTAGGCGGGTAGGACTCAACCGACTTGGAGAGCAGCAGCTTCACCCGGCCGAGCCGAAGCAGTTCGACCAGCTCCGCCTCGGTCAGCCCGAGCGCGAGGAGCTGCTGCGGGTAGCTATGCCACTGGGGCATCGCGAGAACCACCTGCTCGTAGAGCGAGAGGTAGTTGCGGATGTTGCGCGGCGGAAACGCCTCCGCATCCACCAAGCAGCGCGACAGGGGCTCCGTCCAGCCCTGCGGCAGCACCTTGCGCGGATCGGGCTGTTTCTCCTCGAAGAGCTGGAAGCGGTGGTCGACCCAGAACTGCTCGTCCTCCTCCCAGAGCCACTTCACCTTGAGCGGGAAGGACTCTGGTAGGCTCCTGCTGGGAGTGAGGTGAAGGTTTCCCTGGCCCCCGAGGTCGCGGAACCCCTGGCTGGACGACCGCTCCTTGGGGCTGACCAGGATCTCCAAGTCCGGCGACAGCTGCAGGGAGGCGTAGGCCGTCATCAGCGTGCCCGTTTCCGCCTCGTCCAGCGGGCGCTCTACATGGACTTGGATGCGTCCCGCGCTGTCCGTCAACCAGAGCCTAGGAAACTCGCGGGGCAGCAGGAGCGAGAGGTCGAGCAGCAACTCCCTGAGCGTCTTGGGACTGGCCGCTGTGGCGACGAGCTCGCGCAGGGAGCGGGCCTCCAGCGACTCCGCGCCTGGAGGGAGCTCCGCGACCAAGCCGATGGGCGTGGTGATCGCCTTGTTGTCGCGAAACCACTGCTCGATAGGTCGCCCATCATCCGCCAGCAGCCCCTCCCCC
This sequence comes from Archangium sp., assembly GCA_035645295.1. Classification (GTDB taxonomy): domain Bacteria; phylum Myxococcota; class Myxococcia; order Myxococcales; family Myxococcaceae; genus Archangium. The sequence goes on from DASQMW010000120.1 coordinate 927, forward strand.
AACTTGGGACAGTGCACGATAAACATGCTGCCCACCTGCCAGAGCCCCGCAGTCTCGACGTGCGGCTGCCGCAGGAGGAGTTGCTCATAGGACCACCGTGCCCACCCGTCCTTGGTTCTGTTTGCCATGACCTGGGAGATAACGAATGAACCCGTGAGAACTATAAGCGGGATGGGAGCCCTCTGGCTGGGCGGCGGGCTGGTGAAGGAGGCAGAGGAGGCGGCTAGGGCCTGCAAGGCCTGCGATGCACCGCTGGCGGGGGCCGTCTTTGTCCTTGGGGCATACTGCTGCCCTGGCCGCCTTGCTTGAGGAGAGAGGCAGGTAGTTGTTGGCAGTGGCTGCTCCAGGCTCAGCACTACGCCAGCTTGCCCCTGCTGCCTGGGAGGCTGGCTAAAGCGCAGGGGTCAGCCCAAGGAGCATGGTGCTGAGCCAAAGGAGTGGCTGCTGCGTCCAGCACTACTGCAGGCCTCATCCAGTGCCGCGCCCCGCCTTGCAATGAGGCCTGAGCTGGGCAGGCGTGTGTCTGCTGGAGATGAATCGCTTCTCCACCGGCCCGGGGTGCGGCTCATGGGGGACCCGTCAGCGGCCCTCACTCCCGTTCTGCTCCTGCCCGCTGCCGGAGGAGAAGCGAGGCGAGTCTCCAATCTGGAGACATTCTGGAGACGCGCCGGGCCCTGAAAACACCGAGGCCGGAAGCCCCTGATTGCTCAGGGGCTTCCGGCCTCGGCTTTTGTGTCCCCGACGGGATTCGAACCCGTGTTACCGGCTTGAAAGGCCAGCGTCCTGGGCCTCTAGACGACGGGGACCTCTGTGAGTCGCGGGGGGCTCGAACCCCCGACCCTCGGCTTAAAAGGCCGGTGCTCTACCAGCTGAGCTAGCGACTCGCACTATTCTTTTTTGATCAGACGCCGGATTCCTGGGTCTCCGGCGTCTGAGAGGCGCTCTCTACCAGCACTCGTTCCCGACTTCTACTGGCGATCGTTCCCCCCGTCACCTGACAGCCACCCTTCAACGGCCCGCCCTCACGTCTCCTTCCAGCCCCCGGAGGCGCTATACAACGGGGGCCATGTCCCGAGACGTCCGGAATTCCGAGGAAGCCCCCGAGGAGAACGACGCGCTGCAACTGGAGGGTGGGGAGGAAGAGGAGGAAGAAAAGTCCTCCTCCGGCCACCGGCGCTACCTCACCCGCTCTGGGGCCGAGCGCATGCACAAGGAGCTGCTGCGCCTGCTCAACGAGGAGCGTCCCAAGGTCACCGCCGAGGTGTCCGCCGCCGCCGCCCAGGGTGACCGCTCGGAGAACGCCGAGTACATCTACGGCAAGAAGCGCCTGCGGGAGATCGACCGGCGCATCCGCTTCCTCCAGAAGCGCCTGGACACCGCCACCATCGTCACCCCCTCCGAGCAGCCGGACGCCTCCCGCGTCTACTTCGGCGCCACCGTGACGCTCGAGGACGAGGACGAGGCCCGGGTCACCTACCAGATCGTCGGTTCGGACGAGATCGACACCGCCGGTGGCCGCATCAGCGTGGAGTCCCCCATCGCCCGCGCCCTGCTGCGCAAGAAGGTCGGCGACACCGTCGAGGTGATCCGTCCCCGTGGGGAAATCGAATACACCATCGTGCAGATTCGCTATCTGTAGGCCTGTTCGCCCGAGGACATTGGGACGCTCCAGGGGGCAGAAGGAGCGGGCGTCCAGTGATCCGGGGATCAATGAGCGCGGAGGGAACCACCTCGTTAGCGTGTGCGTTACACCCGAGGTAGTGCCCAAATGGCCGTAGCAGCTTCCCGCGTGGGAGACCCAGCCTAATATTCGGCTGGCAGTCAGTCAGGCGCAGAAGCGGTCCGTCAGTCGGAGTCCCGTCGCACGGTCGGTTCCAGCGGTCGCACCCACTACGAGGTCGCGCTCCACACGATGCGAAAGAACTTCATCCTCGACACCAACGTCCTTCTCCACGACCCCCGCTCCATCTACAGCTTCAAGGAACACAACGTCATCATTCCCATCTACGTCATCGAGGAGATCGATCAGTTCAAGCGCGATCTCTCCGAGCTGGGGCGGAATGCGCGTTTGGTGGCGCGCTACCTGGACTCCTTCCGGGAGGAGGGCTCGTTGAAGGACGGCGTGCGCCTGCCGCATGGGGGCGTGCTGCGCGTGTGCTTCACGGATCGTGATCTGCCGCTCTCCATGGCGGACAGCAACCTGATGGACAACCGGATCCTCTCGGTGGCCATCGATCTGATGGAGCGCGAGCCGCAGTCGCCGGCCGTGTTCATCACGAAGGACACCAACCTGCGCATCCGCGCGGACGCCCTGGGCCTCATCGCCGAGGACTACGACGCCGAGCGGGTGGAGATCACCGAACTCTACACGGGCTTCACCGAGCGCCTGGTCCCTCGCGACATGGTGGACCAGATGTACAAGCCGGGTGCCGAGGTGGAGATCTCCGGGCAGGAGTCGCTCTCGCCGCACCAGTTCATCCTCCTCAAGGACGAGACGAACCCGTCCCACACCGCCATGGGCCGCTTCAACGCGTCCCGGGGCCGGGTGGTGCCGCTGCTGCGCGGCATGAAGTCCGAGGGCGTCTGGGGCATCCGTCCGCGCAACATGGAGCAGAGCTTCGCCCTGGACCTGGTGATGAATGACGAGATCAAGCTCGTCACCATCGTGGGCAAGGCGGGCACGGGCAAGACGCTGCTGGCGATCGCCGCCGGGCTCCACAAGGTGACGGAAGAGGGCGTGTACCAGAAGCTGCTCGTCAGCCGGCCCGTCTTCCCGCTCGGCCGGGACATCGGCTACCTGCCGGGCAGCCTCGAAGAGAAGATGAACCCCTGGATGCAGCCCATCTTCGACAACGTGGAGTTCCTGATGAACCTCAGCCGCGCCGACAAGAAGGCGGGCCGGGGCTACCACGAGCTCATCGACCTGGGGCTGATGGAGATCGAGGCGCTCACCTACATCCGCGGGCGCTCCATCCCCAACCAGTACATCATCATCGACGAGGCGCAGAACCTCACGCCCCACGAGGTCAAGACGATCATCACCCGCGTGGGCGACAATACGAAAATCATTCTCACCGGCGACCCGTTCCAGATAGACAACCCCTACGTGGACGCGACCAACAACGGACTCGTCCACGTGGTCAACCGGTTCAAGAATGAGAAGATCGCGGGCCACATCACCATGGCCAAGGGCGAGCGCAGCGCCCTGGCCGAGCTCGCGGCCAACCTCCTCTAGCCCCCTGCGCCGCACGAGGAAGCAGTCATGAAGGCACACGGTACGGGAGATGGTGTCACCCAGGGCCCGACGGGTGACGGCGAGGAGAAGAAGCCGCTCATCGAGTACCCCACCGTCTATACCTTCAAGGTCATGGGGCGGCAGGAGCCGACGGGGTTCGTGGAGTACGTGCGCGAACTCTTCCGGGGGCTCATGGGCACGGAGATCTCCCCGGACTCCATCCGGGAGCAGCCCAGCAGCAAGGGCACCTACGTTTCGGTGAGCGTGTCGGTGTATCTGCTGTCCGAGGAGCACCGCCGCTCCATCTACGGCCGGCTGCGGCAGGAGCAGCGGGTCGTCTACTACCTGTGAGGGCGGCCCCCTCCTGGGTGTGCGGGGGGAATTGGCGATTCCGGGCGAGCGGTGTAGAAGAGGCTTCTCATGAGCCCGGCTGAGCCCTTCCCGCTCTACTTCCCTGGTGACGCTCGGCGCCCCTTCAGCTCCGAGGTCGCCACCCGCCGCTTCGCGAAGGTCGCGCAGCTGGAAGAGGGCGGGCGTGTGCTCGAGCTCGGCTGTGGCCCTTCCGGCCCGGCCAGCGTGGTGCTCGCCCAGGAGTTCGGCTGTTCGGTGGTCGCCGCGGACGCGGACGAGACGCTGCTCATCCACATGCGCGACAGGGTGCGCTCGCTCGGGCTGGACGGACGGGTGGACGTACGGCGGGTGGATCTGCGCAAGCCCGCCTTCCGGGAGGGTGAGTTCGACGCCATCCTCTGCCAGGGCCGGGTGTTCCTATCGCTGGCCGATGCCCTGGGCACCTTCCGGCCCCTGCTGGCCCACAACGGCCGGTTGGGCCTCACGTACCCGGTCCGCGTGGGCCGGGTGACGCCTCGCGCCGTGATCGACTTCTGGGAGCGCCGCCTGGGGGCGCCGCTGCTGCTGCCCCGCGAGCTGCTCCAGCACCTGGCGATGTCCGGCTTCGAGCCCGAGTCCGTCGAGTCCCTCCAGGACGCCGAGCTGGATGCCTTCTACCGGGAGCTGGAGCCCCTCCTCGCCAAGGGCCAGGCCGAGCAGATGACCTGGCTGCGCGAGGAGATGGCCCTGCACCGGGAGAACGGCAAGGCCACCTCGAGCTACGCCTTCGCCGTGGGCCGCCGCCGTGAGCCGGGCGAGAAGCCTCCGGCCACGCGCGATCGCGGATAGCCGCCCAGGCGGACCTCCGCCCCAGCCCTCTCCCGGCGGGAGAGGGAGGGCAGGGCGCTCAGTGCACCGCGCCGTGGAAGTCCAGCAGTTCCACCGCCTCGGGCGCCACGCTCAGCTTCACGTCCTCGCGGTAGCCCGCCGCGTCTCCACCCACGTGGAACGGCATCGGCCTGGCGCAGCGGATGTGGACCTCCTGCGCGTAGAAGTCGTGGATGCCCTCGGGGAACCAGCGGCCCGCCCACAGCTTGTGCAGGTTCGCCAGCACGTTCGTGGCGTGCAGCTGGCCCAGGCGCAGGTGCATCATTCCCCGGCGCTCGCCCGCGAACGGGAACATCCGGAAGCTGTACCCGTAGAAGGGCATCGTCGCCGCCGCCGCCATCATCAGCGAACCCTTGAAGATCCGCTGCCCCGGGGCGATGGGCGCGCCCACCGGGTTGCCGTCCGGCCCCACCCGGTACGCCTCACCGGCCTGGCCGTTGAGGATCTCGCACTCCACCCACGTCGGGTTGGACAGGTAGTGGGGCACCGTCTTCAGGGCCACCGCCGAGAAGTAGCCGCCCGCGCCCGTCAGCACCTTCTTGAGCAGTCCGCCGCGGCCCAGGTTGTCCTTCACCCAGAGGTAGTCGTTGAGCAGCTTCCCATCCACGCCCATGCCCGCGAACGCCGTACGCTGGTCGTCCACCATCAGCAAATCCATGCGCCGGTGGCCCGGCACCTCGCCCGCGCGCGCCCGCACCACGTCCTGCAGGATGCCGTCCGCGCCGCCGCCGGCGTTCACGTACGTGGCCAGGCCATTGCCCGTGCCCAGCTTCAGCACACCGAAGCGCGGCGCGCGCTTGCCGGCGAAGCGGCCCCGCGGCTCCAGCTGGCGGAACACCTCGCTCACGAAGCCCTGGAACGTGCCGTCTCCGCCACCCGTGAACACCACCGGGTAGTTGCGCTCCAGCACCGTCTGGACGATGCGCCGGCAGTCCAGCTCCGAGCGCGACAGGAAGAGATCCTGCTCCGGCACGACGTGTGAGAGGGACTTCACCAGCTGTGCGTCCACGCGGCGGGCGTTGGCGTTGAGCAGCACCGCGACCTTGTGCTCGGGGGCTCCGGCAACGGACGGATTCTGGCGCGGATCCACGGACCGAAGTGGCTGTACCAGCATGAGGCTGCCTCCAGAGGGGGGTTTGGGGCGTCGGGGCTCTCCAGTGCACTTTCCCAGCCAAGGGCTGACGCGAGGCGTTATCTCCACCCGGTCCGAATGATTCCAGGGGGTTGGCGCGTCGGGAACTGATCGAATGCCTGGCCGGTTGCTACGTGCGGGTGGCGGAGGTGGAGAGCGCGTTACGCACCGTGGCAGGCAGGTGGCGAGGACGTGACGCGGTTTGACGCGGTTTGACACCCCCCAGTGGGTGGTTACGTTGGGCACACATCGGAAGTAATCGACGTTTTCTCGATATTTTCCGCAGTCATTTCGGGAGGTTACACACCGTGGGCAAGATTATCGGCATCGACCTGGGCACCACCAACAGCGTGGTGGCGATCATGGAGGGTCGCGAGCCCAAGGTCCTCACCAATGAGGAAGGCGCCCGCACCACGCCCTCGGTCGTCGCGTTCGCGAAGGATGGGGAGCGGCTGGTGGGGCAGGTGGCCAAGCGTCAGGCCATCACCAACCCTGAGCGGACCATCTATTCCATCAAGCGCTTCATGGGCCGGCGGTACGAGGAGACCACCGAGGAGGCGAAGCTCGTCCCCTACAAGGTGGTGCGCGGCCCTCACGGCGACGCGCGCGTGGAGATCGACGGCAAGCAGTACAGCGCGCCGGAGATTTCCGCGCAGGTGCTGCTCAAGCTCAAGCGCGCCGCGGAGAACTACCTGGGCGAGAAGGTGACCGAGGCGGTCATCACCGTTCCGGCGTACTTCAACGACGCCCAGCGCCAGGCCACCAAGGACGCCGGTGAGATCGCCGGCCTCACGGTGCGCCGCATCGTGAACGAGCCGACGGCGGCGGCGCTGGCGTACGGCCTGGACAAGAAGAAGGACGAGAAGATCGCCGTCTACGACTTCGGCGGCGGCACGTTCGACATCTCCATCCTGGAGGTGGGCGAGAACGTGGTCGAGGTGCTCGCCACCAACGGTGACACCCACCTGGGCGGCGACAACATCGACCACACGCTCATGGACTGGCTGATCGCCGAGTTCAAGCGCGACAACGGCATCGACGTCTCCAAGGACAAGATGGTCCTCCAGCGCCTGAAGGAGGCGGCGGAGAAGGCGAAGATCGAGCTGTCCAGCACGATGGAGACGGAGATCAACCTGCCGTTCCTCACGGCGGACGCCACCGGTCCCAAGCACCTCAACGTGCGCCTGACGCGGGCCAAGTTCGAGGCGATGATCGACACGCTCGTCGAGCGTTCGCTGGAGCCGTGCCGCAAGTGCCTGAAGGACTCGGGCGTGGACCTCAAGGATCTCAACGAGGTGGTCCTGGTGGGTGGCTCCACGCGCATCCCGAAGGTGCAGGAGGCGGTGAAGCGGCTGTTCGGCAAGGAGCCGAACCGCTCGGTGAACCCGGATGAGGTGGTGGCGGTGGGCGCGGCGGTGCAGGCCGGCGTGCTCGCGGGCGAGGTGAAGGACATCCTGCTGCTGGACGTCACCCCGCTGTCGCTGGGCGTGGAGACGTTGGGCGGCGTGATGACCAAGCTCATCGAGCGCAACACCACCATCCCCACCCGCAAGTCGGAGACGTTCTCCACGGCGGCGGATGGCCAGACGCAGGTGGAGATCCACATCCTGCAGGGTGAGCGCGAGATGGCCGGTGACAACCGGAGCCTCGGCCGCTTCCACCTGACGGGGATTCCCGCGGCGCCGCGGGGCGTGCCGCAGGTCGAGGTGACGCTGGACATCGACGCCAACGGCATCCTCAACGTCAGCGCCAAGGACAAGGCGACGGGCAAGGAGCAGAAGGTCACCATCAGCCACTCGTCCGGTCTGGCGAAGGATGAAGTGGAGAAGATGGTGAACGCGGCCAAGGAGAACGAGGCCGCCGACAAGGCCCGCCGCGAGCTGGTGGAGATGAAGAACCAGGCCGAGTCCCAGTCGTACAACGCGGAGAAGATGATCAAGGAGAACCGCGACAAGCTGTCTCCGGACGCGGTGTCGACGCTCGAGTCGGCCCTCAAGAAGCTCAACGAGGTGCGTGAGGGCCAGGACAAGGACGCCATCAAGGCGGCGTTGGATGGCCTGCAGCAGGCCAGCTACAAGGTGGCCGAGGAGATGTACAAGGCTTCGGGTGGCGCTCCGGGCGCGGGCGCTTCGCCTCCGGGTGCCGACGCGGGTGCCACGGGCTCGGCACCGGGCAGCTCGGCCAAGCCGAAGGACGACGTGGTGGATGCCGAGTTCCGCCAGTCGTAATCCGGGCGATTGCTGACGCCCCCTCACGCGTCCCCTCCCTCTCCCCTCGGGAGAGGGTCGGGGTGAGGGTGCCAGGATCTGGGGTTGAACCCACTGAAGGGCCGGCGTTCCCGAGAGGGAGTGTCCGGCCCTTCTGTTTGATTCGCGCCCACCCGACTCCACCGATATGAGGAGACCCATGAAGGCGCTGACGACGACGCCCCCGGGGCATGACGTCCTCCTGTACGACGGGCACTGCCGCTTTTGCATCGCGGCCGCGAAGCAGTTCCAGCGGCTGCTGGGCGGCCACGGCACGCAGCTGCGCTCGTTCCGGGAGGAGGGGGTGCTGGCCGATTACCCCGGCCTCCTCCCCGAGCGGTGCGAGCAGGGGATCCAGCTCATCCAGGCGGACGGGCGCATTTTCGAGGGAGCCGAGGCCGTGGTGCAGGCGCTGGGGCGCAGGCCCGCCGGCAAGCTGCTCTTCGCCTACTACGTGCCGGGACTGCGGCAGGTGGCGGACGGGATGTACGGCCTCATCGCCCGCTACCGCTTCCGCATCGCGGGGCGGACCTGCCCGGACGGGGCGTGCGCCGTGCATTTCAAGTAGGGCCCCCAAGCCCTTCTAATGAGGGTGGGGGGACGGCTACGATGCGCCTCCCGTGATCCACCCGCCCACGCCCGTCCCACCCCAGGCCGCGCAGGCCTTCCGCCACTTCTTCCAGGAGCTGCGCGAGGCCTACCTCGAGCGTGAGACGCTCTTCACCCAGATCGAGCTGGCCCTGCTGTGCCGGGAGCACGTGCTCGTCGTCGGACCGCCGGGAACGGCCAAGAGCGCCATTGCCTCGGCAGTGCTCGGCCGCATCCTCGACGAGAAGACGGGGCAGCCCTCGCTCTTCGCCAAGCAGATCGCCGAGTCCACGGTGCAGACGGACCTCATCGGCCCGGTGGACTTCAAGGTGCTCACCGAGACGGGCCGCACCGAGTTCATCACCGAGGACGGCATGCTGGGCGCCACCCACGCTTTCCTCGACGAGGTCTTCGACGGGCGCGACATGCTCCTGCGCTCCATCCTCAACGTCCTGCACGAGCGCGAGCTCAAGCACGGACGCCGGGTGACGAGCGGGCGCATCGAATGCGCCATCATGACGAGCAACCGCTACCTCTCCGAGGTGCTGGCGCGCTCGCCGGAGCTGCTGCTGGCCTTCGCGGACCGGCTCAGCTTCATCTCCTTCGTGCCCAAGTCCTTCGCCCGGCGCCCCAGCCGCGCGGCCATGCTGCACCGCTTCGCCCATGGCATCCGGCCGGATCTGCGCGCCTCGCTCACCCTGCAGCAGCTGGACGTGCTCCAGGCCGCCGTGGAGCAGGTGACGGTGGCCAGCCACCTGCTCGAGGCCATCGAGATGCTCACCGACGAGCTGGAGCGCGCGCTCACGGCCCAGGTGTCCAAGCTGCCCGACTACGTGCCCACCAAGTATTTCTCGCAGCGCTCGGTGGTGAAGGCGCTGTGGGCCCTCAAGGCCGCGGTGGTGCGGGACCAGCTCTACCGCCGCCCGGACCGGCCGCTGGAGGCCACCGTGGAGGACCTGGACGCCCTGCGCTGGTTCTTCCTGCTCGGCGGGCCCCAGGCGGAGGAGGCCGAGGCGCTCCTCAAGGTGGCGGTGGATCCGCGCGAGCGCGCGCAGTTGGAGATCGTCCGCATCGAGCAGAAGGCCTTCGACGCGGCGCTGGCCAAGGTACGCGCGGAGTTGGGCACGGGCGTGGAGCGCGAGGCGGCCTCGCTCGGCGCGTCCGAGGAGTCCAAGTCGGTGGAGGCGCTCTCGCGCAACTTCCAGCCCGGCATCGTCACCTCCACGGCCCAGCGCCTGCGCGCCAAGCTCGTCCCGGGACCCCGTCACCCGGACAACCGGGTGGCCCTGCTGGGGGCCGCGCGCGGGCTGCTCGCGGTGGTGGAGCAGCGCATGGCTCGCGGCCCCATCGAGGGCCCCGAGGCCCGGGCCGGGCTGGCCGTGTTCACCGCGCTCTCGGAGACGGTGGAGCTGTGCCGCCAGGTGCCGGAGCTGCGCCAGCGGCTGCCGGTCCTGTGTGACGCGGTGGGCCGCTTCCTCCTGCAATCGCTCGAGCTGATGGCGCTCAATACCGAGAGCCTCGCCTTCGAGGAGGCGGTGGCGCTGGATGCGCTCGTCGGGCTCACGGACAACCTCTCCGAGGAGTTGGGCCGGGTGGGCGAACTCCTGGTGCTGCTCGCCGAGGGCAGCTCGGGGACGGTGGCCCGCCTGCGGACCGCGGAGGCCGAGGCGCGCCGCCGGGCCGTGACCGCCCTCCGCCAGCGCGCGACGAGTGCCTTCCCCGCCACACGCGGCCGGAGGGATCCGCTCGATGCCCTGTCCGCGGACTCGCGCCGGCTCTCCCAGCTCGAGCAGTCCCTGTGCAGGCTGGACCCCGGGCAGCGCGGCCTCAAGCAGGAGCTGTTGCAGCCGCTCGGCTCCGCCTACGCGCGGGACGTGCTGTCCACCGCGCCCTTCGAGCGCATCGACCAGTTCTCGCGCACGGTGCAGACGGTGGCGGAGAACCTGCGGCGCGAGGGCCTGGCCCCGGAGCCCGTGTTCACCGAGTGCAAGGACATCATCGAGGCGCGGCTGCGCGAGTACGCGCGGGGCATCGGCCGCGAGGTGGCGAGCCCTCCGCCGGCCCCTCATGCCTCCATCAGCGGCGAGGCCTACAACTTCTACCGGGGCGACTTCTCCACGCAGGTCCGGGATGGCGAGCTCGCCGCGCTGATCGGGTTGGACGGGCAGCTCGCCTTCGCGCGTCAGGCCTCCGCCGCGTCCTTCCTCTCCGCCGAGCTCCGCGATGTGGTGGCCCGGGTGGAGCTGTCCTTCGTGCAGACGCGCCTCAAGTACCTGCGCAGCTGGCTCACCCAGCTCCTCACGGAGTTGCCGCCCCCGCAGTCCGTTCAGCGCCGCCCCATGGCGGATTCGGTCTTCGATCGCCTGGTGAAGAGCCGCTTCCCGCTGCTCGCGCTCAAGGAAGGCGAGCTGGTGCGCATCAAGGGCGTGCTCGGCGTGTTGACCTCCATCCCCGGCGAGCTGGGCGAGAGCGCGCGCAAGCTGGAGAACGTGCTGCGCGGCATCGACGACGACTTCACCCGCTTCAGCAAGGAACTGCTGGAGAAGCGGGCCTCGTTGTGAGGAGGTGCTGACGCGTGCTCGGCTCGCGGCTCTCACGCTTGCGGCTCCGGTTGGATGCGCTCCAGGGAGCGCCGTCCCAACCCGAGGGCCTGCGGGGATGGTGGCTCGGGCTCACGGCCCCCGCCGAGGTGGACCTGTCCATGCCCACCCTGACGGCGCTCGATAGGGCGCTGGAGCGGGTGGGGGTGCACACCCTCGCGGACGCGCGGCTGCTGCTCGAGCTGGGCGTGCGCAAGGGCAGGGTGGGGGACCTCGCCACGGGCTTGAAGACCCGGGCCCAGGAGGCCCTGGAGGAGTTCGAGCAGACGCTCGAGGCGGTGGAGAAGATGCTCCGGGCGGGCCGGCCACCTCCGGGCGGTCGCACGGCGCTGGAGCGGGGCTTCGTCCGGCTCGCGCGGGTGCTGCGGGTGGCGGAGCTCTTCATGTCCCCCACGCCGCCTCCAAAGGAGGAGGGCTCCTTCGAGATTTTCGAGCGGCCCGGCCCCGTCTGGAACGATCGCGTGGCGCCGAGCACGGCCCGCATGGCCGTGGCCGAGTTCCTCGCGCAGCGGGCGCGTTCCAACGTGGAGGATCTGGTCCAGAAGCGGCGCGACCTGGACATGGCCCATGAGATCCTCCTGCGCATCGGCATGGAGCACGACCGCGACCGGGGCGTGGCCCTGCGCAGCGAGGTGTCCCAGGCCCGTGATCGCGTCCGGGAACTGCCGGCGGCGCGCTCCCTGGATGAGCTGGTGCACGAGGTGAGGCGCACCGCGCAGAGGGATCCCCAGATGGCGTGGCGCTCGCTCCGGGGGCTCTACGAGCGCGCGCTGGAGGCGAACGACGCCCCGTTGGCGGAGGCGGCCCGCGCGGCGCTCGAGCCGTTGATGCCCGCCCAGCAGCCCATGCGGGCCATGTTGGAGTCCTCCGAGCGGGATGACCTGACGCGCTGGTTCGGCGAGAAACCTCCCGCGCACGAGGGGCCCAATGGCCTGCGCGAGGCACCCAAGGTCTCCAGCGCGGATGAGCTGCTCGCGGACCTGGCCTTCTCGCTCAAGCCCGAGCAGCTCTCCGCGTTCGAGCTGGCGGCCGGCTGTGGCCGCTACTTCGACGTGGAGGATGCGCTCACCGAGGAAGTCGTCGAGATGAACACCCGCAAGGTGCGGCCCGTGCCGCGGCGGGTGCCGTACCCCACCCCGAACATGACGTTCGAGCGCACGGGTGGCCTGCACGAGGTGCACAACTTCGTCATCTCGGACCCGCGGCTGGTGCTGTACGAGTTGGCCGCCCACAGCCAGATGGTGCGCGCCTACCTGGAGGACGAGCCGCCTCCCCGGCCCAAGAAGCTGAAGCGCACCGCCGTGCGCGTGTACGTGTGTGACGCCTCGGGCTCCATGCACGGCGCCCGCGCCCGCTTCCGCGACGCCATCATCATCGCCGAGCTCAACAACCTCCGCGTCAAGGCGCGCAAGGGCGAGCCCTTCGATCCACTCTACTTCTCCTTCTTCAACGACACCCCCACCGAGCTGGCCTGCGTGGACACCGCCCGCGAGGCCACCCGGCAGATCGAAAAGCTCTTCCGCGACTCGCCCGCCGAGGGCCAGACGGACATCTCCCTCGCGCTCATGTCCGCCTTCGAGTCCATCCGCGCCGCGCAGGGGAGGGATCCGTACCTCGCCCGCGCCACGGTGGTGCTCATCACCGATGGCGAGGACCGCGTCGACCTGGAGCTCATCCGCCGCACCCGCGCTCCCATGGACGCGCTGGATATCTCGCTGAGCTTCATCTCGCTCGGCGAGGAGAACCCGGACCTCAAGTCGCTCGTCATGGAGCAGCGCTCCCGCGGCGGCCGCGCCTTCTACCACCACCTCTCCGACCAGGAGATCCAGTGGGCGCGCACCGAGTTCGACAGCCCCTGGCGCACCCTCCTGCCGCGCGATGTGCCCGTCACCCCGGAGGCCGTCGAGGCTCTCGCGCCCCACCTCCAGGCCCTGGAGGCCCTCGCCGCCGGACGCACGCTTCCCGCCGCCCCCGTGGCCTCCGAGGCCTCCTTCGACGCGCTCTTCCCGGAGCTGGAGCAGCTCGCCGGGCAGAAGGCGGCGGAGGCCCCTGGCCCCGAGGTGCTCGCCCGCGTGGCCGACATCCTCGATGCCATCGTGGAGGCCGCCGCGCTCGCCCCCGCCGAGCGCCGTCCCACCGAGGGCCTCTTCCTCCTGCAGCACCTGCTTGGGGTGTACCAGATTCCCCCAGCCCGCTACCTCGCGGCGCTGTCGGTGGGAGGTTCAGAGGTGCACGAGCGCCTCGCACGCGTTCGCCTCCTCTGCCGCCCGTTCGAGTAGGCTGCCGCCAGTCATGCTCTTCGACTGGTTGCGCAAGAAGAAGACGCCCAAGCAGCCCGAGCGTCCCAAGGATCCGCTCGCGGCCTTCGATCAGCTCATCGAGGACCTGGAGCGACAGGGCGCGGAGATCCGCAAGTCCGCCGCCACGTTGCTAGCGCTCCGGGGAGACCTGGCGCGCTCCGAGGAGCGCTACGCCAGGCGGCTGGAGGAGCTCACGAAGCGGCGGGCCCAGGCGGACGCGCAGGGGGAGGGGAAGATCTCCGCGACGCTTGAGCGCGACCGCTCGCAGACCGAGTCGCTACTGATCACCACGCGCGAGTCGCTCAACCGTGCCGAGCAGGACGGCAAGCTGCTGCTGGAAGCCGCCGCAGACCTGGGCAACCGGGTGGCCGAGCTCCGCATCGAGCGCGAGAGTGCCTCGGCCCGGCTCGCCGTGGGCGGGCTGGTCTCCACGGCCCTGCAGGAGCAGGTGGAGCGCTTCGAGAAGGTGCTCGCCGTGGATGCCGCCCGGGATGAGGTGGAACGGGCCCATGCGCTCGCGGACATCTACCGCGAGGAGCGTGGGGACACCGTGAAGCCCTGAGGGCTCAGGGCCCGGCGGGAGCGGCCACCGGAGCGCGGGCCTCGGCCGGCTCCTCGAGGATCTCCTGCTGGTTCAGCCCCAGACTCTGCAGGGCCAGCAGCACGCTGCTGCGCTCGTCTGTCCACCGCACGCGCGGGGGCCCGGCCAGGGACAGCCGCCGCACCGACGCATCCCCGGTCAGGAAGGGCTCTCCCCGGGAGAAGCCCGCGTCCGGGCT
>DASQMW010000121.1:0-2336 GCA_035645295.1 Archangium sp.
CCGGGAGGCGGGACGCTTCGTGGCCGTGGGGGGAGTGGACGCCGCCCTCGCGCTGCGCGAGGCCCGGGGCGATGTGGCCCGGGCACAGGCGCTGATGTCCAGGGCCAGGCCCGGGGCCACGGGCGGCCCCTCGCGCCTCGGGGAACTGGTCTCGCTGGTGGATGAGGGAGCGGGCCTCACCCGGGAGGTGGTGGAGGCCAGACTGGCGCTGGCGGAGCTCGAGGCCACGGGCCCGCGACTGCCCCGAGCCGTGGCGGTGCTGGAGAAGCAACGCCCCGCCGTGGACGCCCCGCCGCCCGGGGCCGAGGGCAACCCGCGTTGGGGCGAGTACGTCGCGTACTACGAGAAGCGCCTGGGAGAGCTCGAGCAGGGCACGGCGGCCCAAGGGCCTCTGCGCTGGGCGCATTACGAGCTGATGCGCGGGTGGTTCGCTCGGGGGCTGGCCTTCGAGCGCCTCATGGTGGCGTTGCTGGAGGCCGACGCGGCCCTGCCTCGGGCGCAGCGCCGCTTTCTCAAGGCCTTCGACAGGCCACGCATCGAGCGGTACGTGGGCGTGAAAAAACCGGAGAGCGGCCTGCGCTATGCGGATGTGCTCGTCATTGAAGAGGGCGAGCTCGCCGGAGGGCTACCGCGTGTCGAGACGTTCAGCTTCAAGAGCCGCGACCTCTCGGGACTGCAAAGTCCAGCCCTGAAAGCGCAGATGAAAGCGGACGCGCGAGAAGCTCTGGGGTACTACGGTGGGACGCTGGACATCCGCCGGCCTTCACTCCAACCCCTTCTGCGCGAGGGCAGCAAGGTGCCCATCTCAACGGTTCGCCTCGTCTACGAAGGCAGCGAGCTCAAGCCCACGAATGCAAGGGATTTGGAGTCAGCCGTGATGACAGCCACGGAAGAAGTTCCGGGAGTGGAGGTACTGTTCCAATGAAGGTGTTGAGCGTGCACGATTCGAGGTCAGAGGACAGCCTCCTGCTCGACTTCGACGGCACCTTCGATCCGCAAGCGAAGCTGGAAAGCGAGCTGGGACCCTTCCTCCAGACGCTCGAGGAGCACGCGGGCGAGTGGATGCCAGACGTCGTTGAAGGCAAGCGGCGACGCAAATACACCCACGCCGCCATCTGGAAAGCGCTGGAGGAGAAGCGAGGCGAACGAGTAACGACCATCGGACTCTATCGGACGAGGTGGCCCGCGTTGAGCATGACGCTGACGCTCTATTCCTCAACCACCCCTCCCAGGTTGGACCTCTTGCTCGAGGTGCAGCCGCTCTCCTTCTTCACGGAGGCGGAGCGCTGTCTCCAGTTCGTGGCGATGGTGCGCGCGTGGGCCTCACGTTACCCGGTCTCCCATGCCTCGGCCCACAGTCTGGCTGACGACCAGTTGGCTGGCGCTCCCGGTTTCGGCCGCGACATGCAGACCTCCATTCGGGACGGCTTCGACCAGATCTACGAGGTGTCCTGGCTCAACGTCTTCGGCCCGAAGCTGGTGGAAGCTGTCGGCCGCGAGCGCATGCTGTCCACACCGGCCTGGAGGGTGGAGGAACTCCCCAACGGCTGCGTCCTCCTGGTGACGCGGCCCACCGCCGCGGACTACTCGAGCGACGAGGCGCGCCTCGCCCAGGCCCGAGCCCACGTCCACCTCCGGCCGGATCTGGACTTCGCTACCGTGCTGCGCACCCTGCGCGAGCGCAGTGCCACCCTCGCCCCCGTGGAGCCCCGCTTCCACCCGGACGTGGCCCGGCTCCTCTCCCGAGTGGTGGATGCCGCCGCCATCCATGACCGCCAGCGCAGGATCGCCGAATTCAACGCCTGGCAGCCTCCCGAGCCCAAGGAATGGCGCCCCGCGGACTCCGCCCTACCGCCGGACGTAGAGGACACGGAGCGTGCGCTCGAGCACTACAGCTACCTCGCCGAGCTCCTGGTGGCGCTGTTGCACACGAAGGTGCCCTCCGTCTTCGACGCCACGCCCGAGTCGCTCACCGATGTGGACTACCAGTTCTGGCACGAGGACTTCCCGAGGGTCTTCGAGCGGGAGCACATCGACGCGCGCGCGGTACCCGCCATTGGCGCGTACCTGGGAGAGATCCTGGTCCGGAACCTGGGCGGGCAGTGGATACCCCGCAAGAAGCTCGAGGAGGCCCAGGTCCGCGTAGGCGACCGCGTCTGGCTGCCCTTTGTCCGGGCGCACCACTACATGCGCTCATGCCAGTCCCTGCTGGACTCCT
Organism: Archangium sp.; assembly: GCA_035645295.1. Classification (GTDB taxonomy): domain Bacteria; phylum Myxococcota; class Myxococcia; order Myxococcales; family Myxococcaceae; genus Archangium. Next base: position 2,219 of record DASQMW010000121.1, read on the forward strand.
CCCTCACCCAGCTCTACCGCGTGGCCGAGAGGCACCGGGGCGCCTGACGCACCCCGCCATGGCGCTCCGGGGCCCCGCCCGCTTGCTCACACCATCAGTCCCAGTTTAGGCTGGGATT
>DASQMW010000122.1:0-3850 GCA_035645295.1 Archangium sp.
GCTCCAGGTGCCCGTGGCCGGGTCGTACACCTCCGCGCTGGCGAGGGGCCAATAGTCTGGGTCATGGCCACCGGTGACCAGCACCTTGCCGGAGGGCAACAGCGTCGCCGTGTGGCCGGAGCGGGACGTGGTCATGGAGCCCGTGAGGCTCCAGGTGCCCGTGGCCGGGTCGTACACCTCCGCGCTGGCGAGGGGGGCGTACACCGCCGGGCTGTCGAGGGGGCCAGTGCCACCGGTGACCAGCACCTTGCCAGAGGGCAACAGCGTCGCCGTGTGGACGGAGCGGGCCTTGGCCAGCGCGCCCGTGGGGCTCCACGCCCCCAGGGCCGGGCCGTACACCTCCGCGCTGGCGAGGGGGCCGCTGGGGCCATGGCCTCCAGCAACCAGCACCTTGCCATCAGGGAACAGCGTCGCGGTATGTGCCCGGCGGGCCGAGGCCAGAGCGGCCGTGGGGCTCCAGGTGCCCGTGGCCGGGTCGTACACCTCCGCGCTGGCGAGGGCCTCGACACCTGGGCCATCGCCTCCGGTGACCAGCACCTTGCCGGAGGGCAACAGCGTCGCCGTGTGTCTGAAGCGGGCCATGGCCAGCGCGCCCGCGGGGCTCCAGGTGCCCGTGGCCGGGTCGTACACCTCCGCGCTGTCGAGAAAGTCGCCCAGGCCAGGATTTGAGCGCCTGCTGCCCCCGGTAACGAGCACCTTGCCGGAGGGCAACAGCGTCGCCGTATGGTTGTAGCGGGATGTGGCCATGGCGCCCGTGGGGCTCCAGGTGCCCGTGGCCGGGTCGTACACCTCCGCGCTGGCGAGGAAGCTACCGCCAGCGACCAGCACCTTGCCGGAGGGCAGTCGCGTCACGGTGTGGCTTTGACGGGCCGTGGCCATGGCGCCCGTGGGGCTCCACGTGCCCATGGCCTGGAGCGCCCGGGTCTCACTTCCCTTGCGACGCGGAGCGCTGTCCCCACCCCGAGGCAGCTCGCCGCACGCAAGCCACAGTAGTGCGCAACTCATGGTCAGCCGCGCCAGCACTTCCCACCTGGTTCCGAGGGCAGCTGCCATGGATGCCTCCTTGCGACGGGTGTTCTTCCTCTTACCCCAATACCGCGACGCTACCGCCACCCGGATGTGCTGTCTCCGTGCATGGGTTGCATCCCGTCCCTCTCCGAGAGGGATGCACTGACCCTGAGCAACGGCTGTGCCATGCAGCTTGCCGTGCGGGCGAGCGGCAGTTGCTCGAGGAGAGCCGCTGGCTCCTGGTTTTCCGGCAAGAAGTTGCCGGCCGGAGTTGCCGGGCACTGCCTCTCGGCAAGAACTTGCCGCACTGCCTGGCGCCTCTCCCTCATGCGGGGCTTCCCGCCAGGGAGTCGTCCTCTCTGAAGTCACGCCGCCGGCAGTGCCTGGCATGACACGTGCTGTTGCCTTGACCCGGGGCGCCCAGGCCGAAGTCAGGGAGCCCCAAGAGAGCTGCATGGCTCGAGAGCACCGCAGGGCTCCCACGGATCTTCCCTGGCCACCGGCGCCATCGACTCGAGGGGGCTCTGTACGAGCTTCAGGCTCGGGCGAGCCAAACCAGACAACAGCCAGGAGCCGACATGCAGCGGGTTCGCGGGATGATGTTGGTCGTGGTGCTGTGTTGTGTGGCGGGCGCGGCGGTCGCGGAGGAGAAACCAGACGCGCGGCTACAGGAGGCGCGGAAGGCCTTGGACGAGGCGAACACGCTTCGGGACGCGGGCCGGTACACCGAGGCCATGGCAAGAGGCGAGCAGGCGTTGGCGTTGCGCGAGGCCGTGCTCGGGAGCTCCCACCCAGACATCGCTCAAACGCTCACCCACCTCGCCAACCTCTACTCGGCTCAGTTCACCCTCTCCGAGCAGCGCCTGCGCCAGGAGGCCCTCGGCTTCTCCGAAGCGCACCTGACCCGCTTCCTCCAGCTGCTGCGCGCCGACGAGGAGCGGCTCTATGCGCTGCTGCGTGCCCACCCGGACAACGCCAGCGTCAGACGCCTGGCCCTCAGCGCCGCGCTCCTGCTCAAGGGCCGATCCGCCACGGAGAGCTCCGACATCTCCCGTACCGTCTACCGGAGCCTGCGCGCGCAGGACCGAGACACCTTCGAGCGGCTGCGGGGGCTGCGCACCCGGCTGGCCCAGCTGTCACTCCAAGGTCCCGGCTCGCTTCCACCCACCGCCTACCAACAGCGTCTCGAGGAGCTCACCGAGCAGGGCGCTGCCCTCGAAGCCGACCTGGCCCGACGCTCCGCCCCCCTGCGCGCGCTGGCCGCACTGCCCTCTCCCGCCGAGATTGTCGACCGTGTCGCCGCGGCCCTGCCCAGGGACACCGCCCTCGTGGAATTCATCACCTACGTGGACCGCCCACTCGTGCCCAGGCCCGGCGCACCCGAGTCCCGGCGCTCCGGCGAGCTGCGCTACCTGGCGCTGGTGCTCTTCCCTGACGCCACCATTCGCTTCCGCGACCTGGGACGCGCCGAGCCCATCGACTCCGCCGTCTCGCGGCTGCGTGACGCACTGGCCAACCGCGATGCAGGCTTCCAAGCCTCCGCGCAGGCGCTCCACCAGCTCGCCTTCCAACCCCTGCTTCCGCTACTGGGAAAGACCCGCCGCCTCTTCCTCTCGCCGGATGGCCAGCTCTCCCTGGTGCCTTTCGCCGCCCTGCACGATGGCCAGCGGTTCCTCGTGGACGCCTTCGACTTCACCTACCTCCCCTCCGGCAAGAACTTGCTGCATCACCCTCAGGAGATCGCTCCCCCTGGCTCCGTGGTCGTCCTCGCCGATCCGGTCTTCAGCGCACCTGTTCCAGCCCTCCCTTCCCCTCAGGAGGACGTTCCCGCACTGGCGCAGCGCTCCATGCCCGGCGAGCGCTTCTTTTCCCTGCTGCGCGCGGACCTGACGCAACGCGCCTGGGCCCCCATCCCCCTGCCGGGCACCCGCCAGGAGGCCGAGGCCATCCAGCGGCTGCTGCCCCAGGCCCAGCTCTTCCTGGGCCCCGAGGCCACCAAGGAGCGGCTGCTGAAGCTGCCGCCACCCGGCATCCTCCACCTGGCCACGCATGGCTTCTTCCTGGAAGACGCGCCCTCGCTCCCGGACTCCCGCGCCGTGGGCCACTTCGGTGCGCTGGGCGAGGACACCTCGGCACCGAATCCCTCGGACCCCTTGCTACGCTCTGGCCTCGTCCTGTCGGGGGCGAGCGCCCCGGAGCCCTCCGGCACCCACTCCGCCCCGCTCTCGGCTGAGCGCGCGCTGGTGACGGCACTGGAGCTGGCGGGCCTCAATCTCTGGGGCACTCAGCTCGTCGTCCTCTCCGCGTGTGATACCGGGCGAGGCGACGTCAAACCTGGCCAGGGCGTGTACGGGCTGCGCCGGGCCTTCCTCGTGGCGGGAGCGGAGACCGTCGTCATGAGCCTCTGGAAGGTGAATGACGAGACCACCCGACAGTTGATGGAGACCTACTACCGCCACCTGGTCGCGGGGCAGGGCCGCGCCACGGCGCTGCGCGAGGCGATGCTCGAGTTGCGGTGGACCCAACCCCATCCCCACTACTGGGCCCCCTTTCTCGCCATGGGCCGGGAGACGCCCCTGCGCCTGCGCACGTCCACCTCCCAGAAATGACACGTGGGTTCAGCTCCGCCCATGGTCGATGTGTCATTGGCTGTTGGCAGTGCAAGCGTGGTCACCCGATGGCCTCTGGCGGCTTCAGCGGAAAATCGGCATAGGGGGTAGCGAGATCGTCTCGCTACTCCCCTGCCACACCACCGGACAGGCGGGTCCGCATCCGGCGGTTCGATAGGTTGAGGTTAGCTGGCAAGCCTCGGGACTCCCAGCCGGTCGAAGTAGCTCGTGGG
>DASQMW010000123.1:0-18146 GCA_035645295.1 Archangium sp.
CCCCACAGACAGGCCGCGGTGACAGCCGAGTGGATGACCGACGACACCATGCTCCCGGACTGGTCCACCAGGAGGATGACCTGCCAGCGCTCGGTGAAGCGCCGGGTGCGCGAGAAGAACGAGGCGCGCTCGATGGCGACCCTGCGCTCGGAAGGGGAGTAGCGGTCCAGGTTCTCCCGCAGCGTGCGCCGGAAGTCGAAGTTGCGCGCCACCTTCAGCGGCGAGCGGCGGCGCCGGTCGAGCACGCCCGCGAAGGTCTGCCGCACCTCCTTGGCCAGCTTCTCCATGAGGTCGCGCACCACCTTCTCGACGATGCGCCGGGCCACCGCCAGGACCTCGGGATTCATGAGGTGCTTGGTGCGGAGCACGGCACGCAGCAGCGTCTCGTTGGGCTCCACGCGCGAGAGCACGTCGGCACGCGTCACCACCTCGTCGATCTTGTAGCGCTCGACGGCGTCGCGCTCGAGCCGCTCGATGGTCTCCTTGGGGAAGAGGGTGTGGACCTCGTTGATCCAATCCGGGACGGTGAGCGAGGAGGGACCCGAGCCGCCCTGGCGCCCGCGCACATCCCGGTCCGCGAGGTCTCCCTCGCGCCCGTACAGCCACTCGAGCGCCGCGTCCATGCCGCGGCCCTGCGCGTCCAGGCTGTTGCCGAGCGCTCCCTCCGCCGCTTCGCCGAGCACGAGGCGCCAGCGCGCCAGGGGATCCATCGTCATGGCCCACCTCCCTCGCGGGCCCGCAGCAGCCCGTAGCGGCCCAGCACCTGCTCCACCTCCTCGTCGAGCGCCGTGCCCGCTGCGACGAGCGCCGGGTCCACCTCGAGGCGGATCAGCGCCCGCGCGCCCGCGGGATCCTTGCCGTGGAGCGAGAGGATCATCCGGGCGATGTCCTCCTTCTCCTGGGGCGGGAAGAAGCCGAAGGCCAGGCGCAGGGCCGGGACGGCGACGAGGAAGTCCTCCTGGGGTAGCTCACGGAGCACCTCGTCCAGCACCGCCGTGACGGGAGGCGCGCGCACCACCTGCTCGCGGGCGAGCCGGAACAAGCCGGCCAGGAAGTCGCCCAGGATGGCGGGACGCGCGGCGGACCGGGTGGCGCGAATGGCGGCGGCCTCGGCGCTCGCCTCGTCGGAGAAGCGGGACAGGGACCAGAGCGCCCCGAGCGCGGCACCTCGCACGGCGGGCGGTGCGCGGAGATCGGCCAGGCGGCGCTCGAACACGGCGGCGGCATGTGTCCCGTCGAGCGCGAGGGACGGGCCCGCGAAGCGCAGGGTGTCGCGCAGCGCGGCCACGGCACGGAGGTGTCCCTCGTCCGCCGGAAGCGCGGGCCCGTCGAGCTGCTCGAGCAACCAGAGACCCCGATCGAAGGCCGCTGCGATGACGGTGCCCACCTCGGCCGAGCCCTGGGCACCGAGCAGCACATCATGGCGCCAGATGGAGAGGAGCCGCTCCAGGGCCATGCCCAGGCGGGTGAGATCCGGCTCGTGCAGGGCCTGGGCGGCCACGGCCTCGAGGACGCGTTGCGCCAGCCCCTTCGCGCCGGTGAAGAGGCTCTCGGCGAGCAGCAGCGCGAGCTTGCTCAGGTCCGGGCCCGCCGTGAGGAGCGCCTCCTCGAGCCGTCCGGTGGCCGCCACCTCCAACGTGGGCCCCCAGCCCGAGGCCTCGATGACCCAGGAGATGAAGTCCTCCGAGGGGGCCACCGTCCAGGACTCCTGGAGCACGGGCTCGGTGGGGAAGGTGGGGCCCGCGTCCCGCGTGAAGCCGGGGATGCCGAGCACCCTCAGCCGGTGCAGCGCGCGGCTGCGCTCCAGGTGCGCCGGCTCGCGCAGCTCCACGCTCACCCTCCGGGCGCGCCCCTGTGGCCGGAGCTCGTGGGCGGTCAGGACGCGCTCCACGTCGGCCAGCAGCGGGGGCCTCGGCGTGAGGTCGCTGAGGCGGCCCGTGCGCTCGCCCGAGAAGGCGCGCAACACCTCGGCGAGGAGTGGATCCGTGTCCGGGGAGAGCACGCCGCGCGTCGTCCATGGCAGGGCCACCTCGAGGGAATCCTTCACCAGGGCGGCGGCCATCCCGTCGAGCAGATCCGAGCGCGCCAGGGCCGTGTGGGCACGCAGGCGCCCGAGTCCCTCGGCCATGACGGAGGCGGCGATGAGGTCCGCCGAGGAGACGTGCTGCCCCCGGTCGCGCAACCGCTGGACGGCGGCGCGGAGCATGTGTTCCGGGGCCTTCTCGGGGCCGAGTTCCCACACCGCCTGGTAGAAGGCGGGGGAGGGCATGCCGGACTCGTAGCCGGTGAAGGAGTCCAGGCGGCGGAAGCTGTACGGCACGAGATAGCTGCGCGCGGAGGGGTGGCTCGGTGTCTCGGGGAAGGTGGCACCCGGCTTCACTCCGGCCCGCGCGAGCACCGGCGCGTGGAAGCCACCGCACACCACCATCACGGGGCCGTCTCCCTGGGCCAGCGCGGCCTCCACGTGCGCCAGCATGAAGGCCTCGCGCCGCTGGTCGCTCTCGGTGACCTCGTCCTCGCTGCGGTACGAGGCGAAGTAGACGCGCAGCCGCTCCGCCAGGGTGTCCAGTTCACACGGCTGCTCGAAGAGGTGATCCCAGAGGGCATCCATGCCTTCCAGGCCCAGCTTGCGGCAGAGCGTTTCGATGAGGCGGGTGGTGCGGCGCTCCCCGTCCGAGTAGCGGTTGCGCACGCCGTGGAAGGACTTGTCCCAGGCGGGCAGGTCCATGAAGCGCACCTGGGCCCCGGCCGCCTTGCCCTCCGTCAGGGCCACCCACTCGGGCGAGTAGGCGCAGAAGGGCGTCCACGAGGCATGTGTCCGCGCTTCGTCGCGGTAGCTGCTGAAGACGGCGAGGGGCAATTCGTGCGGCAGGAGCAGCTCGTCCAGGCGGGCGTTCATGTCCGCCGGTCCTTCGATGAGCACGTGGCGGGGCTTCACCTTCAGCAACGTGTGCCGCACGACGCGGGCACACGCCGGGCTGTGGTGGCGCACGCCGACGACATGGAGGCCCGGAGTCCCCTGCAGGTCCACGTTCTCAGCCCGGCAGGAGGTGGCGGGCCTCGTACAGGGCGCGCCATTGAGGGCCGGTGCGGCGCGCCACCCGCTGCTCCAGGTACGCGCGCAGCCGCTTGAGATCCTCGGGGCTGTCCTTCGCCGCGGTCCCGGCGAGCGTCTCCACCAGGTCCGCCGCCGAGCCTCCATCCCCGCGCAGGTAATAGCCGCGCACGCCCACCGCGTGGGCCACCGAGACGGCCTCCGCCGTGGAGAGCACCGCCGTCAGCCGCTCCATCGCCTGGCCGTCGCTCGTCTCCCCGGCTCGCAGCTCGCGGAACGTGGTGACCAGCACCTCCAGCAGATCCTCCGAGGGCGTCACCGGCACCCCCGAGCGCGCGAGCAGCCGCTTCGTCTCGTTGCGCACCAGGGACAGCTCGGTGTTGAAGTCGCCGATGGGGAACACCGTCTCGAAGTTGAAGCGCCGCTTGAGCGCCGCGCTCATCTCGTTGACGCCCCGGTCTCTCGTGTTGGCGGTGGCGATGACGTTGAAGCCGTCCCGTGCGAACACCATGGCCTCCTCGTCCCGCAGCTCCGGCACCGCCAGCACCCGGTCCGACAGCATGGAGAGCAGCGAGTCCTGCACCTCGAGGGGGCAGCGGGTGATCTCCTCGAAGCGCACCACCTTGCCCTCCCTCATGCCCGTGTAGAGCGGGGCGGGCACGAGCGCGCGGGGCGTGGGGCCCTCGGACACCAGGAGCGCGTAGTTCCACGAGTATTTGATCTGATCCTCCGTGACGGACGCACCGCCCTGGATGGTCAGCGTGGAGGTGCCGGAGATGGCGGCGGCGAGCAACTCGGACAGGAGGCTCTTGGCCGTGCCGGGCTCGCCCACGAGCATCAGGCCCCGGTTGGTGGCCAGCGTCACCATGGCCCGGTCCACGAGGCTTGGGTTGCCCACGAACTTGCGCTGCACGCCCAGGGCCTCGTCTCCGAGGATGAAGCGGCGCACCGCGTGCAGGGACATGCTCCAGCCCGGAGGCTTGGGCGCGTCATCCTGGGCGCGCAGCTTCTCGAGCTCCTCCGCGTGGAGGGTCTCCGCGGGAGGCCGCTGGACGTCCCTGGCCGCGCCGCTCTCGGCCGGGGGGGTGGGGGCGTTCTTCTTCCGGGTCGTCGCCATCGGGAAGTCCTCGTACTGAAGAGCGCCTGGACGCGCCAGTACCTTCCTGCCTGGGAGTGGGCGCAGCCGTCCTCCTTGTTCTGCGGGTAGGAGGCCATGTATGAGGCAGCCTCTCGCGAGGGTGCGAAGGGCGAAAAGGACTCCATGAGGGCGGCCGAGGTCATTGTGTTCGAGGGGGCCGATCCACGGGAGTTCTCGCGCGTGGATGCACTCGCCAGGGACCGAGCCCTGGAGGGCCTCGCCGACTACCCTGGTTTCGAGAGCATGACCGTCTTCGAGGATGCCTCGCTCGGCTGCATCCACCTCGTCATCACGTTCGCGACGGATCATGACCGCCTGGGGGCCAATAACGCGCTCGAGCAGATCTCGCGCGTCGTGGCCCTCGCCTCGGGCACGAAGAAGGTGCGCCGCTTTGGCTGCCCCGTGTTCAGGGCGCCCAGGCGGTGAGGGTCAGGCGTGTGCCCTGGTAGGGCCGGAACTCCCTACTGTTGCGCCGGAGAGCCCTCGGAGCCCGTTCCGTAGTCGAGCATCTCATGGGGCAGGCGCACCAGAACACGGCTGATTCCGTGCACCACGAGGCGCTTCTCCTCCGGTTCCAGGCGGAACTGCACGCAGCAGCCATGCACGTAGAAGCGCATCCCGTGCTCGTCGTGATAGGCGAACTGCATCCACCGCTCGTCATCCATCGGCCAGATCGCCGCCAGCTCCGCGATCCGCGCGAGCATCAGGTGGATGGTCGTGGACGTGCGCCGGGACAGCTCGTCCATCAAAGAGAACAGGTGCTCAGGCAACTCAAGGACGTAAGCCATTCCCTCACGGTGGGGACTGTCCACTCGCCCAAGAATTGTACCGGGGGTCGTTGCCCCCATTTCGGAAGGGCACTACGGCCTGCCCTCATGCCTGCCCTCCGGCCAGCCCGCCGTCAGCCACTCGCCAGCGCCCCCGGGCTTCGGGCGCTTGCCCGATAGCCGGGTGGGCGGACGAGGTGCCCGGCACCGTCCCCGCGGCTACGGTCCCTGGGGGCGCTCGGCCGCGGCGGTGAGGACGGCGAGCAGCTCCGCCTCCTCGATGGGCTTGGGCACGTGCATGTCGAAGCCCGCGCGCAGGGCCCGCTCCCGGTCCTCGGCCCGCGCGTAGGCGGTGAGCGCGATGGCCGGGGTGCGTCCTCCCTCCTCGGCGGGCAGGGCGCGGATGCGCTGGAGGAGCTCGTAGCCGTTCTCCCCGGGCAGCCCGATGTCCGAGACGAGCAGGTCCGGCCGCCACTCCCGAAGGCAGTGGAAGGCCTCGGCCGCGGAGGCCACCGCCCGGAGCTGGGCCCCGTGGCTCTCCAGCATCAGGCGGATCATCTCCCGCGTGTCCTCCTGATCCTCCACGAGCAGCAGGCGCAGGCCGGTGAGCTGGGAGCTGGCCGGAGGCATCGCGGCCCCCGCGTCCACGGGGGCTGGAAGCGGAGCCGGCGGGGCGGGGCGGGGCCGGCGGGGCAGGTGCAGGACGAAGCTCGCGCCGAGGCCCTCTCCCGGACTGTGCGCCGAGACGTGGCCCCCGTGCAGCTCGACGAGGTGGTGCACGATGGCCAGCCCCAGTCCGAGCCCGCCATGTGCCCGGCGGCTGCTGCTGTCCTGCTGGCGGAAGCGCTCGAAGATGTGGGGCAGGAAGGCGGGGGAGATGCCCATGCCGGTGTCCGTCACCCGCAGCTCCACCGCGTCCTCCAGCGGACGCAGCTGGACGGTGACGCGGCCTTCCCGGGGCGTGAACTTGATGGCGTTGCTCAGCAGGTTCCACACCACCTGCTGGAGCCGCCCGGCGTCGCCCCACATGGGCAGGGACTCCGTGCCCTTCCCCAGCTCCAGCATCACGCCCTTGGTGTCGGCGAGCGGCCGCGTGGACTCGAGCGCGGCCTCCACCACGTCCTTCAGGTCCAGGGGCCCGGGCTCCAGGCGGAGCTTGCCGGTGATGATGCGCGAGATGTCCAGCAGGTCCTCGATGACCTGGGCCTGGGAGCGGGCGTTGCGCTCCACCGTCTCCAGGGCCCGGGCGCGCTTCTCCTCGGACAGCCGTCCGGTGCGCAGGAGCTGGAGCCAGCCGAGCATCGCCGTCAGCGGCGTGCGCAGCTCGTGGGACACGGTGGCGAGGAAGTCATCCTTGAGCCGGTTGGCCTCCTCGGCCGCCGCGTGGGCCGCCTGCACGCGCCGCAGCAGCTCCAGGCGCTCCTGGCCGGCGCGCCGTTGATCGTCGATGTCGGTACAGGAGCCGATCCACTGCAGGACGCTGCCGTCCGCGGCTCGCGCGGGCTGGGCCCGGGCGAGGAACCACCGCCAGGCCCCATCACTGGCCCGGCGCAGCCGCAGCTCGATCTCGTGGCCCACCCCGGTCTCCCGCGCCCGTTGCCAGTGCTCCAGGATGCGCGGCAGATCCTCCGGGTGCATCGCGCGCGTCCAGCCGTACCCGAGCGACTCCTCCCTCGAGAGGCCGGTGTACTCGTACCAGGGCCGGTTGGTGTACTCGCAGGTGCCGTCGGGCCGGGAGATCCAGGCGAGGTGGGGAAGGGTGTCGGTCAACAGCTGGAACTGCCGCACCTGCTCCGTCTGGGACTGCTCGGCGCGCTTGCGCGCGGAGATGTCACGTACCACCAGTGCCGCGCCCACGATGCGCCCCTCGGCGACGATGGGCGCGTTGGAGCAGTAGACGGGGATGAACGCGCCGTCCCGATGGATGAAGACGTCCTCGTGGTCCCGCACGGGCCGCCCCTCGCTCATCACCTGTGCGAGTGGGCAGGTATCCATGGGGAACGGCGTTCCATCCGGGTGGTGGTGATGGATGAGCTCGTGCAGGACGCGCCCGAGCATCTCCTGCCGCCTCCAGCCGAACATCTGCTCGGCAGCGGGGTTGGCGTACGTGACGCACCCCTCGGCGTTCATCATGTAGAACGCATCGACGGCATGGTTGGCGAGCAGCTGGACGAGCTGACTCTCGTCCACCCAGGGGTCCCTCACGGAGGGGCTCATCTCGCCCTCTGGGGAGGAGGTGGACGGGCCGGGCAACCGGGAAGTGCCCGTGCGGATGAGGGAAGGTGGGCCATCTGCAACATTTAACAGCGCCCGCCCCCGAGGAGTCCCGGTGGCGTTGGGGGATGGAGGCGATGGCCGTATAGCAGGGAGGCGGAGCGAGTGTCGCGAACTGAGGACTCCCTGTTAGCGGCAAGACGCTGGGAGGCTCCCAATCGGAAGGGCGATTCACGCCTTCTTCACGAACTCCGACTTCAGCCTTCGCAGTATGGTCATTGTAGATGCCTATTTTAACCAAACCTCGCGATCCCAGGTTTATTACCGTTCGTCGTGGCGGCACCTTGAGCGATGCAAATCACCACCTTCTTGCGATATGGGCTGCCGCATGCGCGGAGCATGTACTGCATTTTTTTGAAGCATCACGACCCGAAGATGAGCGGCCGCGCCAGGCAATCGAGTTGGCTCACGCCTGGACACGAGGCGAGATTACAATGCGCCAGGCCCACAAGGCTGCTTTTGTTGCCAATGCCGCCGCCAGAGAGGTGTCCGGCGCGGCAAAGCTCGCGGCCTATGCGGCTGGGCAGGCTGTAGCAGTGGCCCACGTGGCAGCGCACGAGTTGGGCGCGGCGGCCTATGCGATCAGGGCCGTGCAAGCTGCTGCTCCTGAAGCTGAGCGTGAACAAGCCGGCCGCCGGGAATGCCAATGGCAGCGTGCGCAGCTTCCAGACGAAATCCGGGAGCTGGTGCTGGACGACCAGCGGCTGCGCAATCATGTATGTTGGTTTGTATTCGATTGCTGACCGACATAGCATGATACCCTTCCGCCCCGGGTAAGCCCGCCAGCCGGCCCGGTCAAGCCTGGGGCGCCATCCAGACCAGGTTCCAGAGGTGGCCGTCGAGGTCTTCGAAGCCCTGGTCATACATGAAGCCGTGGTCCTCCGGCGGATGCGGGATGCGGGCGCCGGCGGCGGTGGCCTTGGCGATCAGGCTGTCGACTTCCTCCCGGCTCTCGCAGCTCAGGCAGATGATGACCTCGTTGGCCTCCTTCGCCTGCACGACGGGCTTGTGGATGAAGCTCTTGAAAAAGGCTTCGGTCATCAGCATGGCATTGATACTGCCGTCCACAATGATCATGAACGCCGAGCTCTCGTTGGAAAAGTGCGGATTGAAGCTGAAGCCGAGAGCGGAAAAGAAGGCCTTGGATTTGTCCAGGTCCCTGACCGGCAGGTTGAAGATGATCTGCTTGTTCATGACGTCTCCACGTTGGAAGGTGAGTGAGTGAGTTGATTACAGGTCCCGCATCCTGACGAAGAATAATGTCCGGGTGCTCAGCGCGATGTCAGCGCGCCCTCTTCGGGGCAGATGGCTTCTTCCCGGCGTTCTTCTTCCTGACCGGCGCGGCCTTCGCCTTCGCGGCCGCATCCATCGCCTTTCGTGCCGCGGTCTTCTCGCCTCGACGCAGCGCGAGCGACGCAGCGATCCACTCCGGCGCGTAGCTCGACGTGCAGCCCTTCGGGATCGGTCGCGGGTCCCACCGGCCGAGGCGCTCGCCGATGGCGATGGCCTCCGTGGTGTACGCGGGCAGGTGGATGCCGATCCAGACGAGGCAGAAGTTGATGCCCTCCTTCACCCGGTACGGTGCGGCCGGCAACTCCTGCTCGATGCGCGCGAGCGTCGCGCGGACGTCGAGGTCCTTCGCGAGCCCGCGCGCGATGCGCCCGGCGAGGAGCCTCCACCCGGCGCGGCGGGGAAGCTCCTTGCTGCCGTCCATCCACCGCACCTGCAGCGCCTCGGCGATGGGCGCATGCACGAGCACGCGTCCGACGAGCTCGTCGACCAGGGTCGGGTTCGAGAGCGGCTCGAGGAGAGCGCGCGCCTCCTTCTCGGTGAGCGCCGCGGGAGCGAGCAGCATGCACGCGAGGATGCGCGCCTCGTGGTTGCCCGTCGCCCACAGCTCCAGGCCGAGCGCGTGGTTCGTCCCGAGAGCCTCCGCGAGGCCACGGATCTTGCCGAGCAGCACGCCGAAAACGTTGTCGCCCGCGCCATCGCGCACGTAGCGCTGGCGCACCTTCTCGTCGCCCTGATCTTCGAGCTGCTTCATTACCTGGGACAGCGTCATCGTTTTGGGCATGCGAGTCTCCTCGAATGCGGTCTCTTACCCGATCGCCCTGGCGGTCACGTTCGCTTTCGTGGTGGACGAGAAGCGCTGGCAGCGGAAGGCTGAACAAACGTGACCCCTTGGCTCCCGGGGCATGTCCTGTCAGCGTTCTCGCGGGTACTCCGCGCTCACGGGCACGGGGTGCCTCTTACCCCTGCATGGATGGTGGACTCGTGATGAAGAAGCTCGTTGTGACGGCGTGTCTGGCGTTGGGCCTCTCCGCGTGTGGTGGGACCGAGCTCCCGGAAGAGAGCAGCGGCCTCGACGCCGTTCAGCAGGAGCTCATCGACGTCCAGTGCCCCGCTGGCTACAGCTACTACCAGACCGCCTGGGTCTGCGCGAACCCGACGAGCACGTGCACCCAGGGCAGGAACGAGGAGCACGTCTTCTGCCGCGACTCCTCTGGAAATGTGATCGACGCGGGCCGCAACGGCCGCACCAACGGCTGCTGCTACATCCTGGTGGACTAGTCCTACGCGACCGGAAGCTCCAGAGGGGCCGTGGCGCCCTTGCCCGGCCCCTCGCTGTCCCCAGCCCGGGACGACTGATGGCATCTCCTGGTCATGCTCAAGGGTGTAGCCGGTCGTCCAGGTATGAATTCATGAACAGGGGATGGACGAGCTGCTTGAATTGCTGGCAGCCCGGGTAGTTCTGATGGACGAAGCCGTGGTCCATGAAGTTGATCTTTCCCCAGTGGGCCTTGAATTGAATCCCGGCATCGGTGAGGTGCTTCCAGAGGCCTCGGAGGTGTGTGTCGATTCCGTTCCTCTCCGCCTGGGTCGTGCAGACGTCGGTGAGGTACATGAAGTTGAACTTGACGATGGACGTCAACCCGGGCCAGTTCCACGGCGACAGGTGGTAGCTGTCCGTCTTGGTCATCTGGATCTCGATGGGCAGGTTCGGCCAGCCTTCGCTTCTGAAATACGCCTTGCAGAGGTTCCGGACGTTGGACAAGTCGGCCGGAGCGAAGCTCCACTCCGCCATCGCCACACGGAGAGGCACCCGCCTGTCCACCGGAATCATGTTGCGCAGCGGGCCGGCCGCCTTCAAGGGGACGTACTTGACGGCCATCCGTTCGTAGACCAGTTTCTCGAGGGGCACCAGGAGGGGGCCCGTCTCGTCGGCGCTGAACAGGTTCCAGAGCTTGAAGATGAACTGCAGCACGTTCACCGCCTGGTCCGGCCGGTAGTCTCCGTTGAGCACCCCCGGGGAGCGAGGGATGTTCTTCGCCGTCCACAGCAAGCCCTTGTCCATGTCGGGGAGCCAGTCGATCCTCCAGAAGTCGAACAGCTTCGAGGTCGCCTCGACGTCGGCCAGGACCTGGTCGAGGGGGACGATGCTCTGGCTGGTCTCATAGAAGGGCTCGTCGATGAGGGAGAATTGCATCCTCGTGATGATCCCGAGCGCGCCGAGCGAGCAGACCACCGAGGAGAACTCGGGCTCGCCCTTCGTCACGCGCTTGAGCACGACGTTCTGGCTCGCATCGTAGGTGACGTATTCGACCCACTCGAGCAGATCGAAGAGGGCAAACCTGGACGAGGCCGGGGCCGTATTGGTCGTGAGAAGCCCCGCCAGCGTCTGCTCATCCGTGCCGCCCGTCGCCTCGAGCGACTTGTTCCGCTTGCTCAGCTCCACCAGGAAGTCGTGCAGCTTCCAGTTGGAGGACACCGTGACCTTGGTGTCACCGTCGCTGAAGGCGAGCTCCTGGGGCAAGTCGCTCGTGTCCAGGATGGCATCGGACGTGAGGATCCTCGCGCACGAGTGCAGGCCGCCCGGGGCACGGATGCGTTTGTTCTTGAAGGTACCGAGCGCGATGAGTTTCAAGAACCCCTCGAGCTCCGCCTGGTCCTGAGGCCTGAAGTACAGGCTCGGCTCGAATGAGACGACGCCGGCCCAGTCCTCGATGGCCGCGACCCCCCTCCCTCTCTCAGGCACTCGCGCCAACGCGACGGCCCGGCCCGCGGACGGGACGACCCGGCCCGAAGGCAAGACGACCCGGCCCGGAGCCGGGACGACCCGGCCCGAAGGCAAGATGATCCGCTCCGAAGAGACCTGTCTTGCGAGCAGCAACTGTTCCAACTCTCCTGTCCCACCCACTCGCCTGCTCATGCTCAGCATTCCCCTGTTCTGCCATCTCGCGCCGAGGCATTGACGGCTGTTCCTTCAAGGTGGGCGCGGCGCTCCCCGGGCGGCTGCCCCGACCCGTGGGGGCCCGCCCGATGCCGTGGATGCCCACGCGGGTGGCGTTGCGGTTCATGAGGTGGATGCGGAACGTCACCGGATGTGAGCGGAGCGTGCGCCGGCAGCCGTCTGCCCGGCGAGCCCACTCCCGAGGTTCCTCCCGCTGGCCTCCCTGCCGGGGACAGACGGCAGGGGTTCCATCCATTCCGAGGTGCACCATCGTACCTGGGAGGGGAGGGGTATGAGCCGAGGCGATCATGACGAGCGGGTCTGACTCCGGAGACTCCTTCCTGCGTGAAGTGCTTGAGATCATCCCCCTACCGCCCACTCCCCAGCCCGGAGAGCGGCTCGGAGGGACGGACGGCAGGCGATTCGAGATCCTCGGGAAGCTCGGCAGGGGCGGCATGGGGGTGGTCGTCCGCGCCCGGGATGAACTGCTCCAGCGCGTCGTGGCGCTCAAGTTCATCGCTCCCGGGCGGGAGTTCACCCAGGAGACGCTGGACAGGGTGCTCCAGGACGAGGCCCGGCTGGTCGCCCAGCTCGATCACGAGAACATCGTCCGCATCTTCGATGTCTCCGAGTGGAAGGGCTCTCCCTTCCTCATCATGGAGTATCTGGAGGGACAGTCGCTCTCGGAGCTATTGCGGCGCGGGCCTCTCGAGCTCCCCCAGAGCCTGCGCATCCTCGACGACATCACGGCCGGACTGGCGCATGCCCACTCGCACCACATCATCCACCGGGACCTCAAGCCCAGTAACGTGTTCGTCCTGCCAGACGGGCGGGTGAAGCTGCTCGACTTCGGCCTGGCCCAGCTCGTCTCTTCGCTCGGGTCCACGCAGCCCCGCTCGGGGACGCCCGCCTACATGGCTCCGGAGCAGTGGCGGGGGCAGGCCCAGGACATGCGCACCGACACCTGGGCGGCCGGGCTGCTGCTGTACACGATGCTCACCGGAGAGCAGCCCTATCCCATCGACGATCTCCACGTGCTGTGCGAGCAGGTGGTCTCGAGCGAACCCGTCCCCTCGGTGCGGGGGCGCCGTCCGGAGCTGCCCGAGTCGGTGGAGCGGTTCCTGGCGCGGGCGCTCGCCAAGGAGCCCACCCGGCGCTTCCAGAGCGCGCTCGAGATGCGCGAGCGGCTGCGGGAGTTGGAGTGGAGCCTGGCCCCTTCCGCCGGCCTCCCTCCCCCGCGCTTCATCTCCCACCGCCGGCAGGTGACGTTGGTGTGCTGCCGGCTCTCGGAGCACCTGGCCTCCATTGAGCCCGAGGATCTGAGCGAGCTGCAGGCGACGTTCCAGCAGGCCAGCTCACGCCTCCTCGAGCGCCATGGGGCATGGGTGGCGCTGCGCATCGGAGACGAGGTGCTGGGCTGCTTCGGCTATCCGCTGGCCCACGAGGATGACGTCATGGGCGCGGTGCGGGCCGCGCTCGAGCTGACTCGGCTGGCCGAAGAGCTGCCCCAGGCGTCCGAGACCGGGCTCACGGTGCAGGTGGGCGTGCATACGGACATGGTGGTGCTGGACGGGTTCAATCCGTCCGAGGGACATGGGCACTCGCCCTCCATCCAGGGCGAGGCCCCCCTCCTGGCGATCTGGCTGGCCGGACAGGCGGCTCCGAACACAGCGATCCTCAGCGAGAACACGTGGCAGGCCGTGCGCGGCAACTTCGTGACGGAGCCGCTGGGCCCGCGGGTCTTCTCCTCACGGGGGACGGTGCGGATGGACGTCCACCGGCTGGTGGCCGAGCGGCCGGAGCCCACCCGCTTCGGGCGGGCGCGGAGCCGGGGCCTCACGCCGCTGGTGGGCAGGAGCGCGGAGCTGCGCCAGTTGCTCGCGACGTGGGAGGGGACCCGCGAGGGGCAAGGTGCGGTGGTGCTGCTCAGCGGCGAGGCGGGGATTGGCAAGTCCCGGCTCATCCAGGAGCTGTGTGACCACGTCCAGGGGGAAGGGGTCTTCTGTGTGTCCAGCCAGTGCTGGCCCCAGCTCAGCCACAGCGCCTTCCACCCCGTGCTGGAGTGGGTGGTTCACCTGCTCGGGCTGGCTCCAGAGGACTCGCCCGCCCAGCGCTGGGCAGGACTGGAGGAGAGACTCGGGGCGCTCGGACTCCCCCATCCGGAGGGCCTGCTGTTGCTCGGGCAGCTCCTGGGCCTCCCCCTTCGCGAGGACCTGCCCCCCCTGCTGCTGACACCCGAGCTGCAGCGGGAGCAGACCCTGGAGACGCTGGCCACCGTCCTGCTGCGGCTTGCCGCGAGGACTCCCGGGAAGGGCGGGCCGGGCGCGCTGCTCCTCGTCCTGGAGGATCTGCAGTGGGCAGATCCCTCCACCCTGCGATTCCTCTCCCTGCTGCGCGAGCGCATCGAGAAGGCGCCACTGTGCGTGTTGTTGAGCACGCGTCCCGAGCTGCGGCTCTCCTGGGGGAATCACCCCCACTTCCATCCGCTCGTGCTCGAGCGGCTCATGACGGAGGAGACCGCCGAAATGGTGCGCCGGCTCACCGGGAATCAGGCCGGCCTGTCCGCGCGGACGGTCGAGTTCCTGGTGAAGCGGACGGAAGGCAATCCCCTCTATGTCGAGGAGCTGACCCGCATGGTGCTCGTGCGGGCTCCCACTGACGGCGGGAGGCCCCCGGAAGAGGGCCCGCTCCCTGTCACCCTGCAGGAGCTGCTGCTGGCCCGGTTGGATCCGCTTCCCCAGGAGCAGAAGGAGTTGGCGTGGATGGGCGCGGTGATGGGCCGCGGCTTCACGCGGGGGCAACTGGCCGCCCTCTCGCAGCGAGAGGAGAGCACGCTCGACAGGGAGCTCGAGGAGCTGGTCGAGGCGGGGCTGCTCGTGCACGAGGCAGAGGACCCGGCGCCTCGCTACGCGTTCAGGCATGCCCTCATCCGCGAGGCGGCCTACGAGTCCCAATTGAAGTCTCGCAGGCGGCAGTACCACCACCGGTTCGCCTCGCTGCTGGAGAACCCGGGCGCGGGAGGCACCGCGGCCGCGCCCGAGCTGATTGCCCACCACTACACCCAGGCGGGGGAGTTGGAACCGGCCATCCGGTATTGGTCCCAGGCAGGGGAACTGGCCCTGCGGCGCTCGGCCTTCGAGGAGTCCGTGAATCATCTGGAGATGGCGCTCCGGTTGTTCCAACGCCTGCCAGGAGCGGCCCGGAGGGTGGAGGAGGAGCTGCGGCTGCTGGTGCTCCTGGGCCAGGCCCTGGTCACCACCCGGAGCTACGCGGTGCCCGAGGTGGAGCGGCTCTATGCCCGCATCACGGAGCTGTCCCAGGAGGTGAAGGACACGCCCCTGCTCATCGCTGTCTGCAGAAACCTCTTCAACCAGAACCAGATGCGGTTGAACGTCCCGTTGGCGGGCAGGGTCGCCAGGCAGATCGTCTCGCTGGGCCAGCGCGTCCACGAGCCCCAGCTCCTGAGCATCGGCTGGTTGCTGGCGGGAATGAACCAGCTCATGCAGGGCAACCCCATCGAGGCCCAGCAGCGGCTCGGCGAGGCCCTGGCGCAGGGCGGCTCGGCCCTGGAGCGGGAGCCCCAGTCGCTCGGCATGCTCGAGCTTGATCCGCTGGCGATGGCCCTGTCCTATCAAGCCCTGACCCTGACGATCCGCGGCGAGCAGCCACGAGGGCAGCAGCTCCTCGACGCCGCGTTCCAGCGCATCGAATGGCTGTCCCATTTCTATACCCACATCCTGACGAGCCATGTGGCCTGCGTCCTCTACCAGATGCGGTTCGATGTTCCCCGGCTGCTGGAGATGACCGGGCAGGTCATCACCATGTACGAGCAGAACCAGTTCCCGAGCCGGGAGTCCTGGATGCCCGCCCTGCGCGGCTGGGGGCTCGTGTGGGCGGGCAGGGGGGAGGAGGGCTACACCCTGTTGCTCGCGGGGCTCGAGCAGTTGAGCCAGGTGGGCGCGGAGACGGGTCGGCCCTATCTGCTGTATCTGCTCGCGGATGCGCGGCTGAGGCTCGGGTTGATCGACGAGGGGCTGTCCACGGTGTCGGAAGGGCTGGCCTGGGGAGCGCGGACGGAGCAGCGCATGGAGGATCCCGAGCTTCACCGGCTGCGCGGCGAGCTGTTGCTGCGCACGGGTGAATCCGCCCAGGCGCTGGCTGAGTTCCACGAGGCCATCCAGCTTGCCAGGCGCTCCGGAGCGCGCTGCATGGAGCTCCGGGCCTTCCTGAGCCTGTGCCACCTGCTGCGGGCGCAGGGGCGCGGCCAGGAAGCGCGGCGGTTGCTGGCGGAGCGTCTCGAGTCGCTTCCCCCCGGCCTCGACTCCCCGGAGCTGCGGGTGGCCCGGGTGGTACTTGGCAGGCTCCAGGAGGCTCACGCCGAGCAGCACGAGGGTGATGGGTCCGCGTTCGACGCGCCCTGGGACGTCCAGCACAGCTGACCCGGGCATGGACTGCATCACCCTGGCCATCGGGTCCTCCTCTCGTCGCCACCCCTGCCAGGACAGTCCTGGGGGTGTACCATGCCGTCAGGACCCCTCCCCAGGAACAGAGATGAAGACCATCCTCGTCATCGGCGCAACCGGCAACATTGGCAGGGAGATCGTCGCGGAGCTGGTCCGTGGCGGCAACGCGGACATCGTCGCGGGCTCGCGGGACGTGGCCCAGGCCCGGGAGCGGTTCCGGGACAGCCCGGCGGTCCGCGTGGCCGAGCTCGACGTGGACCGGCCGGACACGGTGCAGCGGGCGCTCCAGGGCGTGGACACGGTCATCCAGGTGAGCACGATGTCTCCGGCCATGGCCCAGCAGACCCGGAGCCTCGTCGAGGCCGCGCGCCAGGCGGGAGTGAAGCACCTGGTGCGCAGCAGCTTGATGGGGGCGGGCGAGCCCGAGCCCATCACCGAGGCCGTGTGGCACGGCGAGGCGGATCAGGCGATCGCGGAGAGCGGCATTCCGTTCACGCTCCTGCGGCCCAATCAGTACTTCCAGAACTTCCTCAGCGCCCGCAACATCAACACGATCCGCACCCAGGGGTTCATCGCCTTGCCGCTGGGGACGAGCCGGGTCAGCAACATCGATACGCGAGACATCGCCGAGAGCGCGGCGCGGGTGGCGCTCGCCCCGGGGAGCGAGCACCAGGGCAAGGCCTACGTGCTGACGGGCGCCGAGGCCTCGAGCATGGACGAGGTGGCCCAGGCGCTGGGTGACGCGCTCGGCAAGCCCGTGAGTTATGTGGCGGTGGAGCCCGGGAAGTTCCACCAGGGCTTGCTCGGCGCGGGCGTCCCAGCCCTCGTGGCCGAGGCCATCGGAGGCTGGTTCGCCTACTGCAGGGCGGGCAGGGCCGAGCGCGTGACGGGGGATGCCCGGAAGCTGCTCGGCCGCGAGCCGCGCTCGCCGCGCCAGTTCATCCAGGACCACGTGGGCCACTGGCGCTGACCACCGCGGCCATATCCCCTCGCCCTTCGGGAGAGGGACGGGGTGAGGGTATCGGGCGAACCCGGGTTCAACCCCCTGCCCACCGCGGGCCACGGGTGGAAGAGCGTTCCCTTGTCGCGGACGGAGGACGGCCGCATCGCCTGAATGAAACGACCGCCAGGAGGAGGCGGCGGCTGGCCCTCCTGTGCGCATCCGTGGCGAGCCCCGCCTCCACCACCTGGCGCGGCGCGGCCCGGGCGAGGACCGTCTGCACGGTGCGGCACCCCGGGGACCTCCGCTCTTATACCAGCCGGGGCGGGTGTGGACTTCTGACGTGTCAATGCAGGCGGCTGACACGTCAAAGCCGCTCTGACACACCGCTCTCTCTCGGCGGCCTTGCTCTGGCAACTCCGAGAAACCCACTCCTCACATCCCTGGCATCTGCTTTGCTCAGAACGAGGAGCGCCCACGTCAAGAGGGCGCACTCACTACGGCATTCGCCGCACCTCGAAACAAGGAGACTTCATCTTGGTCAATCATTTACGCGCCGTCCTCTGTCTGATGAGCCTGCTGGGGCTGCTGCCTGGGATCGCCCAGGCCCAGGGACTGAAGGTCGCGCTGCAGGCGGACGACGGGACGTACTTCGCCCGCTGCAACGGGTGCCAGACGACGGTGAACAACAAGTTCCCCGACACCATCACCACCCACGTCACGAGCCCCACCCAGGGCGCCTACGCCCAGTTCGAGCTGATCAACGTGGGCAATGGGAAGATCGCGCTCAAGGCGGACACGGGGAAGTTCGTGGGCCGGTGCAATGGCTGTATCGTCAACGGGGCCAAGCCGGACTTCGCCACGGTGCACGTGACGGACTCGACGCAGGCGTATGCCCAGTTCACCCCGGTGCTGCTGGCCAACGGCAAGTACGGGCTCAAGGCGGACACGGGCAAGTTCCTGGCGCGCTGCAACGGCTGCTCGCCCGGCGCCAAGGTTCCGAACCAGGTCGCCGTCCACGCGACCGATCCCAATACCGAGGCCTACGCTCAGTGGAACATCATCCCGATCAACTTCCCCACGGGCAGCAAGATCGCGCTGCAGGCGGATGACGGGAAGTACTTCGCCCGGTGCAACGGGTGCCAGACGACGGTGGACAACAAGTTCCCCGACACCATCACCACCCACGTCACGAGCCCGGCCCAGGGCGCCTACGCCCAGTTCTCGGTGGTGAACGTGGGCAATGGGAAGATCGCGCTCAAGGCGGATACGGGGAAG
>DASQMW010000124.1:0-34590 GCA_035645295.1 Archangium sp.
ATCTCCGACACCGGCTGCGGCATGTCACCGGAGGTCATGGAGCGCGCCTTCGAGCCGTTCTTCACGACCAAGCCGGAGGGCCGCGGCACCGGACTGGGTCTGAGCATGGTGTACGGCTTCGTCAAACAGACGGGCGGCCACATCAATATCTACAGCGAGGTCGGGCACGGGACGACCATGAAGATCTACCTCCCGCGCTCGCTCCAGGCCGAGGTGGCGCCCTCCAACGTGGTGGTAGGCCCCATCGAGGGAGGCACCGAGACCATCCTGGTGGTCGAGGACGATCCCGAGGTGCGGACCACGGTGGTGGAGCTGCTGACGGAGCTCGGCTATCGCGTGCTCAAGGCCTCTGACGGACAGAGCGCGTTGGCGGTCATCCAGAGCGGGATGCCCGTGGATCTGCTGTTCACCGACGTGGTCATGCCGGGCCCGGTCCGCAGCCCGGAGCTCGCCCGGCGGGCCAAGGCGCTCCTTCCGGACCTGGAGGTGCTGTTCACGTCGGGCTACACGGAGAACGCCATCGTCCATGGCGGCCGGCTGGATCCTGGCGTCAGCCTGCTGAGCAAGCCCTACCGGAGGGAGGATCTCGCCCGGAAGCTCCGCCAGCTGCTCCGTCAACGCCAGCAGCGGCTCACCTCCCGCACGTACCCGGCAGCCCAGGTGCACGCCGGGCCCGGGCGTGCTCCCGAGCCCGCGAAGACGGGCACCCTGCGCATCCTCCTCGTGGAAGACGATGAGGACATCCGGGACTCCGCCTGCGAGCTGCTGGAGGTCCTCGGCCACCAGGTGCAGGCCGTGGCGAGCGCGGAAGCGGCCCACGAGGCGCTCACCGCCCGTGGCTTCGACGTGTTGTTCACGGATGTGACCCTGCCCGGCAAGTCCGGAGTGGAGCTGGCCCGCGAGGCCGTCCGCCAGCATTCCGGACTGCGCGTCATCATCGCCTCGGGCCATGGCACCTCGGTGGTCACCGCGGGCGGCGAGGTGGGGGGCGCCGTGCTGTTGCCCAAGCCCTACGCGCTCCCCGAGCTCAAGAGTGCATTGGAAGAGGTAGGGGCCGTCCGTTGAGAGGAGCGAGGTACCTGGATCGCAGGGCGCCCGCTCGCTCGCTCGGGGCGCGCCGGTGTTTCTTCTGGTGGGACTGAGTCAATGATGTCCGGTGGATGATACTTTTGGGAGGGAGTCGTTATGCTCGCCCACGAGTTCCGAGGTCCCCCATGACCGCCCAGCCCAAGTCGGCCCTCCCTCCCGACGAGGTGGCCGAAAGTCTCTTCCAGGCCCAGTACCAGCCCCTGTTACGCGCCATCCTCGACAACTCCACCGAGGGCTTGTTCGTGGTCGATGCGCGGGGCCACCAGGTCTACGTCAACGACGCGGCCCAGAGGGTCCTCGGCCTTGGGTTCTCGAATTCCGATCCGAAGCATTGGAGCGAGCGATACGGCTTCTTCTACCCGGATACGCGGACGCCGTACCCCTCCGAGTTGCTCCCGCTGTACCGCACCCTCCAGGGCGAGGAGCTCCCCGAGGTGGACATCTTCATCCGCAATGCCGTCCACCCTGAGGGTCGGCACTGCCGTGTGAGGGCCAGGGCCGTGCGCGACAGCCAGGGAAACATCCTGGGAGCCATCACGAACCTGCGCGACACCCATGCTCAACGTCAGGCCGAGGCCGGGAAGCGCCGCACCGAGCTGCGCTTCCAGCTCATGGTGGAGACGGCCCAGGAAGGCATCTGGATGATCGACACCGAGCGGCGCGCCACCTACGTCAACCGGTTCGCGGCCGAGCTGCTGGGCTACACGCCCGAGGAGATCCTCGGCAGGCATCTCTTCGATTTCATCTACCAGGAGGAACACACCCGCTCGGACGCGAAGCTCGATGCGCAGCGCGAGCAGGGCGTGTCCGTCCTCGTCAATGATTTCAGGCTCAGGCGCAAGGATGGGTCACCCATCTGGACGCGGATCACGGCCTGCCCCGTCCAGGACGAGAGCGGGCAATACCTGGGCTCGCTGGCCATGGTCACGGACATCTCCCAGCGCCGCGAGGCCGAGCAGCAGGTGCGCCGGCTCAACGCGGAGCTGGAGCGCCGCATCACCGAGCGCACCGCCCAGCTGGAGTTCTCCAACCGCGAGCTGGAGGCCTTCGCCGACTCGGTGGCCCATGATCTGCGCGCTCCGCTGCGCGGCATCACCCACTTCACCCAGGCCCTGGCGGAGGACTGCGCCGACAAGCTCGACGCCACCGGCCGGGACTACATCCAGCGCATCCGGGCCTCGTCCCAGCGGATGAACGAGCTCATCGATGGCATCCTCGCGATCTCCCGCGTCAACAGCGCCGAGTTCGTGGAGACGGACGTGGACCTGTCCGAGCTGGCGCGCTCCATCGCCGAGCAGCTCCAGCGCTGGCAGCGCGAGCGCACCTTGCGCTTCCAGATCCAGGACGGCCTGATGGGGCGCGGGGATGCTCAGCTGCTGCGGCTGGTGCTGGAGAACCTGATGGGCAACGCCTGGAAGTTCACCCGCGAGCGGCCGGTGGCGGAGATCGAGTTCGGCACCCTCCCGGGGGAGGGGACGGGGCTCGTCTACTTCGTCCGGGACAACGGAGCGGGCTTCGACATGGCGTACCAGAAGAAGCTCTTCGGCGTCTTCCAGCGCCTGCACACCCAGCAGGAGTTCGAAGGCCACGGGGTGGGACTGGCCACCGTGCAGCGCATCATCCGCCGCCACGGGGGCCGCGTGTGGGGGGATGGCCGGGTGGGGCAGGGCGCCACCTTCTACTTCACCCTCCACGAGTCCCCCGTTCCTCCGCTCGCCTCCTCCTGAGGAAACGCCTTTACAGCGGGGGGTTCTTCTGGAATCTGCCCCCTCATGTCACACGTCGATCCGAATCTGCGCCGTGAGCTTTTGGGTTGGTACAGCCCCCGGCTGGGCATGGACATGCCCGTCGTCCGCTACGGCCACTGGGGCCCGGCCCTGCTGCTCTTCCCCACCGCCGGAGGCGACTTCCTCGAGGCCGAGCGCATGGGGCTCATCCAGAGCGTGGCCCACCACCTGTTCGCCGGCCGGGTCCAGATCTTCAGCATCAACAGCATCAATCCCTGGGCGTGGATGAACGACGGCATGCCCATCCACGAGAAGGCGCACAACCAGGCGCGCTACTCGGAGTACATCGAGCAGGAGGTCGTCCCGCACATCCGCCGCTGTCTGGGGAACGAGCACGCGCGCATCGGCGCCGCGGGCGCCAGCTTCGGGGCCTTCCACGCCGCCAATGCCTTCTTCCGGCGCCCGGACCAGTTCGATCTGCTCCTGGGGCTGGGCGGCTTCTACGACCTCCAGGGGGAGTTCCTCCACGGCTACTGGAGCGACGACGTCTACTACAACAACCCCGTCTCCTACGTGCCGAACCTGCCCGAGGGCCATGGGATGGACCTCATCCGGCACCACAGCCGCATCCACCTGGTGACGAGCCGCGGCGCGTGGGAGAACCCCGGGTACTCCGAGCACCTCAGCCACCTGCTGCACCAGCGGGGCGTCCCCCACAACCTGGACATCTGGGGCCACGACATGCCCCACGACTGGCCCACGTGGTACCGGCAGCTCGACCACTACATGGCGGAGCGGCTCGGGTACTGACCGCCCTCCACCAGGAGACGAGACCGCCAGCGGGTGCCTGTCTGCCCGTTGGCCGGGCACCAGACGCTCCCTTGCCTGGACACTATTCGTTGCATCACCGGATGAGCGGAGGCATGCATTCTGAATGCCTCATTTCACGTCCCGATTCATCGAGTCGACCCCCGGGGATCCACTCCAGGACGCGCGGCCACGCCAGGTCCTCGGCGCGCTCTGGTCGAAGGTGCAGCCGACGCCCGTGCCAGCGCCGCGGCTGGTGGCATACTCGAAAGAGGTGGTGGAGCTGCTCGGCCTCGACGAGGCGACGCTGCGGTCCGCCGAGTTCGTGCAGGTGCTCGCGGGCAACGCGCTGTGGCCGGGCATGGTGCCGTACGCGGCCAACTATGGAGGGCATCAGTTCGGCCAGTGGGCGGGGCAGCTCGGAGACGGCCGTGCCATCGTGTTGGGGGAGCTGCTCGCCCCCGATGGCAAGCAGTACGAGCTGCAGCTCAAGGGCGCGGGCCGGACGCCTTATTCCCGCCGGGCCGATGGACGCGCGGTGCTGCGCTCCTCCATCCGCGAGTTCCTCTGCAGCGAGGCCATGCACCACCTGGGCGTGCCCACCACCCGGGCGCTGTCGTTGGTGGCCACCGGTGACGAGGTCATCCGGGACATGTTCTACGACGGCCATCCCGAGGCCGAGCCCGGCGCCATCGTCTGCCGCGTCGCTCCGACCTTCCTGCGCTTCGGCAACTTCGAGCTCTGCACCAGCCGCGGTGACGTAGGGCTGCTCAAGCAGCTGGCCGATTACACCCTGAAGAACTTCTTCCCCGAGTTGGGGGAGCCCTCGAAGGAGTCCTACGCCGCCTTCTACCGGGAGGTGGCGCGGCGCACCGCCAGCCTCATGGCGCATTGGCAGGCGGTGGGGTTCGTGCACGGGGTGATGAACACCGACAACATGTCCATCCTCGGCCTCACCATCGACTACGGGCCCTACGGGTGGTTGGAGGACTTCGACCCAGGGTGGACGCCCAACACCACCGATGCCATGGAGCACCGCTACCGCTACGGCAACCAGCCCAACATCGGCCTGTGGAACATCCAGCGGCTGGGCATCGCGCTCTTTCCGCTCCTCGACTCCCAGGAGGCCCTGATCGAGGAAGGGCTGGCCGAGTACCAGCGCACCTTCTCGGCCGAGCTGGCCCGGCGGTTCTCGGCGAAGCTCGGGCTGTCCTCCCTGGAGAGCGAGGCCGACGTCGCGCTGGTGAATGAATGTTTCGCGTGGCTCGCCGCGTACGAGACGGACATGACGCTCTTCTTCCGCGGGCTGTCTCAGGTGGTGACGGCGCCGGAGGCTCCCCGGGAGTTTCCACGGGTGGTGCGCAACGCCTTCTACGAGGAGGTGCCGGAGGAGCACGTGGCCCGGGTGCACGAGTGGCTGACGGCGTGGTGGCAGCGCACGCGGCGTGAAGAGGCGCCCCCCGCGGAGCTCGCGCGGCGGATGGACGCGGTGAATCCGAAGTACGTCATGCGCAACTGGCTCGCGCAGGAGGCCATTGATGCAGCGCACAACGGCGACGACAGCAAGGTGCATGAGCTGCTCGACGTGATGCGCCGGCCCTTCGACGAGCAACCGGGCCGCGAGGCCTACGCGGCGAAGCGTCCCGATTGGGCGCGATCCAAGCCGGGATGCTCGGCGCTCTCGTGCAGCTCCTGAGGCCTCCGGCCCCCCCCGATTGACGATAGTCGACGGGCGTGGCAACCCCAGGACATGCTTCAAGTCCTACGCAGAGGGCTCATCGCTGGGGTGGATGCCTTCCTGACACCTAGGCAGCGCCAGCTGCCTCCAGATGAGCTCAGCAAATACCGGGTGCTGGTGGGGACCTCGTTGAGCATGGCGGTGCTCAACCTCTTCTTCTGGGTCAGTCTCCGGTTCTCCAGCATCCGCGAGAGCCGGTTGGTGGCCGTCGTGGCGCTCCTGGCGGTGGCCAGCTACGTCCTGGTGCTGCTCCTGGTGCGCGGGCTGCGCTCGTTCCGGGTTCCGGCCCTGTTGGTGTGTGTGTTCCTGACGAGCGCGTTCCTGGGGGTGACGCTCATCTCGGACGACCTGCGGGTCTCCTCGCATGCGACGGTCATGCTGATTCCCTTGCTGGCCGTCTACCTGTTGGGGTGGCGCCTGGGCTTCGTCTTCACCGCCATCGTCTGCCTGGGCGTGGGGTTCTTCCACCAGCTCTACCACTCGGGCTTCGGTTCGAAGCGGTCCCTCTTCTCCAACGTGGATGCCTGGGCGACCAACAGCTCCACCGTGGTGGCCTTGCTGATCGGCTGGAGCCTGTTCTGGATGCACAGCTCCTCACGGGAGCAGGCCCACTCGGCGCTGAAGCGCGCGATGGAGACGCTGCGCGAGAGCGAGGGGCAGCTGAGCAGCCTCATCGAGAGCACGGACGACTTCGTGATGTCCCTGGACACCGAGGGCCGCCGGATGGCCGCCAACCAGCCCGTGCTCCGGCTGATCTCCCAGCTGACGGGCGGCGAGCTGCCGCCTGGAGCACCGCTCTTTCCACCCGTGCCCCGGCCGCCCTGGGGGGCGCTGCTGGTGCTCTTCAAGCAGGCATTGACGGGTCAGCGGGGCCGCACGGAGGTGGAGTTCCTGCTGGAGGGCCGGCCCCGCACGTTGGAGACCACCGCCAGCCCCGTGTTGAGCAAGGAGGGGAGGGTGGTGGGCGTGACGTTCTTCGCGCGGGACATCTCCGAGCGCAAGGAGTCCGAGGCGCGGCTGGCCGAGTTGCACCGCAGCTTGCTGGACGTCTCGCGCCACGCGGGCATGGCGGAGGTGGCCACGGGGGTGCTGCACAACGTGGGCAATACGCTCAACAGCGTGAACGTGTCGGTGGGAGTGGTGGGCGAGCAGTTGCGCGGCTCGCGCCTGTCGGGGCTGGCCCGGGCCTCGGAGCTGCTCAAGGCGAACCTCCCGTCCCTGGCCACCTTCCTCACCGAGGACGAGCGGGGACGGCAGCTCCCCTCCTACGTCATCGCCGTCTCCGAGCAGCTCGTGCAGGAGCGCGAGGCCCTCCTGGCGGAGGTGAAAGCCCTGAGCGAGAGCGTGGAGCACATGAAGTCCGTGGTGAGCATGCAGCAGGAGAACGCGCGCTTCATCGGTGTGGTGGAGCAGGTGCAGGTGGCGCGGCTGCTGGATGACGCGCTGAAGTTGAACTCACTCTCTTTCGAGAAGCAGGGTGTCCTGGTGCGGCGCGAGTACACCGAGGTGCCGCCAGTGCTGGTGGATCGGCACAAGCTGTTGCAGATCCTCTTCAACCTGCTGAGCAACGCACGGCATGCGCTCCAGGAGAGTGGCCGCAAGGACAAGAAGCTTACCCTGCGGATTAGCAAGTCCATGGGTGGGGAGCAGTTGCGCATCGAGGTGACGGACAACGGCATCGGCATCTCTCCGGAGAGCATGCCGCGGCTGTTCTCCCAGGGCTTCACGACGAAGAAGGACGGGCACGGGTTCGGGCTGCACACCAGTGCCCTGGCGGCGGCGGAGATGGGCGGTGCGCTCACGTGCACCAGCCCCGGCCCTGGCGAGGGGGCCACCTTCCTCCTCGAGATCCCCGCGCTCCAGAACCAGAACAAGGTGTAGGCAGGCGCGGAAGGAAACTGGAATTCCAGGAAATTCTCCTGGAACGGAGCAAACTCCGCGAAGAAGGAAGAGCCAGGGCTTCCGCGTCAGCCCGTTGGTGTATGGAGGTTCCTCCCCCGTTGTCCCCTCCAAGAGGAGTCCCCCATGCGTCGTCTCGGCCCAGCCTTTCTCGCCGTGAGCCTGTTCGCCGGTTGCGGTGGTACCGAGGTCCCGCCGTCCTCCGAGTCCATCGCGCAGCAGGAGGCGCAGCTCACCAGCACGGACGTGGACGTGCCCCCGGAGTGCCAGGGAATCCTCACCTTCGCGAACACGGCCTCGTTCGCGACGCTGGATGCGTACCTGCCGAGCGACGTCGTCTCCAACCTCGTCACCCGGCGCACGTCCTCGCCGTTCGTGTCCCTGGCGGACATCTCCTCGGTCCGGCTGGTCGGCCAGGCCCGGCTCGAGCAGCTCGCGGGCGGGGCCCGGGCCCAGGGCTTCATCGGCTCGAGCTGCGTCGGCGTGATGGACGGCCTCGCCGTCTCCACGGATGACGCCGCGGCGATCGTGTCCCTGGTGAACACCATCAGCGACAGCGAGCTGCACGACGTGCTGCCGGACGCGTGGAATGGCGCCGTGAACCTCCTCGGCGCGCGCCCGTTCACGTCCGTCCAGGCCATTTCCAATATGGCGGGGATCGGCGATGTGAGCCTGCGCAACATCCGCAACTCGGCCACGCTGAGCCGGCCCCTCGAGGCGCTCATCGACGCGGTGAACGTGGCGGGGGACTGGGGGCACGGCGGAGCGACCATGGCCCGCCACTTCGACTGGTGGCAGGTCGTGACGACCAACGGCCGTTACCAGTACGGCGGGCTGGAGTGCTTCGGGCTCGAGCCGAGCAGCGTTCCGTCCGGCGCGACCGTCCGGCCCTACCTGGCCGACGCCACCGAGGTGCGGAACGAGATCCTGAACACCGTGTCCATGGCCAACCAGAACAACCAGATTCCCAGCAGCGTGATCTCCGCCGGCCTGGCGAACCTCGATGCGCTGACCGCGGGGCGCTCGTTCAAGGGCTGCTACTTCGGCTACGCGAATGATCCCTGGAGCGGGCACACCGTCGCCATCTTCGTCGACACCGTGAACGGCTTCAGCGTGATGACCGATACCTACTGGGCCGAGTGACCTCGACCTTCGCGCCGCTCTTCTTGGCGGCGAGGTCCTTCCAGAGGCCCGAGTACTTCTCGCGGTACTTCGGGTCTTCCTCGGTCTCGATGAGCGCCAGGGCGTGCTGCTTGAGCTGCTCGTCCGGCGCCGCGTCGTGGCTCTTCCGGAAGACCTCCAGGATGTCGTAGCGGATCAGCGTGCCGTTCTTCTCGGTGGTGCAATCCCGGAAGCGCTGGCGGCGAGAAGGAGCATGAGTGCACGTGCGAGCCACATGTCACGCTGCCTCGTGGTTGGAACAGGCCGGGAGGGGTGGGACGGTTCCGGTCAGGTGCTGCATGGCGCGGCACCTTGGTTGGGAGCGAAAGGAACGTCATGGGCCTGGCGAAGAAAGGCACCCGGTTGATGACCGTCGAGGGCGCGCGGTACCGCTGGGCCGTTGCACCCAACGACGAGCCCGGCCTGGGTATCGTGGTGGAAGCCGCGGACTCACCTGGGCAGCGCATGGTGACCTGGGTCGAGCATGGCACGGCCATCTCCCCGTGGCTGGTGCGGGAGGCGATTCTTCACGCCCTCTCCGAGGGCTGGAGTCCACGAGCGCGCGGGCCCGAGCGCGTGTTCCGGTTGGAGCCACCGCGCATCCAGCAAGCCCTCCGCGAGAAGCTGGACGCGCAACTGTTCCGGCTCTGCGATGCATTCCAGGAGCGCGTGCCTGGCATGGAGGGCGTCCGCCACTTCATGCGCTACGGTGAACGTGTCCTTGCGTTCGAAACACTTTGCAGCCACATCCTCGATGCGGACGAGCCGCCAACGCTGAGCCTTTCGGAGTTCGAGCAGCTCGCCGCACTCGGAGAGGGCTTCGGATGCCGCTCCGCGTGGGTGGACCTCGTCGAGCGCCTGACGCCCACGGACCGCAAGCGCATCCCTCCTCGGCTTCGGACCCTGGCCGCGAACCATCTCAGGGACAAGCTCGCGAACTCGCCCAGCCACCGGAAGGGGCTGGAGCAGCTTCTCGCGATGCTCGAGCCGTAGCTCGTCTGGCCGATGTGCTGAGCGGCCTGCTCGACGCCTCAACGGGGCTCGGAGCCGCCGTCAGCGTCCAGGCTGGTGACAGGAGCGCGCGGCACCGCGACGGGCAGAAGGCATTGGTCCTGCCAGGCCACGGTCTGCGGCGGGCAGGGGCGCCTCTCAATTGGCAGCCAGCAGGCGCCGGACACCTCCACCTCGAGGCCCGCCGTGCAGGGCGCCCGCTTCTGGTTCTTCACCGGGCGCGGCGCCTCTCCAGGCCGGACCGGCACCGGGTCTACGTGGACATCGGTGGCCCAGACATCCTCCGGGACCTCCTCCAGCCCCCGTGCCTCGGTGACGACAGGTGCCAACGGCGCTGGCAGCAGCGCCACCAGGAGCACGGCGGCACTCGCCAGCGCGAGCCCCAGGCGCCACCCAGGGGGAGACGCGTTGGACGCATGCAGGGCCTTGTCCATGCGCCCGACTCCCGCGCGCACTTCCTCGAGGGTGTACACCAGCGACTCCACCGAGCGGGTGTCGGGGGCAATGGCGCGCGGGGGTTGCTCCACCTCCAGGGCGAGGTAGCCAGGGGCGGCCGAGGAGGTGACGCGGACCCGCCAATCCCCCGGGCCCTTCTCTTCCCCAGCGGCAGGCTTGAGCACCAGGACCGTCGCTCCGCTCGTCTCGTGCGTGGCCCGGTAGAGTTCTCCCCGGCTGTACTCCTCCTGCGCCACCTGCTCCTGGAGTTGATACGGCCCCACCTGCTCCACGTCCCCCCAGCTCGACTCGGACTTCTTGTCCTCACCCATGCATGCTCCTCGCGGGCCACCCGTCAGGCACCTCGCCGCTCTTTCCAACGTGCCTTCGGCGGTGGTTATCCAGGAGGTGACTTCAGGCGTCAACTCCCCTGAAACAGGAGGACCCGTGCCCCCGCCAGGATGTAGAGCCCAAGGCCGATGAGCACGAAGGGAAGCACGAGGTGCCCGTACCTCCTGATGTGCTCGCCCAACAGGCGGTTCTTGACGAGCGAGTGTCCAGCGAGACACCAGAGCGCTGTCATGACCGCGAAGACCCCCACGTGTACCGGGATGGCCCGCGGCTCACTCGCGAAGAGTGGGATGTACACGCCGAGGTTGTCGCCACCATTCGCCACCGTCACGCCCGCGACTGCCAGCACCTGGGAATGAGTCCGGCGCTCCATTCGCTGCTCAGCGGCCTCCGCCTGTCCTTCCTCCGTTGCGCTCGCCTCTGGGGCTCGCATCAGTGCGCTGAGTTTGCGCACGCCAAGAATGAGCGGCACGGCGCCCAGGAGCGCGGTGTATCCCTCCGGAATGGCCAGTGCGGCGACGGATGCCAGGACGCTGCCCAGGACCAGGACCCCGATGCCAAGGAACTGGCCAGCAACGATGGCTCGCGCCCTCAGGTGCGGATCGGCGAAGAACGCCGCGAGCAGGAAGATGTCGTCGATGTTCGTCGAGACAAAGACCGTGCTGCTGATGCCGATGAGCGTGAGCGAGGTGGCCATGCAGGTTCATGCTGCCACACGCGTTGAAGAGCAGCGCGAGCGCGTGCGCTCGATCCACATCCCCCAGGCGGGATGAGCCACAGCGCGAGCATGAGATACGCCATGGGCTTTGCGCCCGGAGGGGGCGGTCCGAACAGGGCTCCTGCCCGTCCGGTGGGACGGGTGACCGAGGTGTACTACCACACGCAGAACGCGTGTAGCCTTCAACCCCCTCGCTTGATGAACGGACGTGACGATGCGCTTGCGCACTTGGAGCGCGCTACTGGTGCTGCTCACCGCCTGCGCGAGTGCGCCCGTCCCGCAGTCGATGCCACGGCCCCACGCCTTCGCGTCGACTCCCACTTCGGGCCCGCGCATCCGGCTCGTTTCCGCGCCGATGGAGCCGACACCGGAGCGGTCATGGGTTGGAAAGGCGGACCTGGACAAGGCCAGGGCACTGCTGTCTCGGGCACGCAAAGACATCGAGCCGCGTCAGTGGGAACAGTTGGACCGCAAGCTCACCGCAGCGGAACGGGCCTTCGAGCGCTTCTCCCGCGCCGCGAGGACGAGCGGGCAAGCCGCAGAGGTGGCGAGGGGAGCCGAGGGCCTCGCCCAGGCTGGACGCGCCGGGACGTTGGCTGAAGCGCTCCCCCGAGTGGGCCCGTTGCTCGCGGTCCTCGTCCTGCTCTATCCCTCCAGCACCGCCGGGTCGGAGAGCGACCGTCGCCCGCCCTGGGTCGACGCTCAACGGGAGTTCGAGGCACGGCTGCGGGACGTCTCGGAGTCCTCGCGGCAGCTCATGGTGGAGCTCGAGGCCCAGCCTCGTCCGGCCAAAGCAGCGGCCCGGGAGCCCTCGCCGCAGAAGCAGCCCGCGTCCGTCCTCGTGGAGGAAGACGACCCGAGATGCAAGCCCGTTCCGGTGAAGCACCTGGGCGGGAATGATCCGCACAACAAATGCGCCGACCTGATGCCGAACAACAGCTTCCCCGGTTGGGATGTGTTCGTGAATGGGAAGAACTTCGACGCGCTGCAACTGGCCACGCGCACGCTGTGGGATGTCAAGACGGATGACTTCGACAAGCACTCGTCTCGGTCCCAGGACTTTCTTGCTAGAGTGAAGTTGCCGGAATTACAACGCGAGGACAGGCTCGCCAGACAATGTGGGTATAACTTCACCGTTGGCGTCAAAAGCGCCGCGCACAAAGCCGTGTTGTTCAAACTAGACCGCACCCTCAAGGTTGTTGTCATGGATTGGTGCTGAGATGGCAGCCACACAAATGTCTTTATACCTTACCGTCTACGCACCTGCGCTTGTGGGGGACGATGGGCGCCCTCTTGCCATCGTCCATGCAATGGAGCGCGCGGTTCCCGGCTTGCGGCTGGGGTGGACGACTTCTGAAAAGGACGACCTCATTGCATTGCCGCACCGTGATGAGTGGGTCGCGGCAGACAGGACAGACAACGGGTTTCCATTCCTCTGCAATGCCGACGAGAATCGCGTCGTGACGCTTACCGGATGGGAGAACGCGAGAGGTCTTGCCGCAGACATGACGCCACACTTTGAAGTCCACGCGAGACTGCCACACGACGAAGCAGGTATTGCGTCGGCAGCGGATGCGCTGGAAGCCGTAGCGGAGGGCGCTCGCGCGATCTGGGGACACATGGATCCGGATGGGGTGGCCGAGACAGTGGCGCAACAGTTTCACCACGCGGGGGATGAGCCGCATGTCCCGCCTAAAGGGCTGCCCTCGCTCAAACTCCCATGGGACATCCCCGCGCCTGAGATTCCGCACTTCCTCGGGTGGCTCAACTACTGGTCGGATGCTGTCGCACGCGCCATCGGCTTTCCGGATCTCGCCCGCGATGCGGACCTGCTTTCGCGCTCCCGGCGTACCGCGACGGGCGGGTGGGTTGTCAGGCTCACCGATGTGCCGCTCGACCTGGACAACCCCGCCCACCTGGACGCGCTCAAACGGGCCTACGAGCGCTTCCCGGCGATTGGCGGGCACGCCACCCCTTGAGGCTCGGTACCTGAACCATCCCCTCATTTCGACGAAGCCCAATGATTTCAATGACGCCGCTACGACCATTCGGTGGAAGGTCAGCGGAGTGAGGCCGCTGGCTCATCGCTGCAACCACCCCTGGATGCAGGCGGAGAGAATCCGCGCTTTTGACGAACAGTGGTCGGACCGAGTCTTTGACACCTCCTCGACACCTCCTCCTGGTCCTTGTCAGCGACCTGACGAGAGAGAACCGCGGTGATGCGAGTACATAGCTTTGCATCGCCGTTCATTGGATAGGCTCCACATGGTGTGGTCGCTTGCCCTAACTCAACATCCCCTCACTCCAAGTAAGGTTCCATCGTGAAAAGCCAGAAGAAGACCAACCCTTCATTGCTTGTGCTGCACACCTTGTTGCTGCTGCCGCTGGTGATGCTCCCTGGCGCTGCCTTCGCGGACAGCACCCATATTTCAACTGGTCCCGTTACCAATTGGTCCTACGGATGGAAGAGTTCACCCACAGGGACCTTCACGCCGTTCACTTTGCGGATGGCCTACTATGGCTTGCCGGGTTGGTCATACGACCCTGCAGCTAGCTACCCTGGCTACTACCCGCTGGTGGCGTTCAACAATACAAACGCCACCACAACCTACTCGGGTCTGAACTTCCGCGTCCCCAGACAGCAACTTGTGCTCCACCCCGGCAACGACGCCAAGGCAGCAACCGTTCGTTGGACGGCGGATGGCAGTGGTCAGTACCAGATCCAGGGCCTTTTCAACGGGCTGGATACTTGCCCAACAAGCGTCGTCTACATCGTCCTGAACTCGGCAACGATGCTCTTCACCCAAACCCTCAACGGTCCAGCAGTGGTGACATTCAATCTCTCACAGGCTCTGTCGCCCAATGACACCTTGGACTTCATCGTCGACAACGGCGGCAACGGGCTTTGGTGCGACACGGTGGGTCTGTCGGCGATGATCACCAGCCTGTACTGAAAAGAGCAGGGCAGGCCGGGGCCGCCCCCGGGAAGGCGGGCTCTAGGTGACGGGGGCCCTTCACATCCTCTGCCACACGTGTTCTGTAGCCACCTCGCCATGCGGGGCGTCCCGCCGCTCTCCAGCAAGAAATTGGCGGGGCATCGGAGCCTTCACACGATGCGGTACATGCACCTGGGTAAGGGAGAGAAGCACCGCGCTATCCAGATGCTGGAGGAGGGGGGAAAGTCTCCGGTGTGGAGACATTCTGGAGACGAGAAGCAGCCTGAAAGCACCGGAGCCGGAAACCGCTGAGATTCCAGCAGCTTCCGGCCCCGGTTTCAGTGTCCCCGACGGGATTCGAACCCGTCGGGGCGAGGGATCCACA
Source organism: Archangium sp. (assembly GCA_035645295.1). GTDB lineage: Bacteria > Myxococcota > Myxococcia > Myxococcales > Myxococcaceae > Archangium. The sequence goes on from DASQMW010000124.1 coordinate 14,258, forward strand.
CTGGCGAGTTCTCCCGGCGGCGGAAGGGGTGCTCCACCTTCTTGTTGGCGGTGCGCTTGAGGGCACGCGCCAGCAGCCAGACGACTTATAGGGCATGCCAGGCAGGGCCTGGAGCGACTGTGCCGGGGAGTGCTCAGCCAAGGGCCGTGAGCGAGCGCGTGCGCTCGATCCACATTCCCCAGGCCGGGATGAGCCGCAATCGCGAGCATGAGATACGGATGTCGGGGCGCTACCCTGCCAGAGCCGCGAGCAGCCCCGGAAGGTTAGAGTGGGGCCGTGTCTTCCCTCGTCCTTCGTGCCCTCGCTCCGGCCCTCGTGCTCGCCGGCTGTTCCGTGCCTCCTTCCTCGGAGCCCCGGCGCGAAGCCCGTGTCGAGGGCCGCGTCGCGCTGTCTGGTCCCCCAGTGGGCAATGCCTTCCTGTTCCTATTCGCCCCGGACGAGGCGCCTCCCGAGCAGCGAGGCGAGCCGAGGTACGTGGCCGCCGTGCCCGAGGTGCGCCTCGCCGCCGGGGACGCGCGCTTCGGCTTCTCCGGGGTGGGGCCCGATGTGTACCGGCTGTGGGGGTTCCTCGATGCCAATGGCGACGCGGACCTCACCGTGGACGTGCTCGCGCAACCGGGGGCGGGGGATTGGATCCCCGAGTCCTCCGTCGAGCTGAACGTGCAGCCGGGGCAGACGCTGCCGGTGGACCTCTCGCTGCCTCGCCGCGTGCAGCGCTCGCTCCCCGCGTTCCAGGTGGTGGAGCAGGGAACGGAGGGGGTGTTCACCCTGACGGACTCGTCCGCGGCGCTCGTTTCGCTCAACGTGCGGAGCGAGGGTTTCGGGCTGCTGCGCGGCGAGGCGCCCCGGTTCTTCGTCCGGCTCGCGGACGCCAATGGGGATGGGACGGCGGATGACGTGAACGGGGATGGCGTGGTGGACGTGTGGCCCCAGTTCTTCCTGCGCTTCGTTCCCAGGCCCGGGCAGACCGTGCCCGTGGACAGCCAGGGCCGGCCCGCGCAGGTCATCGTCCCGCTGCTGCCCGATGTGACGCCCTTCCTCGGGAGCCTTCAGGGAGACCCGGGCATCACGATCGCCGCCGGAGCGCTCCAGCTCTTCGTCGTCCCGTTGGCCCAGGCCATCCGCCAGGAGCCGGGGAGGAGGAGGGTGGTGACCACGCTCGGGGCCATGCCCATCGGGGAGTACGAGCTGTGGGCCGTGAACGATGAGAGCGGTGTCTGGTTCGTTCCCAATGCGCTGGGCCGGCGAACCGTGGAGCCCGTGTCCGGCCAGGCGCTGCGCTTCCGCGTCGTCCATGCGGAAGGCACGGATGGCGGGACGGGCTCGCCGTAGTCCTTGGAATCGACGCGCCGCTCTGGGGCAGAGTCTGGGGATGCACCCATCCCCTCATCCGAACGTGTTCCCGAGGCTCGTGAGCGCCCGCGTCTTCCTCGTGGGCGCCGTACTGGCCCTGCTCGCCGCGTGCGCGGCCCGTCCCGAGGCCCCCCCTCCCTCGCGCGAGACGCGGGTGCTCCGCGTGGGCACGAGCGGCGACTATCCCCCCTTCAGCACGCTGCGCGATGGGCAGGCGTCCGGCTTCGACGCCTCGCTCATGGAGTCCTACGCGTCCGCTCGCGGGTACCGCCTCGAGTGGGTGCGCTTCCGCTGGCCGGAGCTGGTGGCGGACCTCGGCGCTCAGCGCTTCGACATGGCGGCCAGTGGCCTCACCATCCGCCCCGAGCGCTCGTTGGCCGGGCGCTACACCGTCCCCGTGGCGCGCAACGGGGCCCTGCTGCTCCTGCGGCGTCCGGTCTGGGCCCCTCCGCCCGGGAGCGCCACCCCCGAGGAGCCACTCGCGCTCCTGCGCGCGCTCGACCGGCCCGAGTTCCGTCTGGCGGTGAACCAGGGCGGGCACCTGGAGCGGGTGGCACACGCCCACTTCCAGAAGGCGCGCATCCTCGCCATTTCCGACAACGCGGTGCGCGAGGCGCTGGCCACCGGGCAGGCCGACGCGGCGCTCAGCAACACCGTCGAGGGCCCGCGCTGGGCCGAGGGCCTCTCCGGCATCGAGCTCGTCGGCCCGTTCACCCGGGACGTGGTGGCGCTCTACGTGGAGCCCTCGCGGGGCGAGCTGGCCGCGGATCTGGACACGTGGCTCCTGCAGCAGGAGGAGAGCGGGGCGCTCGGGCAGCTCCGCGCGCGGTACCTGGGCCCCGGCGCCACCGGGCCCACCGCGACGCCGGTGGACGCGCTGCTCTCCGCGACGGCCGAGCGGCTGGCACTGATGCCCAGGGTGGCCGCGGCCAAGCAGCGCGCGGGCCAGCCCATCGAGGTGCCCTCGCAGGAGGCGCGGGTGCTCGAGGCCGCCCGGAAGGAGGTCCATGCCGCCGCGGCGGCCCTGGGCGTCGCGGCGCCTCCGGACGAGGCCATCACCGCGTTCTTCCAGGCGCAGATGGACGCGGCCAAGAGCATCCAGCTCCGCACGCCGGCCAACGCCGAGGCCCCCGTGCACTCGCTCGACGGGGAGCTCCGGCCCGCGCTCGCGCGTATCAGCGCGCGCCTCAGCGCCCTGGTGCCGCGCGTCCCCGGCGGGCTGGATCGCGAGACCACGCGGCGCAAGGCGCGTGAGGAGCTCGCGTCCACCGGGCTGGAAGGCGAGGAGATCGACCGCCTCGCCGATGCGTTGGTGCAGCTCGGTGTGGCCCAGGTCACACCGCGGCGGTAGGTGGTTCAGGGGAGCTGCCCGGCGGCGTCCACGCGCTCGTCACAGTTTGCTTGCGAGCCCTCTGTCCCGTGCGCAAGTACACCGCGATTGGAGCGGGGGAGAGTGGCAATGGCGGCGAAAAGTGGATGGAGGAAGTGGGCACGTGTGAGCCTGCTCGTGAGCGCGGGGCTGTACACGGGGTGTGGTGCAGTGGACACGGAGACGGAGCCCACCGGGCCCCTCCCTCCCGCTCCGCCAGAGGTCTTGCCTGTACCTCCGGAGGATGTCTCGCAGCCAACGCCCGTGGAGCCTCCTCCTGTCGAGCCCGGTCCGAATGGGGGGGGCGAGCCGCCAGACGAGCCCCCCGTTGATCCAGGCACCGGCTCGGATGGGAACCCGGGGACACCTCCGGATGGCACGGGACACGGTCCGCGCAGGGCGTGGTTGCGCGCCTCGTTCTACGTGGGAGTGGGCCCGGGAGGGCTCGTTGTCGGGGACTTCAATGGCGACGGCTCTCCGGATGTCGCCGTCAACGCGCGGAGCCGTAACTTCTCGAGCCAGTACGTAAGCCGCCATGGGGAGTTCCTCCTGTTGCTCAACGACGGGCGCGGAGGGCTCGGAAAGGTGGCCACGCGGCAGTTCCTGTGGAGCTCGTCGGGCCGCATCGCGGCGGGTGATGCGAACGGAGACGGCCACCAGGATTTGCTGGTGGGAACGCGTTACGGCGTGGAGGTGAGGCTCGGGCGTGGGGATGGCTCCTTCGTGGGGGCGGAGAAGCCATACGCCGTCAGCGATGGAGTCGTCTCCAGCCTGGGTCTCTGGACGGGGAGCACCGGTACGCCCCTCCTCTGGGTGCTGGGCAACTTCGATGACTTCGACACCCCGAGTGGCATGGCGGGTTTCTACCTGCTGCGCCATGCCGGGGAGGGCCGTTTCGAGTCCTCGGCACTCCTCCGGCAGGAGACCGGAGACGAGGTGCTCGGCATGATGGAGTCCTCGCTGACGGCCGTGGTCGCGGACTACAACGAGGATGGCTTCGCGGATGTGGTGTTCAACCGCCCTCCGTCACGGTGGTCAGACGCGGAGGAAGGGAATGTCTTCTTCGGGGATGACACGGGCCGTGTCCGGGCGGGTGGCTCCCTGGCCTGGAGTGGCATCCGCCACGTATACACCACGGACTTCAACCGGGACGGGCACGCGGATCTCCTCGCGTCGGACGCCGCTTCCCTGCGCGTGTCCCTGGGCGATGGCCACGGTGGGTTCTCCGAGTCCTTCTCGGTGAAGCTCGAGGCCGAGGTGAGCGACGTCGCGGTGGTGCACCTGGACACGGATGGGCTGCCCGACGTGGTGGCGCTGCACGGCCCGGCGGAGGCGGTGTCCCTGCTGCGAGGTCGTGGAGATGGAACGCTCGTGCCACACGCCCGGCTGGCGGTGGGCCGGGCTCCGAGCGGCGCGGCCACCACGGACCTGGATGGGGACGGTACGCCGGAGCTCCTGGTGACCGAGGCGGATGACAACACCGTGTCCGTGTATGCCGTCCCGGACAAGTCCGTGCGTGAGCCGATCGGCCCCATGGCGTGTCCCCTGGACGTGAAGTCCGGCGGGGCCTCCTCGCTCCCGGCCGTGTCCCCGCTGGTGGCGGTGGAGACGAAGGTGGTGACCTCGGACGTGGCCGTGGGGGATTTCGATGGAGACGGGCGGAGGGAGCTCGCGCTCGCGTTGCCGAACCAGGGTGTGCGGCTGGTGTCGAACCCGGGGGACGGGATGCTCACCCTCCGCGACGTCGCGGGAAGCCATCAGGCGCTCAGCCTGGCGGCGGGAGACCTCGACGGCGATGGGCGAAGCGAGCTCGTGGGTACCCTGGACAGCGGGTCCGGTCCCTACGTGGGCGTGCTGTGGAATGACGTGACGGAGCCCTTCGAGACGAGCCAGTTCCTGGGTTACACGGAAGGTGGCGGCGGCGTCCTGGCCGCGGACTTCAACCGTGATGGGCTCGTGGATGTGGCGGCCGCCCTCATCGGGCCCTGCACCGGGCGGGGGACGCGCTTCACGAATCTGGGCAACGGCACGTTCCGCTCGGCTCTCCTGACGGATCACAATTACGAGCCGGATGACCGGTGTCCCGGGGCGGGAGATCCGATCGCCGGGGACTTCAACGGGGACGGGACGCTGGACCTCCTGCACACGACGCTGGGCATCAACCTCAACCCCACCGCCGCGGATGGAACCACGCTGCCGGGACACGGGTTCGAGCGGCGCTTCTCCTACGGCCCGTTCCTCGGGGTCACGGATGCGGATGGGGACGGGAAGGTGGACCTGGTGCAGAAGGATGAGCGGGGCGGCGGCGTGGTGCTGTACCGCGGCGATGGGCACGGGTCGTTGCAGGCTCCCTTCCAGTGCGCTCCGCTCACGGGAGGGAAGGTCATCGCGGTGGAGGACCTGGACGCCGATGGCCGCCCGGATGTCGTCAGCACGTCGGCCGAGGGGACCGTGCTGTGGGTGTCGCTCGGGACGGAGAAGGGCCGGTGGGGTTCGCCACGGCGCTACGAGGCAGGCGGGCAGGTAGAGTGGGTGAGGCCCGTGGACCTGCTCGGAGATGAGCGCCCCGAACTCACCGTGCTGCTGCGCTCGGGCCGGCTGCTGGTGTTCCCCACGCCGGGGTCCTAACGAGGACTCCGCCAGTAGACGATGAACTGGCCCTGCGGGTACTCACCCTTGTACCCGCAGGGCCATCCTCCGGTGCGGTACAGCGAGAAGAGCTCCTCCGCGAAGGGGCTCAACTGCTTCCCACCGAGGAACCGCGCCGCCGCCACATGTGCCAGATCGGGCGCGATGTCCTGCGCCAGCTCCTCACTCGCCTCGAGGTCCTCCCGAGCGACAAGCCTGTCCCAGGCCGCCTGCACGATGCGATCCTCGAGCGTGTCCAACTCCTTGTGAAGAGCGCTGTATTCAGGCGGTGGCAGGGAGCTGGTGACATCCTGGTATTCGCTGAACTGGTACGCCTTGAGATCGGCCCAGATCGCTACGTCCTCGGGAAGCTCCTGGCTCTTCGCATACGCGAGCGCATCGTCGAGTCTGGAGACGACCATGACCTTGTCCGGCTCCAATTCCCCCGAGAACGACAGGAGCCCACCCTTCACCACGAACTCCAGAACTTCTTCGGCCAGCCCGAGGTTTCTTTCGATGTCCATGGGCCCAAACGCTTTCGTCAGGATTTGTGGGACTCGAAGCGCCTGAGGAGCCGGATCGATTCCAGGTCGAGTGTGGAGAGCAGGCGGGAGCCCCGGATGACGAGCTCGGAGGGGCTCGCGACGGGGTTGAGGACCTCCCAGGCGAAGTCGGAGCCGACGAAGCACCAGCTCTCCCCATCGGGCAGCAGCCCCACCCTCCACGCGGGCATCACGTAGTGCTTGTAGCCCCAGAGCCGCTCGCGGCTCACGTCCTCGAAGGGCACGTGGGGATGGAACAGCAGGGGAGGGTGGTGGTCCTCGGGATCCACGACGGCGAGGCGCTCTCCCGGAGGCACGAGCTTGCGGAGCGCGTCGAGGACCCGCTGTTGCAGCTCGATGATCTCGTCCGCCACCGCCTCATCGTAGGGGGAGAAGCCCTCCGGGATGCGGTAGCGCACCACCTCACGGTCCTCCCGCTGCAAGGACTGGAGCACCGCCAGGGCCGGGGCGACCGTCGGGTCATCGAAGTCGAGATGTTGCCAGGCTCTCATCGGAGTTCAGGAGGCTTCAGCTCGGGGTGCTCTGTGTAGAGCGGGTTCATGATCTCCAGGAGCATGGTGGTCATGATCTTGGAAACCGAATCTCGGTATCGTTTGAACTCGACATCGTCCTCCGTTGATTGCACGAGGCGAATGGACTCGTTCAGCTGTGCACCCACTGACACCATCAGCTCCGAGATGGCCTTGGCGGTGGTGTTGGTCATCGTCGACCCCCTTAACGGGAGAGGCGGCGGACCCAGTCGAAGTACGTGGCCCTCGGGTCCTCCAGGGGATTACGGAACAGGGCCCGGAGCTCCGCCCGGTCCACCTGGCCACCGTCGAAGTCGCGGTAGAGCGCGTCTCCCAGCAGGTAGCCGAGCGCGTGGCTGACGCCGTGGAAGAGCCGGTCCTTGCGCAGCGGCAGCAACTTCACCGCCTCGTCCGGCACCTCCACCTCCGCCGCCTTGTGCGCCAGTACGAACGCGGCGATCTGCCGCTCCACGCCCCGTGCTCCGGCGAAGCGCAGCGCCCACTCGCCCGTTCCCAGGCACGTGCGCCGCGGATTCACCAGCTTCGAGCCGAAGAAGCCCAGCGCCTCCTCCAGGCACCGCGCGTAGAAGGCATCCGAGGCCCGCCGGGGCGCCTCCATCGCGTCTCCCACCGCGCAGTGCCGGACGAAGTGCGCCGCCTCCTCGGCCGCGTGGTTCAGCGACAAGGACGCCAGGTACGCCGTCCGTGCCCGGGGGATGTAGCAGCTCTCCCGCGAGAGGATGTGCCGCCGCAGCTGCAGCAGCTCCCCCTGCGTGAAGCGGCCCCGCTGCTGGATGCGCACCAGCGCGTCCTCGTCCGCCGCCGTCACCACCTCCACCTCGTCCAGCGACCGGCCCACCGGCACTCCCGCCAGCCGGCCGATGAGGCTCGCCAGCTCCCGGAAGCGCTCCGCCGCGCTCCTGTCCCGCAGCGGCGAGTCCCCGGACTCCGCCTCCAGGTAGTCCAGGAAGCTCTGCTGGCACACCACCGGCGAGGCGTTCAGCAGGCACAGCGCGCCGTCCGGCAGCTCCACCGCCTGCGACATGCCCACCTTGCCCTCACGGGCCAGCCGCCAGTAGACGCCCTCGGCGTTCTGGTACACCACCAGCCCGCGCGCTTCGGGCCCCTCGCCCAGGGCCCGCTCCACCTGCGCCGGCAGGTGGCAGGGGGCCACGTGGTACTGGCCCACCAGCACCATCACCCGCGGCTTGTCCTCCGCGCGCAGCGCCCGGGCAATCCGCTCCGCCGCATACGCGTCCCGTAGCTCCAGGGAGCGCTCGCCCTGCGCGCGCCGGTCGATGCCCACCACCTGCAGCCGATGACGCTTCGCGTAGGCCAGCAGCGTGCGCAGGCCCGACCAGGAGCCCTGGCTCGTGCCATGACCCAACCGGGCGAGCAGGGGCCGCTCCGCCAGGCGTCCCGCGAGGTACGCCTCCACCGACGCCTGGTGCCGGCCCTCGACGCACTCGAGCGCGAGCACGACGCGGCGGCCCGCCTCCCTCACGCCCTCGACCAGCTCCAGGTATGTCTCCTGGGCCAGCGGCAGGGTGTGGTAGTCGCCCACGTACACCACGTCCGCCGCCAGCACCCGCTGGGACACCGACGAGGCCGTCAGCACCCGCCGGTATTCGGACGTCCGCCGGCGGTAGCGGGCCTCGTAGGCCCGGAAGGCCGCGGACTGCCCCTCGATAGCCCGGGCGATCTGGGCCTTCTGGCGGCGAAACAGGGCGAGGTGGAGGGCGAGCGACGCGCGCATGGACGATCACAAGTCGCACGCGAGTGCCAGCCCGGCAAAAATTCGGCGTCCGAGACCCCCCTTCCTTGACGGGCCGAACCCCTCGGGGGACGATCCGGGTTGACCGTGAAGTCCGTACTTACGAGATCACGCCCCCTCCTCCTCGCGCTCGTGCTCCTCACGGCGCTGCCCGTGCTCGCGCAGGAGCAGTCGACGCTGCTGCACAACGCGCCCGCGCAGGCGGAGCCCGGGGTGGCGCTCGTGGTCGACGGCGTGCTCACCGGGACGCAGCGCATCATGCGGCTGGTCATCCGCTACCGCGGACCCGGCGAGCCCTACGCCGAGGCGCCCCTGGAGCTGCAGTACGGGGACCTCTACCGGGGCACCATCCCGGCATCGAGCCTGGCCCCGCCCGGTGTCGAGTACTACGTGGAGGGCTTCACCCCCGGTGGCGAGCGCGTGCCCCTCTTCAAGAGCGCCACGCGGCCGGCCCGCGTCGTGGTGGTGGGGCAGGTGCCCTCGGCGCGGACGCCGCTCTCCACCCGGCCCGTCGAGCCCGAGCCCGCCGCCAGGGCCGAGCCTCCCTCCCGGAACGAGCGCAGGACCGAGCCGGGCCGCAAGAGCGAGTCCACCGCCAGGGCCGAGCCCGCTCCGAAGGCCGAGCTCCCTCCAAAGACGGAACCGGCTCCGAAGGCCGAGCGCAGGCCCGAGCCCCCCCGGAAGTCCGGGTCCGATGACGCCATGGCTGCCCTGACGGCCGAGCTGCCTCCGGACGCCGGGAGTGACGCTTCCCGCCCGGCCGCCGCGAGGCCCTCGCGGTCCGCCGAGCCCGAGCAGCCCGCGCCGAAGCGCTCGGAGCTCGAGGAGGACCTCGCCCTCTACAGCGCCGAGGACACCCTGGCGCTCGCCACCCGGCACGAGGAGAAGGTGAAGAAGGTGCCCGCCATCGCCGCCTCCTTCGGGCGCGAGCAGATCCGCGCGCTCGGGGCGCGCACGGTGGCGGACGTGCTGGACGTGATGCCCGGCCTCACGCTCAGCCGCGACGTGCAGGGCTTCCACCGCGTCGCCATCCGCGGCCTGCGCAACGACGCCGAGGTGCTCTTCCTCCTCAATGGCCAGCGCCTCAACAACTTTTTCGACGGCAAGGCGCTGATGAACCTGCCGGTGGAGAACCTGGAGCGCATCGAGGTCATCCGCGGGCCCGGCTCGGCGCTCTACGGTGCCGGCGCCTTCCTGGGCGTGGTGAACGTCGTCACCCAGCGCGCCGAGGGCTTTCGCGCCTCCGTCTCCGGGGGCGGCTTTCCCAAGCTGGAGGACCGGCTCGCCACCACCTTCGATGGCCATGTCTCCGGGGCCCACTCCTTTGGCCGCCTCAAGCTCTTCGGCGACGCGGACCTCTGGCACCAGGTGGGGGACTCGGCGCCCATCGAGACGGACGCGCTCAGCGCGGACACGCTCGCCCAGAAGCTGCGCGAGCCGTTGGAGCCCTCCGGCACCACCCGGGACGATCGCTTCCTGCTCAACCTGGGCCTGGGGTTCGGCTACGAGATGTCCTCCGACAGCCACCTCCAGGTCTCCGCGCGGCTGCTCTCCGAGGAGCGCTCCGCCCTGGTGGGCCTCTTCGACACCGTGGGGCCGGGCTCGCGCCTGGGGTGGCAGGTGTTCCTCGGCGACGTCACCTACGAGCGCGCGCTGAACGACCGGGTGCGCCTGCGCGCGCGGCTCCACGGCGACCAGCAGAGCACGGGCCGGCTCTTCCAGATTGGCCCGGACGGCTTCCGCACCGGCCCCGAGGACAACCAGGTCTTCGCCGACGGCATGCTCGAGCAGACGCGCGTCACCGTGCGCACGCTGGGGGCCAGCGTGGACTCGGACTTGTCGCTCTTCGAGGGCAACCGCCTCTCGCTGGGCGCCGAGGCCGAGCTGCAGATGCTGGGCGCGTACAGCTACGAGACCAACTACACGCTCGACAGCCGGCGCCGGCCCTCGCTGACCACGCCCGAGGGGGTGGTGGACATGCTGAAGCTCGCGGATGGCGCGGCGGCGCGGCGCCTGACGTTCAGCGCCTTCGCGCAGGATCAGTGGACGGTGGTGGAGCCGCTCACGCTCACCTTCGGGGTGCGCGTGGACGCCACCCAGCTGCCGTCCGTGAACGACACCAACGCCATCACCGGCACCCAGCTGGTGCCGAGCGTCAACCCGCGGGTGGGGCTCGTCTTCTCCGCCACCGACTCGCTCGTCCTCAAGCTGCTCTACGGCCGCGCCTTCCGTCCGCCCACGCTCCAGGAGCTGCTGGAGACGATCCCCAACACCTACTACAACCAGGGCCGCTTCGAGGGGAACCCGGCCCTGCGGCCCGCCGTGGTGAACACGCTGGAGGCCGGCGCGGATCTCATCCAGGTCTCCGGCGAGTCGCGCGTGCGCATCCGCGCCAACGCCTTCCTGGAGAGCTTCTCCAACCCCATCGCGGCGGTGGACACCTCGGGCAACATCGTCCCGGTGCGCAACCGCGAGCTGGGCGTGCTCGTCTACGGCGTGGAGGGCGAGGCCCGCCTGGAGGCCTCCAAGCGCGCCACCACCTGGGTCAACGCCAGCCTCTTCCGCGCCGAGGACCAGGAGGTGCCCGCCAACCACCGCTACCTCACCGACATCCCCCAGGCGCGCTTCAACGCCGGCGTGTCCATGCCCATCGGGGACTTCATCAACTTCGACATCGTCGTGCGCGCGGGCGCCGAGCGGCGCAACAACACCCGCTCCGTGCTGGAGCTCATCCGCCGCTACAAGATTCCGGCCTACGGCCTCATCACCGCCCAGGTGCGCACCGAGCCCATCGGCGACCACTTCGAGCTGGCCGTCGTGGTGCAGAACGCCTTCGACTCCGACCTGCGCGACGACGTCCCCCGGCCAGACCGCATGCCCGGCCTGGTTCCGCGCGAGGGCGTCTCCGCCTTCCTCACCCTGAGGGCCCGCAACTGATGCCTCGCACGCTCACCGCCGCCCTGTTGGCCGTGGCCCTCGCTCCGGGGCTCGGCTGCCTGCAGTACAACGACCAGTGCCAGCCGCTGGTGGCCGATCCGGAGTCCACCGTCGGCTACCTGGGCGAGGATGTCTTCCTCGAGAGGCCCTACGCCCGCCACGACAACCATGCGCTGGGCCAGCTCGCCGCGGACGCCTTCCGGCATGCCGAGGATGGCTCCAAGGCACCCGCGGAGCTGGGCATCATCAACGGGGGCTCGCTGCGTGCCGAGGGCCTGTGCGTCACCCGCACCGTCATCCCCAAGGGCCCGCTCAAGAACGGCCTGCTGCACGAGGTCCTCCTCTTCGAGAACTCCGTGGTGACGGTGAACCTCACCGAGCAGCAGCTGGTGGCCATGTTCGAGCAGTCGGTGGCGGGGCTGTACCCGGAGGGCCAGCCCATCCTCTTTCCCTCCGGCGCCTTCCTGCACGTGTCCGAGGGCACCACGGTGACGGTGGACTGCGAGCGTCCCGCGGGCTCTCGCGTGGTGGGGCTGCAGGTGAATGCGCGCACGGTGCCGCTGCCGCCTCGCGCGGATCCGTCCATCGTCTACCGCGTGGCCATGCCCGACTTCCTGCTCGAGGGCGGGGATGGGTACGGCACGATCTTCAAGGACGCGGCCAAGGACCTCTCGCGCAATCCCGTCACGGCGAGCACGGCGGAAGGCAAGGCCACGGATGCCAACCTCGCCGAGGCCCATATGCGGTCGAACCACTCGACCGAGAACCGGGCCCTACGGGAGGCTGGCCGCATCCTCTTTCAGCACTGCGCGCGGCCCGCCCGGCCCGTGGTGCAGTAGGGCCGGGGCGCGGGCCACGTCCTTCAGGACTGCGGGGTGTCCGTGCCGTTGGGCGGCGTCGGCGTGGGGCCGAAGACGTCGTTGGGCGACGGCATCTTGCGCAGCTCGGCGCGGGCCACCTTCCACGCCTGCTGGACGATCCACGAGAGCGAGCGATCCTGCCGCGTCGCCTCACGCTGGATTTCGTCCAGCATGTCCTCGGGGAAATAGAGACTCTGCTTACGATGGTCGGTGGCTGCCATGAAGCTCAGGACCTCCCTTCTTCACGGGGGTCCTGCCGCTCGTCACCCGTCACGTCGTTCACCGCGGGGAACGACTTGATACGGTCTCGAGCGATCTTCCAGGCCTGCTGCACCACCCACGAGAGCGAGCGATCCTGGCGGTTTGCTTCCTCCTGGATCTCCTTGAGCATCTCCTCGGGGAAGTAGAGGGACTGCTTACGCTTGTCGGTGCCTGCCATCCTGGCTCTCCGCAACGGATACGAGGTGACGACCTGAACACACCGGAGCCGTTATCCGACAGACGCCCTGACGGGTCAACGGTTTCGAAGTGCTCCCTTACCGTATGCAGCCGTACAGGCATCGTCAGGGGAAAAAAACCCGCAAAAGGGAACGCCCCGGATCCTTCCAGTCAAGGAAGAACCCGGGGCGCTCCGGAAAGAAGGACCGCCAGGACTGATCCCGGCGGCCCCGTGGGCCCAGAGGGGGAGGGGGGGGACCCCTAGGCCCAACTCCGTCAAAATTTCACGTTTAGAACACCTTGCGTCGCGCGACCCATTCCCCACCTCTTTTTCCCGACCCGCCCGACCCTCGCGACCTTCGTGACGATCATAAGAATCGTCTTCAGCCCCTTCAACCGGCTGCATCCGGTGTAACGGGTCTCGCTCGATTCTGATTCCTTCCCGTGTTCAATGGACTCCACTGCTGACGCCAGCGTCCTGTTTTCGACGGCCTTGAGGGAGGCCTACCGTCAGTTGGGGCTGGAGGGCGGCTCCGTCCTGCTGGCCGTGTCCGGAGGGGCGGACTCCACCGCGTTGCTCGTGGGCACGGCCCGGGTGCGTGAGTCGCTCTCACTCCGGGTGGAAGTGGCCACGCTCGACCATGGCCTGCGGCCCGAGGCCCAGGAGGAGGTGCAAGCGGTCGCCCGGCTGGCTGCCCGATGGGAACTACCCTGTCATGTCGTCCCGCTGCGGCTGGCACCCGGTTCCGGGGTGGAGGCGCGGGCCCGCGAGGCGCGCTACTCGGCGCTCGAGTCGGTGCGGCGGGAGCGGGGCCTCCATGTGGTGGCCACGGCGCACACGGCGTCGGACCAGGCGGAGACGCTCCTCATGAGGCTGGTCCGGGGCACGGCTCTGAGGGGAGCGGCCGGCATCCACCGGGTCCGGCCCTTCCTCGTCCGCCCCCTGCTCGAGCGGACGCGTGAGGAGGTGGAGGCCTTCCTGGCCGGGGAGGGCGTCTCCTTCGTGACGGATCCGATGAACAAGGACCCGGCCTTCTTGAGGACCCGCATCCGCCACGAGGTGCTGCCGGTGCTGGTGCGCGCCGCGGGTTTCCCGGTCGTGCCCCGGCTGGCCGCCTTCGCCCGGCTGGCCGCCGAGGACGAGGCCCTGCTGGGCAGGCTGGCGGACGGGGCCTGGGGCCGGATTTCGCTCCCAGACGGGAGCCTGGACGCGGTGGAGGTGCGCGCTCTGGAGCCGCCGCTGCGCCGACGGGTGCTGGCTCGCCTGCTGGCCAGCGCCGGTGCGGAGGTGGATGAGGCCTCCCTGGCCCGGGCGCAGCGGTCGGTGGAGACGGGCCGCGCCGTGACCCTCCGGGGTGGGCAGGCGAGCGGGGGCCTTCAATTGAGGACCGCGGGCGGGCGTGTGCGCTGCGTGCGACGCGAGGCCCCCAACGAGCCGCCTCCGGCCCTGGTGCTGGCGGGGGAGGGGACGTCGGGAGTCCAACCGGGCACGGGCTGGACCTTCACCGTGGCGGCGGCGCCTCCTCCGCCGGGCACCCTCGGGCTGCCGCTTCCAGAGGAGATGCGGTGGCCCCTCACGGTGCGCACGCGTCGAGCGGGGGACCGGGTGAGGGGACCCGCGGGCTCGCGCAAGCTGCAGGATGTGCTCGTGGACCGGCGCGTTCCCGCCGAGCACCGCGACGCGCTGCCGGTGGTGATGGACGCCGAGCAGACAGTGCTGTGGGTGCCGGGCGTTTGGAATTCCACGTCTTCGTCGGCTGTACGCCTCTTTCTGTGGGCCTCACCACCGGGCACGAGCGTGCCCGGTCCCCCTCCGTTATAGAGTGGACCACTGCGGGGGAGGTTGGGGATGGAACCCCCAAAATAGTTGAGGCGTTTTTGCTGTTGCTGATACCGTCAGATAAACGGGCAACACGCCCGGTGTCGTGACAAACGGTCGAAACTGCTGGGCATTTTTCGGCCGTGCCCTCATACCGCCGAGCTCCGAAAGGGCAGCTGACACGTGCGTTCGACTTATAAGACCATCGGCCTTTGGGTCATCCTGATCGTCCTCTTCGTCGCCTTCTACAATTTCTTCTCCACTGGTGGCGACCAGGTGCAGGAGCCGACTTTCACCCAGTTCCTGGCCAGTGTGGAGGCCAACAAGGTTAACGCCGTCTCGGTCAAGGGGAACACCTACCAGGGTGTGTACGCCGGCACCGAGGAGAAGTTCCGCACCACCGGCCCCGCGCCGGACGCCGCCGTGCTGGAGCAGCTGCGCAAGAACGGCGTGGACGTGAAGTACGAGCGGGAGGAGCAGAACAGCCTCTGGCTCACCGTCCTGGGCCAGTGGCTGCCCGTCGTCTTCCTGTTCCTCTTCTTCATCTTCTTCATGCGCCAGCTGCAGGGTGGCAGCGGCAAGGCGATGACCTTCGGCAAGTCCAAGGCGCGGCTCCTCAATGAGAGCCACAACAAGATCACGTTCGCGGACGTGGCCGGTGCCGACGAGTGCAAGGAGGAACTGGAGGAGATTGTCGCGTTCCTCAAGGACCCCAAGAAGTTCACCAAGCTGGGGGGCCGCATCCCCAAGGGCGTCCTGATGATGGGCCCTCCGGGTACGGGCAAGACGCTGCTGGCCCGCGCGGTGGCCGGTGAGGCCGGCGTTCCCTTCTTCTCCATCTCCGGCTCGGACTTCGTGGAGATGTTCGTGGGCGTGGGCGCCAGCCGCGTTCGCGACCTGTTCGAGCAGGGCAAGAAGAACGCCCCGTGCATCATCTTCATCGACGAGATCGACGCCGTGGGCCGTCACCGTGGCGCGGGCCTCGGCGGTGGTCACGACGAGCGCGAGCAGACGCTCAACCAGCTCCTGGTGGAGATGGACGGCTTCGAGTCCAACGAGGGCGTCATCCTCATCGCCGCCACCAACCGTCCGGACGTCCTCGACCCCGCGCTCCAGCGCCCGGGCCGCTTCGACCGGCGCATCGTGGTGCCCCGTCCCGACCTGAAGGGCCGCCTGGGCGTGCTGAAGGTGCACACCCGCCGCGTGCCCCTGGCTCCCGATGTGGAGCTCGAGGTCATCGCCCGCGGTACGCCGGGCATGACGGGCGCGGACCTGGAGAACCTGGTCAACGAGTCGGCGCTGATGGCCGCCCGCCAGAACAAGGAGCGGGTGGATCTCAGCGACTTCGAGCAGGCCAAGGACAAGGTCTTCATGGGCCCGGAGCGCAAGTCCATGATCATGACCGAGAAGGAGAAGCGCAACACGGCCGTCCACGAGGCCGGCCATGCGCTGATCGCCAAGCTGCTGCCCGGCTGCGATCCCCTCCACAAGGTCACCATCATCCCGCGCGGCCAGGCCCTGGGGCTCACCTGGAGCCTGCCCATCGAGGACAAGGTCAACGGGTACAAGAAGCAGATCCTCGACCAGATCACCATGGCCATGGGCGGCCGCATCGCCGAGGAGCTCATCTACAACGAGATGAGCTCCGGTGCCTCCAACGACATCGAGCGTGCGACCGAGACGGCGCGCGCCATGGTGTGCCGCTGGGGCATGAGCGAGAAGATGGGCCCGCTGTCCTTCGGCAAGAGCGATGGTGAGGTATTCCTGGGCCGCGACTTCAACTCGGCCAAGGACTACTCCGAGGACACCGCGCGGCAGATCGACGCCGAGGTGCGCAGCATCGTCATCGGCTGCTACGAGACCGGCAAGAAGCTGCTCACCGAGCACCTCGAGGGCCTCAAGCGCGTGGCCGATGCGCTGGTGGAGTACGAGACGCTGGATGCCGAGGACGTCAACATCCTCCTCCAGGGCGGGCAGCTGACCCGCGAGCGTCCGCCTCCTCGCGTCGTGGCGCCGCCGACGAAGTCCACCGAGAAGAAGGACAAGCGGAAGATCCTCGACGCGCTCGAGGGGCTCCCCGGCATGGAGCCGAACAAGGCGTAGCCTGAGCTTCACTTCCGTGTAGAACCCGGGCCCTCTCCACTCACGTGGGGAGGGCCCTTCTGCTTTTCCGAGCCCTTTGCGAGCCCCCGGAACCGACCCGCCATGATTCGCGCCCGCCCCGTCCGCGCCGACCGCCCCGCGGACCTCGAGCCCGCCTTCCTTCGCATGGGGCTGCCCACGCCCGCCCGCGAGTACCTGCTGGAGAAGCTGCCCGCGCTGCACGTGTTGCTCACAGGCCTGGAGCGCGAGCAGGGCCGCTTCCTCGCCGGCCTCTTCTCCGCCTCCGAGGCTCCCGGGCGCGAGGAGTACCCCTCGTGGGTGGCGGGGGATCTGCGCGCGAGGCCCGGCACGGGGCTGCTCTCCGGACGCAAGGAGCAGTTCGAGCGCGTGGTGGCCGAGGCGAAGGAGCGGACGGAGCTGGCCGGGCTGGCCGCGGCACTGGCGCACGTGCTGGAGGCCTCGGCGCCGCCGGCCCCGCTGGTGCTGGGCGCGAAGACCTTCACCTTCGGGGCGCGCACCCACGTCATGGGCGTGGTGAACGTGACGCCGGACAGCTTCTCGGACGGGGGGCTCTACTTCGGCACCGAGGCCGCCGTGGCCCACGGGCTGCGGCTGGCCGAGGCGGGCGCGGACGTGCTGGATGTGGGCGGGGAGTCCACCCGGCCGGGCTCGCCGCCCGTGTCCGCGGAGGAGGAGGCGGCGCGCATCGTCCCCGTCCTCGAGGGGCTGCGGGCCCGCACGGACGTGCCTCTCTCCGTGGACACCACCAAGGCGGCCGTGGCCCGCGAGGCGCTGAAGGCCGGCGCGGTGCTCGTCAACGACATCAGTGGTTTCCACTTCGACGCCGAGCTGCCCCGCGTGACGGCCGAGGCGGGGGCGGCCTGTTGTCTGATGCACATCCAGGGCACCCCCCAGACGATGCAGAAGGACCCGCACTACAAGGACGTGGTGGACGAGGTGCTGGCCTTCCTGGAGGAGGGCGTGGAGCGGGCGGTAGCGGCGGGCGTGCCGCGCGGGCGTGTGCTGGTGGACCCGGGCATCGGCTTCGGCAAGACACTCGGGCACAACCTCTTCCTGCTGCGGCGACTGGACGAGCTGCGCGTGCTGGGGCTGCCCCTGCTGGTGGGCACCAGCCGCAAGTCCTTCCTCGGGAAGCTGGCGGGGGGCAAGCCAGCGGACGAGCGCCTGGCCGCGACCCTGGGCTCGGTGGCGGCCATGGCCGCGGTGGGGAACGCGGACTTCGTGCGCGTACACGACGTGGCCGAGGTGAAGGACGCCCTCGCGGTGGCCGACGCCCTGCGTGCGGCCCTGGACGGTGGCGCGCTCTACCAGCCGGGAAAGGTGCGCGTTTGAGGGAGATTCACCCTGAGGGAGGATGTATGAATCGGCCCGACCCACCACGGGGTGGGGCGGCCTGATTGGCCGCAAGCTTGTCCAGGGAGCTTCTACTCCCTAGCTTCGGGCGCTGTGGAGGGCACGGTATAAGCCCTCGGCGTCGGGGTCCGCCCTCAGGGCCGGCCCAAGGGAAAGGTGGAGCGGCACACTATGGCCTACAGGATGAACATGCCCCCGAAGGAAGAGCGGGCCTCGCAGCGGCTTTTCGGCACGGACGGTGTCCGGGGCGTTGCCAACGTCTATCCGATGACCGCGGAAGTCGCGATGCAGCTGGGCCGTGCGCTCGCGCATCTCATCCGCAACGGGCCTCACCGGCACCGCGTCATCATCGGCAAGGACACGCGTCTGTCCGGCTACATGCTGGAGCAGGCCCTCGCCGCCGGCCTCACCTCCATGGGCGTGGACGTGGACCTGGTGGGTCCGCTGCCCACCCCGGGCATCGCCAACCTGACCACGTCGATGCGCGCGGACGCGGGGGCCGTCATCTCCGCCTCCCACAACCCGTACCAGGACAACGGCATCAAGTTCTTCTGGCGCGACGGCTTCAAGCTGCCGGACGAGACGGAGGCGAAGATTGAGGAGCTGGTGGCCAGCGGCGCCATCGACTCCATCCGCCCCACCGCGACCAAGATTGGCCGGGCCTTCCGCCTGGAGGACGCCCGCGGCCGCTACATCGTCTTCCTCAAGACGTGCTTCCCCCGCGAGCTGACGCTGGAGGGGATGACCATCGTTGTCGACTGCGCCAATGGCGCCGCCTACAAGACGGCCCCCGCGGTGCTCGAGGAGCTGGGCGCCAAGGTGATTGCCCTGGGCGTGCAGCCGGACGGCAAGAACATCAACAACAAGTGCGGCGCGCTCCACCCGGAGAACCTGTCGCGCGCGGTGGTGAAGCACGGGGCGAACCTGGGCATCGCCCTGGACGGTGACGCGGACCGCCTCATCGTCGTGGACGAGAAGGGCAACGTGGTGGATGGCGACGCCATCATGGCCATCTGCACCGGCGAGCTCGTCACCCGCAAGGAGCTCAAGAAGAAGACGCTCGTCTCCACGGTGATGAGCAACATCGGCCTGGAGCGGGCGGTGGCGCGCTGGGGCGTCAAGGTGGTCCGCACCAAGGTGGGTGACCGCTACGTCGTCGAGGAGATGCGCAAGAACGGCTACAACATCGGTGGCGAGCAGAGCGGCCACCTCATCTTCTCGGACCACACCACCACGGGCGACGGCACCCTGGCCGCGCTCCAGCTCCTGGCCGTCATGTGCCGCCAGCAGAAGCCGGTGAGCGAGCTGGCCTCCATCTTCCAGCCGGTGCCGCAGACGCTCGTCAACGTGGTGGTCAAGCAGAAGCGCGAGCTGGGCGAGCTGCCCACGGTGATGCGGGCCATCCAGGACGTGGAGAAGAAGCTGGGCAAGGACGGCCGGGTGCTGGTGCGCTTCTCCGGCACCGAGCCCAAGGCCCGCGTCCTCATCGAGGGTATCGACGCCGCGCGCAACGAGCAGTACGCCCGGGAGATCGCCGAGGCGCTCTCCAAGGCTCTGAACGGTTGACTTCCGGTCTCGGGCCGCCAATAGAAGGGCGCGCGCGGTGGATTCGCGCGCGCGAGGAGCGGCCGAGATGGGACAGCGACTGGGTGTGAATGTGGACCACGTGGCCACGCTGCGTCAGGCGCGGCGGACCACGTATCCGGATCCGGTGACGGCGGCGGCCATGGCCGAGCTGGCCGGAGCCGGGCAGATCACCATCCACCTGCGCGAGGACCGGCGCCACATCCAGGAGCGCGACCTGCGCATCCTCCGGGAGACGGTCCAGACGCTGCTCAACCTGGAGATGGCCGCCACCCAGGAGATGGTGAAGATCGCCTACGAACACAAGCCAGACGTGGTGACCCTGGTGCCCGAGCGGCGCGAGGAGCTCACCACCGAGGGCGGGCTCGACGTGGCCGGTCAGCGCGACCCCATCGCCAAAATCATCAAGAACCTCAAGGACGGGGAGATCACCGTCTCGCTGTTCATCGACCCGGACCTGGACCAGGTGCGCGCGTCGCACAAGGTGAACGCGGACCGGATTGAATTGCACACCGGGCGCTACTGCGAGGCACGCAACGAGCGCGAGCGGGCGCGGGAGCTGAGCCGCATCGTCGACGCGGCGAAGGCGGCGGCGCGGCTGGGCATGAGCGTGGCCGCGGGCCACGGGCTCAACTACGACAACGTGCTGCCCATCGCTCGTATCCAGGAGATCGACGAGCTGAACATCGGGCACTCCCTGGTCGCGAGGGCGGTGCTGGTGGGCTTCGAGCGGGCGGTGCGGGAGATGGTCGAGCTGATGCGCAACCCGGGGTAGGGCGCCATGGCAATCCTCGGACTGGGGATGGACATCTGCGCGGTGGCGCGCATCCAGCGCATCCTGGATGGACCGCGCGCCGAGCGTTTCCTCGAGCGTGTGTACACGCAGGCCGAGCGGGCCCTGTGCGGTGCGCGGGCGGACGCCGCGAGTGCCTACGCGGCCCGCTTCGCCGCCAAGGAGGCCCTGGTGAAGGCGCTGGGCGCGCCACCGGGCCTCACGTGGCAGGACATGGAGGTGGTGCGCG
>DASQMW010000125.1:0-20849 GCA_035645295.1 Archangium sp.
TGTTGAGCGCGGTGACGCTCGCTCCGGCGCAATCCAGGGCCGCCTCCTGGGTGCCCAGGCTCTCCTCGGCTGGAGTCAGCCCCAGCTCGTTGGGCATGCCGCCACAGGCAGACAGCATCAGTCCAGACAGCGAGGCACGGAGGACGGAGCGGAGCAGGTTCTTGCGCATAGGAAGGATTCCAGGACAGATGGGGAATCCATAATAGATGGAAATTTCCAGTTAGTCCAGCGGGCGTATCCCGAGGCAGCGGGTGGCATCTCCACACGCCGGCGCTGTCCGGCCAGCCAGGCGCCTCCATCTCCTGGCGAACGCTGGCCTCCTGCCCCAGCCAGCGGCGGTGGTGCTCCGCGTGCACAGCATTTCCGGAGCGGGAGCCGCGAGGCTTTCGCTTTCGAGGAGGGTATGTCCTACCGCTGCTGCTGGCGGCGGGACTGGCCGCGGCAAGTATTCACTCCCGGGCGTCCCCCTCACGGGAGCTGAAACGCCGCGCCGACGGCTGCGGTGTCCCCGTGGACGCGCACGGAGAGGGCCTTGCCCTCGCGAAGTGTCCAGACATGGACCCATGGGTTCTCGTAGACGCGGCCCGTGGGCCTGGCGATGACCCGCTCCCAGCCGAGCACCACCACCTTGTCGCCCTGCGCGACGAGCTCGTGCACCTCGAAGGCCAGGGACTCCGTTGACTCACGGATGGCGCCCACGAAGCGCCGGAAGGCCGCGTGGCCCTTGAAGACGCCCGCCAGCGGCACATGGGCCGGGTACGGGTTGGTCCAGACGATGTCGTCCGCGAGTGTGGCGAGCACGGCGTCCAGGTCGCCGCGGTCGTATGCGGCGTAGACGTTCTTCACGGCCCGCAGGTTGATGTCACTCATGCTCCCTCCAGTGTCGAGGCAATGCGCACCTGGTCATCCAGCACGGCGTCGATGTGGCGCTCGGTCGTCAGCGGGTTGGCGAGGACCGCGCGCAGCACGGCGAGGGGCCTGTCCAGGCCATAGCGGGTGTGGCGCAGGGTGGTCCGGGACACGAACGTCCGCCCGGCGGCGCTCTGCGCCTCCTGGAGGCGCTCGTTGAAGCGGCTGAGCAGCTCGTCCTCCGCGGGCCCCAGGACTCCCTGGCGGACGCGCTCGCGCAGCGCGGTGGGCACGTACCGGTAGTTGAGGATGTTCATGGACGGCTCGGCCATCAGCTCGAACTCGGGCCGGGCCCGGAGGGTGTCCGCCAGGTAGCTCGTCTTGCGGATGCCCTCGTCGATGAGGTGGGCGTAGCCCCGGCGCCCCAGCAGGTGCAGCGCGGCGTGGAGGTAGAGGACCGCGGCCGGGCGCGAGCCCTCCAGGGAGCGCCGGCCCAGGTCCGGCGAGTTGGCGCGGATGATGTACGGCGCCTGCTTCTCGATGGAGACCGCGGCGCGTGGATCCTTCAACAGCACCATGCCCAGACCCATGGGGACGTAGAGCTGCTTGTGCCCGTCGATGGTGACGGAGTCCGCCAGCTCGATGCCCCGCAGCAGGTGCCGGTGCGTGTCCGAGAAGAGGGTGGGCCCGCCCCACGCCGCGTCCACGTGGAAGTGCGTCCCCGCCTCGCGCGCCACCTGGGCGATCTCCTCCAGCGGATCAATCCCCCCCGAGTCGGTGGTGCCCGCCACCCCGACAATGGCCACGATGTGCTCGCGGTGCCGGCGGCAGTCCTCCACCACGCGCCGCAATTCGTCCACCTTCATGCGGCTGCGCTCGTCCACGCCCACCTGGATGACGTTCTGCGTCCCCAGGCCCAGCACGTCCGCCGCCTTCTGCAGCGAGTAGTGCATGAGGGACGAGCCGATGAGCACCGCCCGCCGGGCGCCCCGGTGCTCGAGCGCGGCCATGAGCCCGGCGCGCTCGAGGCCCGGGAAGTCCCCCTGCGGCCCCAGCGAGGCGTTGCGGGCCACCCACAGCGCCGTCACGTTGGCGAGGGTGCCTCCGGACGTCACCATGCCCAGCGTGCTGCGGCGGTTCTGCACGTGCTCCGCGTAGAAGGCGTCGTCCCGTGCGAAGACGAGCCGGTGCAGCATGGCCAGCGTCTGGCGCTCGTAGGGCGTGAGGGCCCTGGCCGTCTCCACCTTCACCACGTTCTGGTTGAGCGCGCTGACGAGCCGGCTCAACGGGCGGGTGAAGTACGGCAGCGCGGACGTCATGTGGCCGATGTACGTGGGCGAGGAGGTGTTTATGGAGTGCGCCACCACGTCCCGCTCGAGGTACTCCAGGTAGTCCTCGTCGTGCGTCGGCTCGGCGGGTAGCACGCTGGTGGTAAAGGACGCCGACAGCGCGTCGAAGCTGGCGTCCGAGCACACGCGCGTGTCGCCGAGGAAGTGGGAGATGAGCTCGGAGACGCGTGTCTCCAGGGCTTGCTCGGGCTCGCCAGCGGCCGAGAACAGGCGCTGGACGAGGCCAGCCGTCTCGGGGGCATCCCAGTTGGGGGAAGGGTGCATGGGATTCACTCCCGCGCGACGGCGCGGACCTCCGTGCTGGAGGAGAGGACGCCGGGCGGGAGGCTCAACCGCGCCGCGGCCTCCTTCAAGGCGAGGTCGATGTGGTGGAACTCCTCCTCGAGCGGAGGGATGTCCAGGATGACGGTGTCGATGCCTTGCTGGACGAGGGAGACGATGAGCGCGGCCACCTGCCCGTGGTCTCCCACGAAGTAGGGGCAGTCCGCCTTGAAGTTGCGGAAGGGCTCCACCCAGTAGCCGTGCCGCGCCACCGAGGCGCCCTCGGCCGCCAGCTTCATCCGCCACTTCCACTCGGCGTCGGTGTTGCGCATGGAGAGCTCGAGCACCTCCTGGCCCAGCGCATCCTCGGGGAAGAGGGCGCGCGCGGCCTTCCACGCCTCCGCCTCCTGGGGCCGGGTGACGATGCCGAAGTGGACACCGCGAACGCCCGCGCGCAGGCCCTCCCCCAGCGTGGCCGGCAGCATCTGCATGCTTACCGCGCCGACAGCCGTGGCCGTCCGCAGCGCCGCCTCGGACTGCCCCGCGAGCAGGAAGCCGGGCCGCAGCGCCTCGGGCGGCCGGGGGAGGAGCTGCAGGTTGGACACCTGGTAGTACCGCCCCTCATGGCTCACCGAGGGCAGGGTGAGCAGCCCCTTCATCACTTCGGCGTACTCCTGCAGCCGCTCGTAGCGCTCGTCATGCGACAGCCGATCATGGAAGGACTCCTGGTAGCTGAGCGCCGCGCCCGTCACCAGGTTGACGTACGTGCGTCGCCCGTGGAGGTGGGCGAACGAGGAGATGAACTTCGCCGCCGTGAACGGGTGCATGTAGAGGGGGTTGATGGCCACCAGGGGCGAGAGCTGCCGCGTTCCGGCCAGCACCCGCTCGGCCACCACCCACGGCTCGATGAGGACGTCGTTGCCCGTGAAGATGAGCAGGCCCGTGTAGCCGTAGCGGTCGCTCAGCCGCATGACGGTCTCGATGTTCTTCCAGTAGAGCGATGCGTCGGGGGTGCGAGGGCTGACGGTGAAGAAGTCCACCACACCGCGTGGGAGCTCGAGTCTCATGCTGCCTCCAGAGAGGGACGGGGGGATGCCACGGAGTGGCGGGGGCGATCGGCGATGTGGGAAGCGAGGAAGGCGGCATCCCGCCCCACGCCGCCCAGCAGGGAGGAGTTGGCGCGGTGGAGCCACTTGAGGCCCAGGAAGTAGAGGCCCGGGGCCGAGGTGATGCCGCGCTGGTGGACGGGCACGCCGCGCGCATCGAGCACGGCGGGCACCTCCAGCCAGGTGTAGTCCGGGCGGAAGCCGGTGGCCCAGACGATGGCCGCCACCTCCATGGAGCTGCCATCCACGAAGGTGACGCGATGGCCCTCCACGCCCCGCACCCGGGGCCGCAACACGAGGCCGTGCTCGCGCGCCAGCACCTCGGGGCCCTGGCCGATGATGCCGTCGGGGCCCTGGCGCATCTTCCGCCCCAGCCAGGAGTCGGCGGTGACGTCCGTGAGCCGCAGCAGGTGGGCCCACCAGAAGAAGTCCCGCCCGAGCAGGCTGCGGGGAGTGACGGCGGTGCTCCCGAGCGCCAGGTGCACTTCATGGCTCGCGGCCAGCTCCCGGGCGATGCCCGCTCCCGAGTTGCCACAGCCCACCACGAGCACCCTTCCAGGCGGGAGCTGCGCGGGGTTGCGGTACCCGGTGCTGTGGAGCTGGAGCAGCGAGGGGCTGGCCCGCTCCGTGCTGATGGGCAGGTGGGGCTTTTGGAAGGGCCCCGTGGCGCAGACGACGTTGAGGGCCTCGAAGGTGGTGTCCTGCGTCCGCACCTCGTACACGCCGCCGGCCTCGCGCACGGACGTCACCCGCGTGCCCAGGCGAATGGGGAGGTTGAACGTCTTCGCGTAGCGGGCGAGGTAATCGGCCACCTCGTCCTTGGAGGGGAAGGACCAGGGTGCTCCCGGGAAGGGCATCCCGGGCAGGTCGTTGTAGGGGCAGGGCGTGAGGAGCCGGAGGGAGTCCCACCGCGACCGCCAGGCGTGGCCCACCTGCGCCGCCGCATCGAGGATGAGGAAGCGCCGCCCCTGCTGGGCGAGGTGGTACCCCAGGGCGAGGCCGCTCTGGCCTCCGCCGATGATGATGACGTCGTACATGGCCATGTCCTTTACCGGGGCTCCGCGCGTGCCAGCGACATGCGCAGCACGGCCGCCAAGGCGTCCACTCCCGAAGAGGATAGGAGGGAGTAGTGGTCTCCCGCGAGCGTCCTCGCCTCCAGGCTCCCCACCCAGGGACGCCAGGCCGCCGAGTCCGCGCGCGCCACGCTGTCGTCCGCTGCCTTCAGCAGCACCGTGGGCACCGCCACCTGCTGCGGCGTCCACTGGTCCATGGCCTGGGTGTGGGCCTCGAAGACGCGCAGGAGGTGTTGGAGCTGGGGCAGGTCCACGTCGCGCGCCACGGCCCCGGCCTCGTGTGCCTGCTTCAGCGCATGGGCCAGCCGCTGCCCGGCGTCGAGCGGACGGAGCGTCTCCGCCGGCAGCGAGAAGGGCCTGCCCGCCGTGCCGGCGATGTCCCGGAGGAACCAGGCCACCCGCTCCGCCTCGTCCGGCCGGGCGAGCTTCCCGGGTGCCGGGCTGTCGATGAGCGCCACGAGCGCCACCTGCAGCCCGAGCTCACGCAGCCGGCGCGCCATCTCCAGCGCCACCAGCCCGCCCATGGACCAACCGCCCAGGAGGTACGGCCCCGTGGGCTGCACCGCGCGGATGGCCTCCACGTACTCGTGAGCCATGGCGACGAGGTCCTCCCGCGGCACCTGCTCCCCGAGGAAGCCCCGCGCCTGCAACCCGTAGACGGGCCGCTCCCGGCCGAACCGCTGCGCCAGCTCGCGGTAGCAGAGGACGTTGCCGCCCACCGGGTGCACACAGAAGAAGGGCCGCCCCTTGCCCTGCGTCTGCAGCGGCACCAGCGGAGACCACACCTGCGTGCTCTTCCCGTCTCGCAGCAGGGAGGCGAGGTGCGCGAGCGTGGGCTCCTGCACCAGCGCCGTCAGCGGCAGCTCTCGCCCGAACTGCTGGCGGATGCGCCCCATCACCCGCACCAGCGCGAAGGAGTGGCCGCCCAGCTCGAAGAAGCTGTCATGGCGGCCCACCCGGGCCACGCCCAGCACCTCCTCCCAGACGCGGGCCAGCGTCTGCTCCAGCTCATCCTGGGGGGCCTCGAAGACGCGCTCACCCCGGGTACTCGGCTCCTCGGGCTTGGGGAGCGCCTTGCGATCCACCTTGCCGTTGGCCGTGAGCGGCAGGCGCTCGAGCGGGATGAAGAGGGTGGGCACCATGTACCGCGGCAGCTTCTCCTCCAGGTACGCGCGCAGCTGGGCGTGCGTGCTCGCGGGCTCGCCGTCCGCCACCACGTAGGCCACCAGCCGCTTGTCCCCGTGGCGCTCGCCATGGGCCGTCACTACCGCGGCGCGCACCGCCGGGTGCCGTTCCAGCACGGTTTCAATCTCCCCCAGCTCGATGCGGTAGCCCTGCACCTTCACCTGGAAGTCCGCGCGGCCCTGGAACTCGATGGAGCCGTCGGCCAGGTAGCGGCCCAGGTCTCCCGTCCGGTAGAGGCGCTCGCCCGTCACGGGGTGGCGGAAGAAGCGCGCCTGCGTCTTCGCCGTGTCCTTCCAGTAGCCCTTCGCCAGGCCCACGCCGCCGATGAACAGCTCGCCGGTGACCCAGGTGGGGCGCGGCGCCAGCGTCTCGTCGAGCACGTGGAAGCGCTGGTTCTTCAGCGGCTTGCCGTAGGGGATGCTCTGCCAGCCCGGCTCCACCCGCTCGATGGGGTGGAGGATGGACCAGATGGAGGCCTCGGTGGCGCCGCCCATGCTCACCACCTGGAGGCTCTGGCCCAGGGCCTTGATGCGGTCCGGCAGGGCGACGGGAATCCAGTCCCCGCTCATCATCACCAGCCGCAGCGGCAGGTCCGCGAGCCGGTCGCGCTGTCCCTCGGCGTACTCCACGAGGAGCTGCATGAGGGCCGGCACCGAGTTCCACAGGGTGACCTTCTCCAGCCGCAGCAGCTTCAGCCAGTGGGCCGGGTCCTTCGCGGACTCGGGCGAGGGCAGGACGATGGTTCCACCCGCCGCGAGCACGCCGAAGACGTCGTAGACGGACAGGTCGAAGGTGAGCGCCGAGAGCGCGAGCACCCGGTCCGACGGCTTCACGCCGAAGCGCGCGTTGAGGTCGACAATCGTATTGGCCGCGCCGCGGTGGTCGATCATCACGCCCTTGGGCTCGCCCGTGGAGCCCGAGGTGAAGATGACGTAGGCGAGGTCGTCCGGCTGCTGGACGGGGGCGAGGCGGGTGTCGCTGACCCCGGCGAGCTGCTCCTCGGAGACGACGAGCCGCTGCACGTCCTCGGGCCAGGCGAGCCGCGCGTCCACCCAGGGCTGCGTGAGGACGAGGCGAGCCTCTCCGTGGCGCAGCAGGTGGTGGATGCGCTCCACCGGCCACTCCGGGTCGATGGGCATGTAGGCGGCGCCGGAGCCGAGCACGCCGAGCGTGGCCGCCACCTGCTCCCAGCCCTTCTCCATGACGATGGCCACCAGGGTGTTGGGCTGGGCGCCCAGGTCCCGCAGCCGGTGGGCGAGCTGGTGGGCCCGCCGCTGGAGGGTGCCGTAGCTGAACGTGCCGCGGGGCTCGATGACGGCGGGGTGCTCGGGTTGCGCCTCCGCCCGCGTGGCGACGAGCTCCTG
Organism: Archangium sp.; assembly: GCA_035645295.1. Lineage (GTDB taxonomy): Bacteria > Myxococcota > Myxococcia > Myxococcales > Myxococcaceae > Archangium. The sequence continues at coordinate 7,188 of DASQMW010000125.1, forward strand.
GAGGAGCACGTGGGGGACGGCGTCCTCGGTGGCGTTGGCGGCCAGGCGCGCGGCCAGCTCGGAGGCGGGCAGGCGCACCGTCTCCCGGGCCTCCCAGGCCTCACCGTTGGCGAGCCGCTGCAGCAGCTCCCCGTAGGCGTGGAACATCGCGTCCACCAGTCCCTCGGGGAAGAGCGCCACGAGCACGTCCCAGTGGTAGCGCAGCGCCCCACGCAGCTCGCTGGCCTGGTGGTCTATCCACACGTGCGGCGTCTCCAGGCTGGCGTGGACGGGCTGCCCGAGGAGCTGGGTCTCCTCGTTGGCCTTCGGGTCCTCGTACAGCGTGCTGGCGAAGACGACGGGCATGGCCGCGGCCGCGCCGGCTCCCTGGGCGAGCGCCAGCTCACGGATGACCTGGGTCCCGCTCACCTGGGTGTGCTCCAGGTCGTTCCACAGGCGCGCCTGCACCCGGAGGGCACGCTGCTCGAAGGTGTCCCGCTCCCGGTTGTCCACCTCGAGGAGGAGGGTGGTGCTGAAGTTGCCCACGACCTCGCCCAGCTGCGGATGGAGCGGCGGCCGGTTCTGGTACAGGAGGTTGAGGGTGAAGTGGGGCGACTGGCTCCACGTGGCGAGCACCTCCGCGTACGCGGCCGCCAGCACCGCCGTGGGGGTGAGGCCAGCGCGCGTGCCACGGGCCTTGAGGCGCTGCCACGCGTCCGCCTCCAGCACGGCATTCCACCGCTGGAAGCCGCGCTCGCGCAGGGCGGTGGGGGCATTCACCAGGGGCAGCAGCGGCGCGGGGGGCAGGGTGGGGAGGCGCTCACGCCAGTACGCCAGCGACTTGCGGTAGCCCTCATCCGACTCGCGCAGGGTGGCCAGGTACTGGACGTAGTCCCGGAACGTCACCTCCAGCTGGCCGAGCTCCGCCTCGGGCTCCCGGTACGCGCGCTCGAGGTCGCGGTTGATGACGCGGAAGCTCTGCAGGTCTCCCATCAGCAGGGGGAAGGCCAGGTGCAGCCGGTAGCGCCGCTCGTCGAGCCGGTGGCCGCGCAGCGTGAAGAGGGGCCAGGTGTCCGGGCGCGGGCTGGCGCGGGACACGTCCTTGCGCGTCTCCTCCAGGCGCCGGGTCACCTCGGCCTCGCTCAGCCCTCGCAGATCGGCCACCTCGAGCGAAAAGGCCGGGACGCTCGGGAGCACCTGCTGCAGGCCGTCCGCGCGCACCACGCTGCGCAGCGTGTCATGCCGCGCGATGACCTGGCGGAACGCGGCGTTGAAGCGCGCGACGTCCAGGTCGAGCACCTCGCTCTCGATGTAGCCGATGGCCGTGGCGCTGCTGCGCTCGAAGAGTCCCGTCTGCCCCAGCCAGTACGCCTGCTGGAGCTCGGTGAGCGCGAAGGGCTCCTGACGGCGCTCGGGCTGGGGGACGAGGCGGGCGCGGGCCTGCGTGGAGGGCTCGGGCGCGCGGGACTTCTCCTTGTCCAGGAACCCCGCCTGCCGGGCGATGGTGGACAGCTCGAACATGGCATGGAGCGGCAGCTCCACCCCGAAGCGCTCGCGCAGGCGGATGATGAGCTTGACGGCCAGCAGCGAGTGCCCGCCCAGCGCGAAGAAGTTGTCGTGGATGCCCACGCGCTCCACCCCGAGCAGCTCGGACCAGAGGGCCACGAGGGCGGTCTCGGTCTCCCCGCGCGGCGCCGCGACGTCGGCCGGGCGTGCCTCGGTGTGGCCGGGCATGGGCAGGGCTCGCCGGTCCACCTTCCCATTGGCGTTGAGGGGGAGGGCCTCCAGCGTCATCAGCACGGAGGGCACCATGTACTCGGGGAGCCGATCCCGGAGGTACTGGCGGACCACCTCCTCGGAGGCCGTCTGGCCCGGCCGGGGGACGACATGGCCCACGAGGCGCACGCTCCCCGAGGCGTCCGGCACCGCCGTCACCACCGCATCGCGGAGCGCCGGGTGTCCACGCAGCACGGACTCGATCTCCCCCAGCTCGACGCGGATGCCACGCACCTTCACCTGGTGGTCGGCGCGGCCCAGGAACTCGATCTCCCCGCCCGGCAGGTGGCGCGCCAGATCCCCGGTCCGGTACAGGCGCGACGTTCCCTCCGCGCAGAAGGGATCGCTCACGAAGGCGCTGGAGGTGCGCTGCACGTCGTTGAGGTAGCCCCGTCCCACGCCGACGCCGCCCACGTACAGCTCGCCCGCCACGCCCACGGGCACCGGTTGCATGCGGGCATCCAGGACGTAGAGGCGCAGGTTGGCCACGGGGCGACCGATGGGCAGGTGCGCCAGCTCCTCGCGCGGGGGCGAGGTGATGACGTGATGCGCCACGTCATCCGAGCACTCGGAGCATCCGTACGCGTTGAGCAGGGGGATGCGCGGGTAGAGCGCGAGCCACCGGCGGCACAGGTCCGGCGGGAGCGCCTCGCCGGTGGGGACGAGCCAGCGCAGGGACGGGAGCTGGGGGCGGGCCGTGCCACGTGCCTCGGCATCGTCGAGCACCAGCCGCATGACGGAGGGAACGATCTGCAACACGGAGACGCCGTCCGCCGCCACCCGCTCGAGCAGGCGCCGGGGGTCCTTCGCCACCTCATCCTCGATGATGTCCACCTGGGCGCCCAGGAGCAGGGGTGCCAGGGTCTGCCAGATGCAGATGACGAAGGAGGGAGGCGCGGTCTGCGCCATCACGTCCCCGGCGGACATGCCCAGATCGGTCACCTTCGCGTAGAGGTGGTTGAGCATCCCGCGGTGCTCGATCATCGCCCCCTTGGGCACGCCGGTGGAGCCGGAGGTGAAGACGATGAAGGCGAGGTTGCCCGGAGCCGCGCGCCCACCTTCCGCACGGGCGGGAGCGGGCGCCGCGAGCAGCGCCTCCACATCCCAGAGGGCCGGGGAGGCCAGTGCCTCCAGCGCCTGGGCGAGCGCGGCCTGGCGGGAGGGGGAGAGGAGGACGCCCACGGCGCCGCTCTGCTCCAGGATCTGCGCCACGCGCTGAGGGGGATGGGACGGGTCGACGAGCACGCACGCCCCGCCCGCCTCATGGACGGCGAGGATGGCGGTGAGGAAGTCGGCTCCCCGGTCCAGGGCGATGACCACGGGCGCTTCCGGCTTCACACCCCGCGCCACCAGGTGGGCGGCGAGGTGCGCCGTCCGGCTGGAGAGCTCCCGGTACGTCAGGCGCGTGGCGCCCGCGCGCACGGCGATGGCCTCGGGGGTACGCGCGGCCTGCTCCCGGAAGAGCTCGGGCAGGCACTGGTCGAGGGGGAAGTCCTGGCGGCGGTCGTTCCACTCCACCAGCAGCTGGTGGCGCTCGGGCTCGGAGAGCAGGGGCAGCCCGGCCACCGTGCGAGACGGGTCCTCCACGGCCGCCTCCAGCAGCAGGGTGAAGGAGCGCGCCATGCGCTCGATGGTGGCGGGCGCGAACAGGGCCTTGTCGTACTTGAGCTCGCAGTGGAGCCGGCCCTGCAGCTCCATCATCTCCAGCGAGAGGTCCGTCAGGCCCTCCTGCTGGCTGATTTGAAGCGACTCCAGGTCGAGCCCGCCGAGCGCCACCCGCACCTGGGTGTCGCTGCGCAGGAAGAAGGAGGTCAGCTCCTCGCGGGGCGAGCGCTGGAGCATGATCATCGCCTGGAAGATGGGCGAGCGGCTCGCGTCGCGCGTGGGAAGCAGCCGCTCCACGAGCAGGGAGAAGGGGTACTCCTGGTGGGCCCGGCCCCGCTCGACCGAGGCCTTCGTCCCGGCGAGGAGCTCCCGGAAGCTCGCGTCCCCGGAGAGCCGGGAGCGCAGGGGGAGCATGTTGATGAAGGTGCCCACGAGGCCCTCCAGGCCCTCGCGGCCGCGCCGGCCGGGCACCGGGGTGCCGACGATGACCTCCGGCTGGCCCGTGTAGCGGTGCAGGAGCGCCTGGAAGGCGGCCGTGAGCATCGTGAGGAACGTGGACCCCTCCGCCTTCGCGGCCCCGCGCACGCGCTGCACCAGTCGGGGCGCGAGCGTGAAGGGGTACGAGGCGCCCTGGAACGACTGCACGGCGGGCCGGGGGTGGTCCAGCGGCAGGTTCAGCACGGGCAGCTCACCGGCCAGCTCCTGCTTCCAGTACTGCCAGAGCCGCTCTCCCTCGGGGCCCGCCAGCAGCTCCTCCTGCCACCGCACGTAGTCCCCGAACGTGAGCGGGAGCGCCGGCAGCTCCACCCGCGTCCCCTCGCGCGCGGCGGGGTAGAGCGTGTGCAACTCCTCGAGCAGGACGTTCATCGTCGCGAGGTCCACGGCGATGTGGTGCAGCGTGAGGACGAGGACGTGCTCCCGCTCCGAGCGCGTGAAGAGATCCAACCGCCACACCGGCGCGTTCTCGAGGTTGAAGGGGCGCCGGGCGAGCTGCTCCGCCATCCGCTCCAGCTCGCCGTCGCTCCAGCTCGCGGCGTTCCACTGGCGGATGTGGAACTCCAACTGCTCATGGACGGCCTGGACGGGCATCCCCTCGTGCACCGGATACGTCGTCCGCAGCACCGGGTGGCGCTCCGCCAGCGTGAGGAAGGCCTGCCTCAGCATGGGGAAGTCCACCTCGGACCGGACGCGCGCCGCCACGACGGCGTTGTAGGCCGGGCTTCCGGGGGCGAGCTGCTGCACGAACCAGATGGCCTTCTGGCCGTGCGACAGGGGATGGGTCTGCGGGGACCCGGAGGGCGGAGGCGTCGAACGCATCCCCTTTTCTTACACCCGGTCACCTTCACCAGTCCAAGTCATCCCGGTCATACCCGCAATCCACCGGATTCATGACAGCCCTGGAGGAGGCGGCTGGCGCTCACTTCGCGTCGAGAGACTCCTGGCAGAGCTGGCGCAAGGTGCCGCGCAGCCAGACGTGAGCGGGGTCATGCTGCCACCGCTCGTGCCAGTACTGGCTGATGGTGAAGCGCGGCATCTCCAGGGGCGGCTGGAGGGTGCGCAGGCCGAAGGGCTTCTCCACGACGCGGGCGATGCGCTCGGCGATGGTGAGCAGCAGGTCGGAGTGGGCGATCGCGTAGGGAGCGACCAGGAAGTGGGGGACGGAGAGGGCGATGCGCCGCTTCTTGCTCATCCGGCCGAGCACGGTGTCCACCATGCCCGTGTCCTCCAGCTCCCGGGGAGCGACGAGCGCGTGGGAGAACTCGAGGAAGCGCTCCAGGGTGAGCGGACGCCGGGCTGCCGGGTGGTCTGCCCGGAGGAGGCAGACGAAGCCATCCTGGAACAGCTCCTGGCGGATGCCATCCGGCAGGTCCGCGTCGAACATGCCAATGGCGAGGTCCGCATCGCCGCGCTCGAGGTGCCGGGACAGCTCCCCGCGCGCGGTGCGGAAGGCGATGTCGATGCCCGGCGCGTGCTGCGCGAGGTGGCGCAACAGGGGCGGGAGCAGCACGAGTTGGGTGTAGTCGGAGGCGATGAGCTTGAACTTGCGCCGGGCGGTCCCCGGATCGAAGCGGGGCTGATCGAGCAGGTGCTCGACCTCCTGGAGCATGCGCTCGATGGGCCTGGCGAGCTCCTGCGCGCGGGGGGTGGGGATCATGCCTCGGGGGGTCGAGACGAAGAGCGGGTCGTCGAAGAGCGTCCTCATCCGGCGCAGCGAGTGGCTCATCGCGGATTGGCTGACCCCGAGCCGGGCCGCCGCCCGCGTGACGTTCTTCTCCTTGAGCAGGGTGTCCAGCGTGACGAGCAGGTTCAGGTCGACGCTCGCGAGGCGAGAGGAATTCATTGGCCGCAGCATAGGGCGATCCAGCCGCCGTTCTGGTTGCAATAATCCATATGAACATGCGCGGACCTTTCCTTCGCGGTGCCTCCTTCGTATGTGCGCTCCTCGCTTTGGCCTGTGGGCCGGGGGAACCGCTGGCGCCCGAGGCTCCGGAAGTCCTTCCAACGCAGCAGGCGATCGCGCCCGGCTGTGACAGCCAGCGCCCCACGCGCATCCAGGGCAGCACGCTCACCCATGACGGGCGGGCGATGCGCCTGCTCATTGGCTTCGACCTGGTCGACGCCTACGGCTCGAAGGTGGACGAGTACGGCCGCAAGTGCACCGACGCGGGAGCGACGTGCTACAGCGGCGGCGCCTACTCGTTCATCGTCAACCTCAACACCACCCTCGACTACTACGGCTCGACGACCACCGCGGGGTATACGACGTCCCTCAGCCAGTGCATCGCCAGCAACATCCGTCACGTCTCCGCGGAGATCTACCCGCGCGACTCCACCGGCGCCACGAACATGTCCCGCTATGGCTCGGCGCGGGACGCACGCGATGTCGTGAACATCGGAGGGGACAACACCCATGACTTCCGGGTGCCGGTCAACAAGGAGAACGGCGGCATGGCGGGCAAGATCAACGGCTACGTCTTCTGCAACGGCGCTCCCGTGACCCCGACGCGCGTCAACTTCTGGTCCAATGACGGCGGGGCCGCCTGCGGCATCCAGGGCTACCGCTCCGGAGCCAAGATCACCGGCGGGTTCTACTCCAGCAACTACGTGAGCTCCTCGGGACAGGAGTTCCAGGTGCTCGCCGCGGGACAGTGCAATGCACCCTCCCAGAAGTACAAGCTGGTCCTCTGGGCGCCTTGCAACGGGGTGTCCATGAGCAAGACATTCTATGTGGATGTCTGTGATGGCTGCGGCCCCCGGGTAGACGTCCACTTCCCGTAGTCTACCTCCTGGTGACGGGAGACAACCGGGGCGAAGTCACCCGGTGTGGGTGCACGAACATCCCCACGGGCGGTCTGGCCCGGCGCAACTTTCGCCGGCCACCATCTGCCGCGTCGCGGCGCTCGGATCGGGGGCCCTGGAGTGCGCCTCGACAGTCGCCGCGTGAACGACCAGCGTTGTCAGGTATCCGCTCCGCGACGTAGCCCTTGCCCTGCGGAGCACGTTGTAGCGGGCCCCAGGAGGAGCGAATTTCACGGCGTCCGCAGGTGCTGCGCTTGCGGACACGATACTCAGCCACTCATCACCCAGGGAGACGGGAGGCGCCCAGGAAGTCGAGTTGCACTAACCGATTGGATTCGCGGTGGGGCGCTGACTTGGCTCCGTGCCTCACTGCTTCCTTCCAGGAGCAAGACAAGCTACGTCTGCTCTGTCGTGACTGGAGTGTCCACGAAGTTTTTGGACATGGTCGCGGAGCAAAAGAGACGGGCTGGTTCCGGGTGCGAGCACGAGCAACTGGTCCGATTGTCGGACCAGTCGGAGCATCTCGCCGAGGGAAGGTGTTCCCATGGGGAGTTTTCGGCTCAAGCGCCGATAACCTTCCTTGGCGTGTCTTCAGAGCGCCGGCCTCCGGACAGGCCAACACATCCCGCTGTGTGGCGCCTCGCGGGGTACTGTCCGTGCCGGGGCAGCGCGGCGCAGCAGGTCCACCCCGCGCCCGAGCTTCGCGGCTGTGAGGGATTCTCCCACCGCGCCCGACCTTCGGCTGCCGCGTCGCTGGCCCGTGCTGTGGATCCACACCCGCGCCAGGGCGTGGCGGCGCAGCAGGTCCACCCCGCGCTCCCAGCCCACCTGGCAATGGAGAGGGCCGCCGCCACCGCCGGCGCGGCAGTCAACGCCGCCAGCCCCTGAGCTTCAACGAGTCTGGGAGCTTCCAACGAATCTCCGGTTCGTTCTCGCCCGGCGTCGGCTCGGGCGGGCCGTCGCGCAGGCTCCACTGCCCGAGGGTGGACTCGAGGCGATCGTGGCGAAGGTGCGTGGGGGCGGAAACGCGCCCTCGCGGGCGCAGGCAGTCTCAGGCGAAAATGTTGTGGTTTCGAATTATAGAATTCTAGAGTATCGTGGAATACTGTTCTCACCAGGAAGTCTGAGAGGAGTGGTGGCATGAGCAAGGCAAAAGGCCAGGACCACAAGGGGTTTCGTCGTGCCACCCTCGTGACCGCGAGCCTCGCGGCGGTGATGGCGTGTGGACCCCAGGGCAGGGAGGAGGACGCAGCCGTGGTGGAAGGCGAGCACGGCACCGCACGGCAGGCGGTGACTACCTGCTCCACGAAGACCACGATCAACGGCTATGTGACGTGGGCGCATTTCATGAACCCGACAGCGCCGTGCAAGCCGGACGCGAATGGGTTCGATCGCCACATCACGGACGAGTTCATCCGACTGGTCCAGAGTGTGCCCGCTGGCGGAACCATTCGGGGCAACATCTCTTCCATCAGCAGCGATGCGGTCGCGCGAGAGCTGCTGGCGGCGCAGAATCGCGGGGTCAACGTCTACATCACCGGGAGCGGCCAGCTCGCCAGTCAGACCACCTCGGAGATGACGTACCTGAACCAGCTGAAGAACAAGAAGTGGTGCTACTCCTCCGTGGGTCCCGCGTACGGCTGCATCGGCAACACCGCGGATGGGGCCGCACATACCAAGGCGTTCACGTTCAGCAGCGCGACCTTGCCGGATGCGCCCACCCAGCTCGTGTCGAACGTCACCTGGTTCGGCTCGATGAACTTCACGTACCTGAACTGGTCGCAGAACGCCGTCACCGTGTACGGGGATGCCGTTCTCTACAACGGGATGAGCAAGATCCTCAGCGACATGTACACCGGGGTCTACCGGGGCGTGAACTACTACGACTCTTCCATCCCGCGTGGGTATGTCAATTCGGGCTCGGCCAATATCTATGCGTCACCCGAACAGGAGTACGACATCATCGTCAGCCGCATCAATGACGTCACGCCCGACTCGAATTGCCGTGTGCGGGTCCTGCAGGCCTCCGTCAAGGATTCACGGCTCGAGGTGGTGGACCAGCTGGTGAGGCTGAAGCAGGGGGGCTGCCGCGTGGAGGTGGCGGCGGAGGTCGTCGAGCCAACGGCCCTCAGTCGGTTGAAGGGCGCGGGCATTCCGGTCCGCCAGTACAATGTTCACGACAAGGTCTTCGTCATCTACGGGAAGTACGGCACCGCCTACCAGTACAGGGTCTACACGGGCTCGCACAACCTCTCGGGCCATGCCAACAGCTCTCGCGATGAAATCTTCGTGGCGATGACCGACAACAAGACGTTGCACGACGCCTTCTACTTCCACTGGTTGGACGCGTACAACAACGGCACCGCCCTCTGACGGTGGTGAAGCCGGCCCCGGTCTCCGTGAAGGTCACCTGAGGTCCACGGGGCCCACCTCCCGGCCGGACGAGGCCGAGAGGTGGGGCCCTGGGAGCATCAATCCACGCCGAGCACGGTGAAGCCGTAGCCGGGCAGGGTGACGGTGTAGCTGGCCGAGGTGATGGCCGGGCCCGCACCGCCGGTCAGCAGGTCCACGGGCGTCTGCGACGTGCTGATGTCCGTGTTGGCCAGGTTGACGGTGATGGACTGGCTGGTGGCCTGGAAGTTCAGGATGACCAGCGCCTTGATGGAGCCGTCCCGGTTGGTCCGCTTGTACGCATAGAATTTGTTGTTGTCCTGGGTGTTCAGCTTGACCCGCAGGCCCGAGGGCGCCAGCGCCTTGTAGCTGTTCTGGGCCTTCATGAGGCTCCAGAGCCTGGCCTGGTCCGCGGCGGGCCAGTTGGGGATGACGGACTCGTGGGGCAGGAGCGTGTGCTGCCCGTTGTGCAGGTAGAACAGGGTCCCCGAGGTCGTCAGCAGCGCGATCTCCAGCAGGCGCTTGGTGGAACTCACACCAGCGATCTCCCAGCTGGGCGGTGTCTGAGTGATGCCCCTGGCCGCGGTGATGGCGTCCCGGTTGCCCTTCAGGATGTTCTCCAGGCCGTTGGGGTTCTGATTGTCGATGGCCGGGATGATGGTGCTGTAGCCGGAGCCGCCCCAGTTGGTCAGCTCGTAGTCCTGGATGCTGTTGTAATTCCAGTCCGTCACGTACCCCACGCCCCGAGCGCCCTCGGGATTGGCCCAGGTGTCGTAGGAGCGCAGGACGTCGGTGATATAGGTGTTGTTGATGGGGACGGAGATGCCGTCGTAGACGGCGGGGGCGTCCACGGCGAAGCCATCGACTCCCTTGTCCATCCAGAACTTGATGTACTTCCGGGTCTCGTCGCGCCACTCCTGGGTGTTGAAGTTATAGGAGGGGATGTTCTGGCCCCAGAAGGCGTAGTAGTAGGCGCCGGCCCTGCTGCTCCAATACCATCCATTCCCGCCGGTGGCGCTGAAGTGGAACCACATGCGCTCCTTGCTGTACACGTTGTTGCGGTTGTCATCCTGCGCCTTGACGAAGAACGGAGCCAGGTCCCGCGCATACCCGACGTTGCCAAAGAAGAGGACCTTCATGCCTCGGGCATGGGCCTGGGAGAGGAGGTTCAGGAAGTCCGTCATCGTCCCGATGGAGGGATCGATGTTGTGGTTGTCCGTGGCGCCGAGCCCCGCCCAGACATCTGCGGGACCGGTGTAGGGGGCCATGAGCTCGATCGCTTCGTAGCCCTTGGCCTTCAAGTCGTCCAGCTGGCTCGCGATGGTATTCAGCGGGGTGTTGTAATACTTGGGGTAGTACCTCATGACGCCCGAGGAGTTCTCCCACCACTTGTCCTGGAGGGGAGAGCCGATGCCAATGACTTTCAACTCCTGGCTGCTGACCCAGTGCCCGGCGGCGGACGAGTAGATGGTCAGCCGCACATACCGGTAGCTTCCACTCACGTTCTGGACGAAGTCCTTCCCCGTCACGCCCGCCGTCTTGTCCATGAGCAGGGTCCAGGTGGTGTTGTCCCGCGAGCCCTCGATCTTGAAGCTGTAGGTGTCGTGATCGACGAAGGACTGCTCCACCCGGCGGATGACGCTGAGGTTGCCCAGGTCCAGCTTGAGCCACTCCGGCTTGCTGGCGCTGCTCGCGACCCAGTAGGAGACGGGATTGCCATCCACCGCCTTGTCCGGCTCATAGCCCGGCGCGAGGGACGAGGTGGTGCCCGAGACCCCCAGGGCCAGGTTCCGCTCGAGGGGGGTTCCGAACACCTTGAGCTCCTGGCTGGCCGCCCAGTGCCCGGCGGCGGAGGAGAGCACGGTGAGCCGGACGTAGCGGTAGTTGCCGCTGACATCCTGTCCCCACGTCTGGCCGTTGGCTCCCCGAGCCCGAGACGGTCAGCCTCACATACCGGTAGGCGCCGCTCACCGCCTGCTTGAACGACTGGCCCGAGGCGCCCAGCGACCTGTCCATCAACAGCGTCCAGTTCGTGTTGTCCAGCGAGCCTTCGATCTTGAACTTGTAGGTGTCGGCATCCTTGAAGTTCTGCTCGACGCCGGTGACCAGGCTCGGGCCGCCCAGGTCCACCTTCAACCATTGCGGCAGGGTCCCACTGCTCGCGACCCAGTAGGTCGAGGTATTGGCATCCGCGGCGCCTCCCGGCTCATAACCGGCCAGGCTCGTCGAGGCGGACACGGGCCTTCCGGCCGCGATGTTGTAGCCCTCGTTCGAGCCGAAGACGCGGAACTCCCTGCTGGAGGCGGTGAAGCCCTCCCGGGAGCCCGTCACGGTCAGCTTGACGTACCGGAACGTCCCATTGACGCTCTCGCTGAAGACCTGGCCCGCCGCGCCCGCAGTCCTGTCCACCAGGGTGGCCCAGTTCGTCCCGTCCACCGAGCCCTCGATCTTGAAGCGCCAGGTGCCCGGGTTGGCGAAAGACTGCTCCACCCGGCTCAGCGTATGGAGGTCCCCCAGGTCATACTGGAGCCACTGGGGCATCGTCGTGCTGCTGGCAACCCAGGAGGTGGCGAGGTTTCCGTCCTTCGCCTTGGCCGCATCGGCGGTCGTGCTCTGGACGGAGACTGTATCCCCAGTGGTCCGAACAGCCCGGCCGCCATCGCGAGCACCATGCTCACGACACATGGTGCTGCGTGTTTCTTCAATCCCATGATCATTCCGTCCCTCGGCCCATCATCGGGCATGCGCCAAACGCGGGATGGGACCGTATTTCCCGTAAAGAAGGAAAAGCAAGAAGAGCGGCTCGTCTGCTTGAGCAGGGCTTCTTCGCCCAGGGGCAGTTGGAGCCGCGCCACCGGGGCGAGAGCGCGGGAAGGCTGTTCAGTGGAGCCGCTTCTTCCAGTACTGGCCGGAGTAGTTGCCGCAGGGGGCCATGCGAAGCTTGTCATTGACACCATCGCTGAGGATGTCAAGGCATTTACCATCACCAAGCCACAGGGTCTTGAGGTGGAAGAAGTCAGGCGAACTGGAGGGCACGACTTTCCAGAGCTGCCCGGTGTAATTTCCGCAGTCCGTCATGCCGAGCTTGTCATTGATGCCGTCATTGATGATGTCGAGACACTTGCCGTACCCGGCCTGCCGGTTCTTGAGTAGAACGTACCCGGACCAATCGGTCGGGATGATCCGCCACTCCTGGGTGTGGGAGGTGTTGCAGTTCCTCATGAGCACCCCATCGTTGACGTTCTCGATGCACTTTCCAGTGCCGAGCCACATCGAGGTGAGATCGTAACGCGGGTGGACGCAAAAGATATGGCCGTTGTTGTTCAGATCGGCCTTTCCGGGGACGTAACCCTCGGGGCACTGCGCGGTGGAGTGGCCTTTCAGGCGAGCCCAGACGTGCCGGACCGACGCGATGTCGTCCTCGCTCAGATCGGGCACATCCCAATACAGGTTCATGACCCCGGGAGGTTGATCCACCGGCAGCTGGTACGATGACTCGGAGTAGGTGTCACCAAGGCCGAGTTGGTGGCCATACTCGTGCAGCTCGCGCTTGTAGATCTCGGCGTCGAATTCGCCCTTGCCCGCCACGTTGAGGAACGTCCAGAATTGAGCGTAGCCACGCTCTCTGCTCTGGTCGCCCATCACCTTGTAGACCTTCAAGTTCGCGTCCGTGTCTGGACACGCGGTGCTCGAGCCGACCAGATACAAGCGAATCGTCCAGACAGGCCAGCCAGGCTGCCCCTCGAGGGCATCGTTCCAACGATTGACCACCCTCTCCATCAGGGCTCGGTACGATTCGCGTTTGCTGGACGAGATCGGCGTAGAGTAGTTCGAGAAGATGCAGATGGGGTAGGAGATGTCACCGCTGCCTTGCCAGTTCCTGGCCTTCTCGTACTCCTTCAGGATCGAGTAGCTGATGTCATTGAGGTAACTCAGGTCGCTCCGAGCGGTCGTGCGCTGCTCATGGGCTGGTTCGTCAGGCCCCGCACAGCCCACGACAGCTCCCAGGATCATCCCGGCCAGGGCAATGGCGATGCTGTGAAGCTTCTGTCCATTGATGCTCGCTTTGTTCATGGGTATTGCTCCGGATGGATGATCGATTTCCTGAAAATCACCGCGCCATCGGGTCAGGCGCTCCTCCGTCGTTGATGCACAGGGACAAGTGGCATGACGACGTGGGGTTGGAAGCCCGAGCATGGTAGACCGCGCCCCACGCTCCGCTCAGGCGCCGAGGGAGCATGGGGCTGTCCGGTGGGACAGGGATTGCTCGCCGGGTCAGTCGAGGTAGCCAAGGGTCTCGTCGCGGCTCACGACCTCACCCTGGACGGTGTAGCCCGAGTACCAGGAGGTGTCGAGGGTGCCGCTCTTGTCCTGCTGGAGGTGGGTCTGGGGGCCCGAGGTGGCGCCGCTGCTACCCTCGTTGCCGACCTGGCAGCGGTCGCAGGTCTTGTCGACCGAGTCGGCGCTCTTGTTGAAGTGCCACAGGCGGAACACCCAGCCGTCCGCCCAGAGGTGCTTGGCCTCGTTCTGGGTGCCGCTGATGCCGCTCGTGTAGCAACTGGTGGTGGTGGTGCGGATGGTGATGTCCCAGAAGATTGAGCCCACCACGCC
>DASQMW010000126.1:0-8578 GCA_035645295.1 Archangium sp.
ATGAGGGTGAATCCCGGTCCCTCCGCCACGATCGTGTCGTGGGCGTTGGCACCGGAGCCGTAGTAGCAGGCCAGTGCGCGATCGTACGGCTCGAACGGCCCGTGGGGGTTGGTGCTGTAGCCGGTCCCAATGCAGCGGGAGTGGGTCTCGCCGGCGACGAGCCCGGCGAAGAAGATCCGGTACGAGCCGTCGCTGGCACGGATGATGGACGGCGCCCAGACGGAGGTGTTGTTGCTCATCCAGGCCGGCTTCGCGGTGAGCAAGCGCCTCCCGGTGGACGTCCAAGGCCCCTTGAGCTCGCTCGCGGTGAAGCTATTGCCCGCACTGTCCCAGTTGCCGGTGGTCAGCATCACCCATTCAGAACCAGTGTGAACCACCCCGGGGTTGGGCAGGCCCGTCGCCACCGGGGCGTCCACCGGCCAGGTGGTCGCGTGTGCGGGGGTGGGGGTGGTGGCACCCGATATGCCAAGGCAGGTACCGATAACCGCAACGATGGTCTGGTTACGCAGGTTCACGATCAACTCCAACGGTGGGTTTGGTGTGGCGAGACAATGCAATCGCGGAGCGAGTCCAGCCGGTGCCAGGCAACAGCAGCTTTGCCCCGGAGTTGCGCACGCGCATCTTCGAGCCCTTCTTCACCACCAAGGACGTGGGACAGGGCTCGGGACTGGGGCTGGCCATCTGCCGGCAGATCATCACCGAGAACCATGGCGGCACGCTGGAGCTGGACGAGGCCGTGGCGCGCGGCGCGTGCTTCCGGATACGGCTGCCGCTCGTCACCGCCCAGCGCGACGCGGCTTGACGGGGAGCCCGGGTGCTCCGTGAGACCTCTCGCCCAAGCCCGCGAGAGGCTCGGACGAGAGGGGAGCGGGGGCGTTAGTACCGCTGACGCAGCCCGCGCACGTCGCCCAGGCCCAGCGTGCCCGGGGAGCCGTCACACGGCCCGACGCCGGGGCGCATGGTGAGCAGGCTGCCCGAGGCCACGTGGCCCAGACCGAAGGAGTGGCCGCGCTCGTGCGTCATCACCGCCTCCAGGCCGAAACGGTTGGAGCAGCTCGCGCTGTTGGCATCCGTGGTCCACGTGTAGTCGACCTTGTTGATGCGCGCGTCGCTCTCCACCGCGCGCCCCGAGCTGTCGTACCAGGTGCACGTCACCGCGAGGGTGCCACTGGGCAGGTCCCCGAAGCCCGTCACGTTCTTGCCGTCCCGGTTGGTGCACCCACCCCCGGAGCCGATATTGGCACCGACGGTCGTCCGGCCTTCGTACTGATGGCTGGCGTTGATGGCGTCCGTCAGGCCGCAGTCGTTGCGACCCATGGTGATGTTGCCCGTCGACTCACGGAGGACATCCTCGGCCCCGGCGACGGTGAGCTCCGCCGGCGTCGTCTCGGCGTTGAAGTACCAGTGGTAGACCGAGGTCCACTTGTAGCCGAGCAGGCTGTAGCGATCATCGGAGCACGCGCCCTGGGCGCTGGTTTCAGCGGACTCGAGGGCCTCGAGCTTGGGGTGCTGGACGAGCGCGACGCGCCCATCCCCGGCCGTCTTCACCTGGAGCTCCACCACGCTCCCGTCGGCGAGCACGGCCTCCGTGTGGATGCCTTCGCCCGCGGGGGGGACGACGACGGCCACCTGGCGATAGCGCAGCGTGTCTCCGGGACGCAGGGTGCTCATGAGCTGCACCAGCTCCTCCTCGCTCTCGGTGGCGAAGCTGCGGGCAGCCTCCTCGCCGCACGAGGTCATCAGCGGAAGGGTGCCCAGCAGCAGCAGGCTCGGGGCAAAGCCAAAGCGCGTCTTGAGGAGTCGGCGGAGCGAAGTGGGGGGGGCCATGGTTTTTCTTGGGGAAGGGGGGGACGACCAGAACAAACATACCAGCATTTCCCAGGAAAGACAGGAACATTTGAAAAGCTCCTTGTTCCACTCCGGGTAGTCCTTTCTCGCCACGGCGTTCGTCCCCGTCCTGAACCCATGTCTCTTTTTGCACGGTGGCTCGTCGTCACCCGGGCGTGCTGCTAGAACGGGCGGCGGCCCCCGAGAGGGAAGAGGTTTCCCAGGGCTGCGCTCAAGGAACTCTCTGGGCGGTGCAAAGGAAAAAACCATGATGATGTGTCGTGTGCCCTCCGTGGCCCGTGTGCTGCTTGTTGCATTGGGCAGCCTGCTCACCCCCTGTGTCGTCCAAGCCTATTCCACTCCTCTGGAGGTCAGCCCCATGGTGGGCAAGACCTACAAGACGGGCGCTCGCATCTGGGTGGGCACCCGGGACACCTTTGGCGACGTCTCCACCGAGACGCTCACCTTGCGCGTCAGGAAGGAGAGCGCCTGCGAGACGTGCTGGGTGAGTTCGTCGGAGATGTCGAAGGTCGGCACGGGGAGCGGCTATCGCTCGTGGAAGGGGACCGCCTCCAACCTGGTGCCCGGCACCAGGTACGTCTACCGCATCTTCGCCGCGGGCTACTCGGGCGAGCGGGGTGGCAGCACCTTCAGCACCGAGCCGGAGGCCCCGATGAAATTCAAGGTGGGTGTCTCCTCCTGCATGAACGCGGAGAACACGCCGGCCCAGCCCTCGTTCGCCATCATGCACGAGCAGCTCAACACGGGGCTGGGCAACTTCCACATGCTCATCGGGGACAACATGTACACGAACCAGAATCCCCCGACGAAGGACCACTTCTGGTACAAATACATGCAGCAGCGCCGGGTGCCGGAGTTCGCCCTGGTCTACCGCAACTTCCCCACCTTCGCGCTCTGGGATGACCACGACTATGGCCCCAATGACGAGGATGGCAGCTACTCGCAGAAGGACGTGGCCCGGGAAGCCTTCGAGTCTCTCTGGGCCCACCCGGACTTCCCCGGAGCTGGCATCTACCACCAGTTCAACTGGGGAGGCGACGTCAACGGGGTCGGCGGTGTGGAGTTCTTCATGATGGATGATCGCTGGAGCCGTGACTGCCCGAAGAACATGTCCACCGACTACCCAGCGAAGATGTATGGCCTGACGCAATTCGACTGGCTGAGGAATGGACTGCTGGCCTCCCAGGCGACCTTCAAGGTGATCGTGAATGGCTCCACGCTCGGCAACAAGTGCTGGGGCAACCAGCAGCAGCAGCTCTTCAACTTCATCGTCAACAACAAGGTCGGAGGCGTGTTCTTCGTGACCGGTGACATCCACCAGAGCAAGGTCACGCAGCGCACCCCCGTGGGCGGCTATCCCCTGTGGGAGGTCATCTCCTCGGGTATTGGCCAGACCAGCGGCCTGACGCCCGAGTACAGCTTCGCCATCCTCAACTTCGACCTGACGCTGGCGGATCCCACCGTCACGTTCCAGGTCATCCAGAACCCGAAGAAGAGCTCGACCCTGAGCGGGGCGGGGGTCTCCTCCACGCTGACGACCGTGAAGCGCTCGCAACTGCAGAACTGAGACCGTTGCGCGGGAGTGTGGGGAGACCGGGTACCCGGTCTCCCCACGGCTACATCAGTACATCATCCAGCGACCGTGGCTGAACTGGTTGTAATAGCCACCACCCGAGTCCACCGACACATCCGGGTTGTTGCAGTTGTAGCAGCGCAGGCGCAGGGGCTTGACCGTCTCCCCGCCGTAGGGCTGGCCGTTGGCGGTAAGCGACTCGCCGTAGTTCACCCGGGCGTGCAGGTGGGGATCCCAGTCGCCGCCCGACTTCCCGGCCTCGCCGATGACCTTGTAGTACCCATCGATCTTCGTGCCCCAGGCCATGCCGCCGGCGATGCTGCTCAGGTGCGCGGTCAGGCTGCGGTAGCCATTGTTGCGCACCACCACGTACCGGCCCAGGGTCGCGAAGCCATCCGTGCCCCAGCCCGTCCACTCGACCGTGCCGCCGAAGGCCGCGTAGGCGTTGGCCCCGATCTGCGCCGGCCAGTCATTGGCGTAGTGCTGGTTGGAGTAGCCCGTGTTGCAGAAGCCCGTGTGGTAGCCCGTGCCCCACCAGCTGCCGTAGTTGCCGCTCATGGCACTCCAACCCGGGTTGTTCTTCAGGTTGTAATAGGTGCCGCTGTAGAAGGTGTTGGTCCAGTCCCACTGCAGCTGCCAGTAGAGGCTGGAGGGCGCCGTGAAGCCACACGACTGCGAGCGCACGGGCGGCGCCTCGAACTCCTGCTGCTGGGGGAGATCTCCCGCGAGGATGGCCTTCATCACCAGCGCCTTGCGATCCGCGGCCGCCCGCTCGTTCTCGGGCGACAGCTCGGCGTAGGTGGACTCCTCCGCCGTCTTCAGGCCCAGCGACTGCACCGTCCTCGTCGGAGCCTCGAAGCGGATGCCGCCGAGCACCCGCATCGCGCGCTCGTCCAGCCCCGGCGTGTCGGACCACAGGCCAATCTCATACACGCGCTCGCCGTCCACGGTGTAGACGACCGAGTAGGGCTGCGTTCCCGGCAGGCCGGTGATGGCGATGCCCTTGCGGCCATCGGCCAGCGTCACCTCGGAGCGGGTGGGATTGAGCTTCTGGTACTGCGCCATCTTGGCTTGCACCAGTTCCTCGAGCTGCTCCGGCCGGGCCTTGTACGCCAGTGCGATGCGGGCCACCGCGTCTCGCTCGTGACCCGTCTGGGCCGCGCCCAGCTCGCTCGTCGGGGCGTTGAGGAAGACACCGTGGGTGTCGAACAGCACCTCGTCCCGCCTCATGCTCCAGCGCTCCGGCAGGGCCAGGGACACGCCCACCACTTCATCGCGCACCACCGGCTGGGCAGCCGGGTCCACAGCGGTCTCTTCTCCACAGGCGGCCAGCAGCGCGGCGCTGGCCCACAGCAGCATTCGGGTTTTCATCGGAGGGTCTCCTGAAGGGGGGATGCGGTGTGGGGTTTAGAAGAGCGAGCGCGCGCCGAAGTAGCCGTCGACGTACCTCATCTCCTTCTCCACCACCTTGTCGAAGTAGGAGGAGGCGTGGATGATGTAGCCGTTGCCCGAGTAGATGGCGACGTGGGTGATGTAGTTCGCCCCCCCCTCCTTGAAGAAGACCAGGTCGCCCTTGCGCAGATCGGCCTTGTCCACGCGCGTGCCATGGTTCCACTGGAGCTCCGGGTCATCCGGCAGGCTCTTGCCGAACTTCTCGAACACCCGCTTGGTGAAGCACGAGCAGTCGATGCCATCGCGGGAGCAGCCGCCCCACACGTACGGCGTGCCAATCCAGTTCCGCGCGAAGTCGATGACCTCGGCCCGGGTGCCCGTCAGCTCCGACTCCAGCTCGCCGAACTCGTCCCACACGTAGGGGGCGTTGCCCGGGGTGGGCTCGAGGGTCTCCGCCTCCAGCCCCTGGCCGCAGCCCGTGGAGAGCGCCGCGCAGGTGGCGAGCAGGAAGAAGGAACGCACTGAGAGAGAAGGAAGCATGGGGGGTTGCTCCGGGTTGGGGTTTCGCATGGTACTCAGCAATCCCCAGGCCATCCGCCAAGTTCTTGGAAACAGGTGTTAACAGTTTTTGGCACAAAGCCAGTTGTTCACACATGCGACACCTGGCGACCGATCCGAGCACAGGGACGAATGTAAAGGGAGCTGACAATGGCTGACTTCCTCGAGACCCTCTTCCGGCCCGGCCAGCGCGAGGAGGCGCGTCAGCGGCGGCTGGCCGTGCTGGCCATGTGCGCGCTGCCGAGGCCGCTGCCCATCTCCACGCTGCGCGCCGCGCTGGGGGAGGAGCTCTCCGCGGGCTTCGAGCTGGCCGAGGAGAATGAGTTCTGCCGCCTGCTGCCCGGGGGCCACGTCGAGCCCATGCCCAAGGCCGTGCTCGACATGGCCATCACCCTGCTCGACATCCGCACCGTCACGAGCACGCTCACGCGACTGGCCCCCCTGGCGGCCTCCGAGGAGGAGCAGCTCCTGCTCCTGCTGGCGGGGGACCCGCTCGGGGAGGGGCGGCGGCGGCTGGAGGCGGACGCTCCCGGGCGCGTGGTGGCGATGGCACCCGGGCTGCGTCAGGCCCTGGGACTGCCCATGGAGACTCCCGCCCCCGCGCCCTTCGACCCCGCCCCGTGGGGCGGTGCCGGACGCCGGGTGAGCGCGCTGCTCTCCGTGGCCGCCCATGTCCTCATCCGCCAGGGGCACTGGGAGCGGGGCCGGGCGCTCATGGCGTGGGCGCTCGGGCCGGAGGGGCTCGCCGGCCGGATTACACCCGAGCACGGCTTCCTCGCCCCTACCCACGTCCAGTTCCTCCTCGACTCCGGCCGCCGGGAGGAGGGCGCGGCCTTCGCCCAGACGGCGCGCGGCCGCCTCTCCGGGCCGGAGAGCACCTTCTCCCGCCTGATGCTGATGGTGCTCGAGGGGCGCGTGGCCATCGACAAGGGAGAGCACCGGCGGGCCCGCGGGCTCTATGGGGATGTGCAGCTCCAGGCGCGCGCGGCCGGCCTGGAGGACCTCGTCGGCCTGGCGAAGGTGGCCTGCGCCACCCTGGCCCGCCGCGAGGACCAGAACGCCGCCGCCCTCCAGCTGTGCCTGGGCGCCCTCGAGATATTTCTCGGAGACGAGCCTTTCGAGGCGGTGGCCCTGCACAACCTGGGGCTGGCGTACCTCAAGGAGGGGCGGCCCCTGGAGGCGCAGGCGGCCCTCACCCGCTCCCTGGCGGGGCTGGACATCCCCTTCCAGCAGCTCACCGCCTACCCCCAGGCCATCGCCAGCGACTGCTTCCTCGGCGACACGGCCGAGGCCGAGCGCAAGCTGGCGGCGCTCACCGCCCTGGCGCCCGACATGCCCCAGGCCCGCATCTCGCTCGGGCTGTGCCGCGCCCATCTGCGCAGCGCCCGCACCGAGTGGGAGGCCGCCCTGAGCGAGCTCGACGCCCTGCACATCCGCGATGTGACGGCCCAGAAACACCTCTATGCCGTGCCCTCCGGGTGGCTGCGGGTGGAGGCCCTGCTCGCCCTGGGGCGCGCGGAGGAGGCCTCGCGGGTGCTCGCGGACCTCTCGCGCAACCTCTACCTCAGCAACCTCTCCACGCAGCCCGCGGGGCTGAGCCTGCTGGACGCGCGCGTGTCCTTCGCCAACGGGGACCTGGAGCGCGCCCGGCGGGTGCTGCGGCGCGCCCGCTCCTCCGCCGAGGCGACGCGGACCCAGGACTTCGAGCTGCGCGCCCGGGTGCTGGCCTTCCAGCTCGCCGCGACCGAGGGCAGGGAGGGGCCGCGCGAGGAGGCCCGCCGGGCCGCCACCGAGGCCTGGGACGCTCTCACCCAGTCCTTCCCCCTCGAGGTGCAGCGCCGCTTCCGGCGCGCGTACGACCGGCCCCGGCTGCTCGCCCTGCTCGGAGTGCCCACCGACGAGGAGGGCGGCGAGCTGTCCTACCTGCGCGGCACCTCGCCGGCCTTCCATGCCATGGTGGCGCAGCTGCGCCGCGTGGCCTCCACGGAGGCCAGCGTCCTGCTGCTGGGCGAGACGGGCGTGGGCAAGGAGCTGGCGGCGCGCGCCATCCACGACTTCTCCCGCCGCGCCTCCGGGCCCTTCGTGGCCGTCAACTGCGCGGCCATCAGCGACGAGCTGCTGCTCTCCGAGCTCTTCGGCCACGAGAAGGGCGCCTTCACCGGGGCCGTCAACCGCCATGTCGGCCGCTTCGAGCAGGCCCATGGCGGCACGCTCTTCCTCGATGAGATCGCCGACATCAGCCCTCGCGGGCAGGCCGCGCTGCTGCGGGCGCTCCAGGAGCGCGTCTTCGAGCGCGTGGGCGGCACGGAGCTGGTGCGTGTCAACGTCCGCATCATCGCCGCCTCCAACCGGGACCTGGCCGAGGCCGTGCGCGCGGAGGACTTCCGGCAGGATCTCTTCTTCCGCCTCGCCGGCATCCAGGTGAAGGTGCCTCCCCTGCGCGAGCGGGGCGAGGACGTAGGGGTTCTCGCGGCGTGGCTTCTCGAGCAGAGCGCCCAGGAGCGTGGCGACCAGCCCCGGCGCCTGTCCAAGGAGGCCGAGCGGCTGATGCGCGACTACGCCTGGCCCGGCAACATCCGCGAGCTGCGCAACGTGGTGCTGGCCGCGGACATCCTCTCCGAGTCCCCCGTCATCGCCGTGGACGTCCTCGCGCCTCTGCTCCAGCGCATCCCCCCCCGGTTCGAGTCCGGGGAAGGCTCGCGGGCGGCGATGCCGGACGTCTGGCTCCTGTTCCGCCAGCACGGAGGCACGCTGCGGCGCTTTCTCGCGGACCTCCAGCACGCCTGCATCGAGCGCGGCCTGGCCGAGAACGACGGCAACATCGCCGCCACCGCCGCCGACCTGGGCTTCTCCCGCTCGCGGCTCACGCAGATCGTCCTCTCCGACCCGAACCTGCGCAGGCTCGCCGGGCGCGACGAGGAGTAAGCGGCTGCAAAACCTTTGTACGCGCTAAACCGGTCCGTGGTGAGAAAGCCCGCGAAATCCTCTCCCAGCAACGCCTTGGCCACCTCGCTGCCATGGCTCGAGGAGATTCGGAAGACGGCCACCCGTGTGGTGGCGGCCAACCCTAGCCAGGCACGCCGCTGGTGCCCATTCGCCTTGCCCTCGTACCAGCCCGTCTCATCCAGGTTGGCCGCCTCCTGGTCGCGCACGTACTGCTCCGCCTGGGCGACGGGCGCCGACAAGGCTTCGCTCATCTCTTTCTCA
>DASQMW010000127.1:0-18188 GCA_035645295.1 Archangium sp.
ACAGGCCCAGCGCCGGGTGGGTCCGCAGGTCGAAGCTGGCGCAGGCGGGGGCCGCGCCGTCCTCACCGGACGGGTGTGAAGCGGCGAGCCCCCGCCTCGAGCTGACGGCCGAGCCTCCCGCGGCGCCGCCCGTGGTGTGCATCAGCCCGGACGTGCCCCTCACGCTGCGCTTCGACACGCCGCTTCAGCCCGGCTCCGTGCGGCTCCAGGAGCGCGAGCGCTTCGAAGAAGTGAACCCCGGGCAGCAGACGCTTACCCTGGTGCCGCCGAAGGAACTGGAGGCCGGGGCGCGATTCACGCTGGACGTGTGCTTCGCGGACGGCGCGGCCCCCGCCTGCGCCAGCTTCGACCTGCGGACCCACCCGGCGCTGGGCCTGTCGCAGGTGAAGGTGTTCCGCAAGCCCCGCACCGTGGAGTCCTTCCGGGAGGGGGAGAAGGCGGCCCAGGCCGAGGCGCAGCAGTGCCAGGAGGAGGTGCGCCAGTTGCGCGCCCAGCATGGCGCCCCCGAGGGACTGAGGGGCGTGCTGGCCTCGGGGTTGCTGGGGAAGGTGGGCATCCTCTTCAAGACTCCGACGAAGCTCGTCACCGAGGCCAAGGGCAACGCCCTGCGCCTGAAGGATGCCCGCAGCTACCGCACGGAGGGCCGGGTGGCGGTGGACCTGTGGCTCGACAATTCCGGCACGCTGCCGTGGGTGGCGGCGGGCGCGGTGCTGCGTGGGCCCAAGGGCGAGGTGCTCAAGCCGCTACCCCTGTGGCAGCAGGAGCCCGGTGCCGAGGGATGGCGCCGCGTGGTGGTGGAGGTGCCCGCTTCCGAGACGGAGGCCCGGGGCCCGTACACCCTCGTGCTCTGGGACGCGGACCAGAAGCGCACCGTCACCCTGGGCCACGTCACCTTCCCATAGCGCCCGCGCCTCTCCGGCAAACCCTACACGTCCTCCACCTCTCTACCTACCCGGTGACTTGACGGCCCCCCCGCGTTTCCGTGTGCTTCCGGAAACCCCCAACACCAGCTCCCAGGGCTGGAGGGAGCGGTGCGGCATGTCCTCCCGTCTGAAGAGCGCTCACCCGGCGGGCATGCCGCCGCGCCGCGGGTGGATGTGGCTCGTCCTGTTCCTCGTCTCGGCGTGCGTGACGGGCCACCCTCCGGGCGGCACGCTGACGGGGAGCATGCGTCCCGTATCGCTCACGCCGCCACCAGCGCCCCGGGAGTCGCCCACCTCGGAGCCCGGCCTGGAGGGGGCGGTGGTGTACGAGGTGGTGGTGCTGGAGCCGGGCCGTGGCACCACCCGGCCGGTGCCGGTGGCCCAGGTGGACTTCCAGCGCGCCGTGCAGCGCATCGCCCGCGAGGTGCAACACCACGGGAAGAGTCCGCGCGAGGCCGCGCGCGAGTGGTTGAAGGGGCAGGTGGAGCAGCACCCGGAGGCGTGGCAGCTGAGCGGGACGTGGGTGGCCGAGGTGTACAAGGGCGAGGTGCTCTCGCTGGTGCCGGTGGACGAGGACGGCCGGCTGGTGCCCGAGGCGGACGCGGCGCTGCGCGACAAGTACCTCCTGTGGTGCACCCGGGCCTGGGGCGGGGGCGACTGCCTGCGCCTGTTCGACGACGGACCCTACTTGCGCACGGATGACCGGCGCACACTGGCACTTGCCTTGGCCTTCGGCTCGGTGCTGGAGGAGACGAAGGCGGCTCTGGGGCGGGAGTTGAGCCCCCAGGTGTTGGTGGCCTCGTGCATGTGGACACTCGGCACCTATCTGGCCCTCTGGCTGGTGCCCGAACCAACCACCAAGCTACTTGCCGCCGGGCTTTCCGTCGTCCTGGTGGCGTGGCTGGGCGTGGACACGCTCTGGGGGTTGATGGATGGCTGGGCGAGCATGGCCACCCGCGCGCACGAGGCCACCACCTTCGCGGAACTGCGCGAGGCGGGCGAGGACTTCGCCCGCGTGCTGGGCACGGACGCGGCGCGGGCGATGATTCTGGCGGTGGGGGCGCTCACCGGGCGTACGCTGGGCGAGGTGGCGGCGCGGGTGCGCGCGTTACCGGGCTACGGCCTCGCGAGTGTGCAGTGGCAGGCGCAGGGCGGGGCCGCGGTGCTGGGGCGGGTGGAAGTCATGGCGGCCCAGGAGGGCGCGCTGGCGCGGGCGGTGGTGGCGGTGGAGACGGTGGCGGCCACCCCGCATGGCCCCCTGGCGGTGGTGATGCTCAAGAAGGGGCAGGGCGGCGGGGCATCCTCCGGGGGCGGCGCCTCGGCCACCGTCGCCATCCGCCACCGGGGCGGCAACCTCCAGGTCATTCTGCCCCATGGGCAGAGATGGCACCTGCCACGTGGCATGTCCATCCACGACATCCCTGCCAAGGACGAGGCGGGCGACAGGCTCCAGAGGGCCGTGACCGAGGCGGCCCAGCAATGGGGACCGCACAGACTCTCTCCGCGGGAGGCCAAGGCCATCGAAGAGGCACTCAAGGAGGGCAACTACTGGCTGGCGCACCTGCTGGAGCGCGAGGCCCGGGGCCGCTTCGTGCAAACCACGGTGAAAGACCAGCTTGGACATCTCTATGACTTCAGCCTGAGCAAGGGCGTCGACGTCATTGACCCGGCGACGGGCACCCGGTACGAAATTCTCTCCGGGACGGTCTCCAACCTCGCGCGTCATGGCAGGCGCATGGCAGGCGAGTTCTTCAGGATGCTCACCTTCTGAAAGGGCAGCGGATGATTGCGAAGAAGGTCTTCTTCGAGGACAAGCACCTTGAGAACGAGCGGCTGGAGTTGACGGACAAAGGCACTCTCTACTTCCTGGGCCGCAACCTGACGCTCACGAACTGCACGCTCGTGCTGAAGGTGGCCGCCAGCAACCTGTTCATTCGTGACGTCCGGTTCATCAACTGCACCTTCGAGGTGAAACAGGAGTTGAAGAATTACCAACAATGGATAAGAGCCTCGCTGAAGGGTTGCCGGTTCAAGGGGCGGCTGTCGGGGTGCGACTTCGGGCACTGGCCCGAATACGGAAACGAACCGGAGTACCAACTGGGCGCCATCGAGGACTGCGACTTCTCCGAGGCTCGCCTGGACGAGTGCCGCTTCCACGGGGATGACCCCCGCACCCTCCAATTTCCCAAGTGGCCCTGCTTCACCCTCCTGGAGCCTATCCGTCGAGCTGCCGAACTCCGCAACCTCAAGTGGCCGGAGCGGTTCGGCAGATCGCTGGTATCCCTGTTGGATCAGAGTCCGGAGAAACGTATCAAGCACCCGCGCTCCACGATGGCCTTGAGCTACTACGCTCCCGCTGAGGCCAGGCGGTTGGGCATCACGGAAGAGGCGTTCAAAGCCGCCATCGAGAATTGCGGCTTCATCGTCTATTGACGCGGGCCAATGCCATTCATTGGCGGAGGAATGCCTTCAGCTCCAGCAAGGACCGGTCTGGCTGTTCAAGGGATGGATTGTGCCCCGCCGGCACGCGCAGGAGCCGCGCGTGGGGCATGACCTTCACCGCGGCCTCGGCGAGTGACACGGGCAGCACCGTGTCGTGCTCGCCCCAGTAGAGCAGGGTGGGCTGCTTCACCTCGCCCAACCGCTCGTAACGGTGGAACACGCCGCCCGTGAGCGGCACCAGCGTATTGATGGCCCGCGTCGCCTCGGCTCTACCCTCGGGCACCGTCATCAACTCGTACCCCAGCGCCGCCAACCTCCGGTTCAGCGGCGTGTCCGGCAGCGGCGCGATGCGTCCAAAGAGCTTCGGCCCCAGCACCCGTGCCACCCGCTCCGGGCCCACGCGGAAGAAGAGCCGAGCATCCCTCGCCAGCTCCGGGCCCAGCCCCATCGCGTCCACCAGCACCAGCCGCTCCACCGGCACGCGGCCCCGTAGCGCCAGCTCCAGGGACACCAGTCCGCCCAGCGAGTGCCCCACCAGCGTCATCGGCCCCGGCGCCAGCGTGGCCAGCACCTCCTCCACCGGCTCGAGGAAGAAGCGCAGCCCGTCCTCCGCCGTCCGCACCCGCCCGCCCGGTGCCGAGGAGCACCCGAAGCCCGGCAGATCCACCGCCAGCACCCGGTGCTCCCGGGCCAGCTCGGGGAGGAGCGGGAACCACATGCTCGCCGCGTTCCCCCGGCCATGGAGGAGCACCACCGCTGGGCCCTCGCCCCCCTCCAGGAGCCGCAGCGCTCCACCCCCCCGCAGCGGGCACACCCGGGAGGTCATCCTCGGAGCCAACTCCCCCAGCAACCCGGCCTCCACTGGCCCCGGGACTCGGGGTTCACCCCCACCAGAAGGTTGGCGTTCCCCGTCCTGATGTGGTTTGGGGTACTCCTGCGGGTCATTCCTGGGTGGTTCCGGGGGCATGAACGCCCGAAATTACTGGAATGTCCGGCGTGATGGGTTGTTGAGCGGCGTACCTACACCTCCTAGGCTGCCCGCCTCCTCCAGGGACAGTCGAGACGGCACATATGAACACGGACATCCGGGCGCTCACCGAGCGCGTCCAGCAGGAGAGCAGCTTCGTCGAGATCCTCAATCAGGAGGTCGGCAAGGTCATCGTCGGCCAGCGCTACATGCTGGAGCGCATCCTCATCGGACTCCTGTGCAACGGCCACGTCCTGCTCGAGGGCGTGCCGGGCCTCGCCAAGACGCTCACGGTGCGCACCATCGCCGACAGCATCAGCGCGTCCTTCCAGCGCATCCAGTTCACCCCGGATCTGCTGCCCGCGGACGTGGTGGGCACGATGATCTACAACCAGCAGGCGGCGAACTTCACGGTCCGCAAGGGCCCCGTCTTCGCCAACGTGCTGCTGGCCGACGAAATCAACCGTGCCCCCGCCAAGGTGCAGTCCGCCCTGCTGGAGGCCATGCAGGAGCGCCAGGTCACCATCGGTGACACGTCCTTCCCGCTGCCCTCGCCCTTCCTGGTGCTGGCCACCCAGAACCCCATCGAGCAGGAGGGCACCTACCCGCTGCCCGAGGCGCAGGTGGACCGCTTCATGCTCAAGGTGAAGGTGGGCTACCCCACGCGCGAGGAGGAGAAGGTCATCATGGACCGCATGAGCGGCGGGAAGCCCCCGCAGGCTCAGAAGGTCATCGACCTGCAGCACCTGGTGAAGGCCCGCGAGCTCGTCACGCAGATCTACATGGACGAGAAGGTGAAGGACTACATCCTCAACGTGGTCTTCGCCACGCGCGAGCCGGGCCGCTACGGCCTCAAGGATCAGGCGGACTACATCCAGTTCGGGGCCAGCCCGCGCGCCACCATCGCGCTGAGCCAGGCCGCCCGGGCCCACGCCTTCCTGCGCCATCGCGGTTTCGTCACGCCCGAGGACGTCAAGGCCGTGGCCTTCGATGTGCTCCGCCACCGCATCGCCCTCACCTACGAGGCCGAGGCCGAGGAGCTCACCACCGAGAAGCTCATCCAGCGCGTCTTCGATCGCGTCGAGGTTCCGTAACCAGACCCGGGAGAGCCCAGGGGGCGCGTCGTGCTCGCGAAGGACATCATCCGCCGCATCCGCAAGCTGGAGATCCGCACCCGCAAGGTGGTGTCGGACATGCTCGCGGGCCAATACCACTCGGTCTTCAAGGGCCGGGGCATGGCCTTCTCCGAGGTGCGGCAGTACCAGCCCGGTGACGAAATCCGCATCATCGACTGGAACGTCACCGCCCGCATGAACGAGGCCTACGTCAAGGTCTTCACCGAGGAGCGCGAGCTCACGGTGATGCTCGTGGTGGACGTGTCGGCCTCGAAGGAGTTCGGCTCGCGCGAGCGCTCCAAGTCGGAGGTGGCCGCCGAGGTGGCCGCTCAAATCGCCTTCAGCGCCATCGCCAACAACGACCGGGTGGGGCTCATCCTCTTCTCGGATCAGGTAGAGAAGGTGGTGCCCCCGCGCAAGGGCCGCACGCACGTGATGCGGCTGGTGAGCGACATCCTCACCTTCCAGCCCAAGGGGAAGGGGACGGACGTGGCCGCCGGCCTCACCTACCTCAACCGCGTGGCGCGCCGGAAGACGGTGACGTTCCTCATCTCGGACTTCCTCGCCGACGGCTACGAGCCGCCGCTGCGCCTGGTGGGCCGCAAGCACGACCTGGTGCCCGTGGTCATCGAGGATCCGCTCGAGCAGGAGTTCCCCCGGCTGGGCCTCGTGGAGATGGAGGACCCGGAGACGGGCGAGCGCTTCGTGGTGGACACGAGCGACCCGCTCGTCCGTGGCCGCTTCGCCCGTGCCATGCAGGCGCAGCGCGAGGAGCGGCGCAGGCTCTTCAAGAAGCTGGAGTTGGACCACGTGGAGCTGAGCACCGGAGATGATCACGGCATGGCCCTGGTGCGCTTCTTCCGCGCCCGCTCCCGGAGGATGGCGGCATGAGGTGGCTGGCTCTCTGCGCGTTCCTCCTCGTCTCGCCGGCCCTGGCCCAGGCTCCGGCGCCCGTCTCGCCTTCGGCACAGGCCCTCGCGAAGCTGCCGGCGGTGGAGCCCCAGGGGTTCCAGGCCCACGTGCAGCCCGAGCAGGTGCTGCTCGGCGAGCCCTTCGTCTACGAGTTGGTCATCACCCACCCGGCGGACCACCGCTACGAGCTGGAGCTGCCGCCGGACCTGGGTGACTTCGAGCTGCTGTCCCAGGCGCGCACGCCGCCGCAAGGCTCGGAGCCCGCCGTCACCACCTTCCGGTTGAAGCTGTCCGCCTTCAACCTGGGCATGCTCACGTTGCCCGAGGTGCCCTTCCTCGTGTCCACGCAGGAGGGCCCCATGCGCTTCACGGCGCCAGCCCGCACGCTCGAGGTGGCCGGCACGCTGCCCCAGGATGCCCAGGCCGAGGGCGCGGACCTCAAGGACATCCAGCCGCCCACCGAGGTGGCCATCCGCTCCTGGACGCTGCTGTGGATTCTGGTGGGCCTGCTGGCCGCCGCCGTGGTGGGCTTCGTGGCGTGGCGGCTCTTCCAGAAGTACCGCAACCGCCCCCTGGCCGAGGTGAAGCCGCTGCTGCCCCTGGACGTACGCACCCGCCAGGCGCTGGACACCCTCAAGTCCGAGGAGCTGCCCGCCAAGGGCAAGGTGAAGGACTTCTACTTCCGGCTGTCGGAGATCATCCGTGGCTACCTGGGCGAGCGCTATGGCTTCGACGCCCTGGAGTGCACCAGCTCGGAGCTGATGCAGGAGCTGCGGCGCAAGAAGCCCCTCCAGTTCCCCGAGGACGGGCTGATGCGCTTCGTCTCCGAGTCGGACCTGGTCAAGTACGCCCGCGCCGAGTCGACGCCGGAGTCGTGCCGCGAGGCGCTCGCCTTCGGCTACGAGCTGCTGGACAAGACGTGGCCCCCTCTCGTGCCGCCTCTCCCCGAGGCCTCTCTCGTGTCCAATGCCTCCGGTCCCCGCGTTTCATAACCCCGAGTTCCTGTGGGGCTTGCTGCTCGTGCCGGTCCTCCTCGGGTGGGCCTGGCGGGAGCGGCGCTCCCGTGCCGTGCTGCGCTTCTCCGCGGCGCACGTGCTCGCCCGCCAGGGCCGCGGCCTGCGCACGTACATGCTGCCCCTGCTGCCCTTCATGCGCGTTTTCGCCGTGGCCGCCGCCGTCGTGGCGCTCGCCCGGCCCCAGTCCCGCGACGCGCGCGTGAGGGACTCGAGCGTGGAGGGCATCGACATCGTCGTCGCGCTCGACCTGTCCACCTCCATGGAGGCCGGTGACTTCCGTCCGCAGAACCGCCTCCACGTGGCCAAGGAGGTGCTCGCCGAGTTCATCACCAGCCGCGTCAATGACCGCATCGGCCTGGTGGTGTTCGCCGGCGCGGCCTACACGCAGGCCCCGCTGACGCTCGACTACGGCGTGCTCAAGGAGGTGCTGCGGCAGTTGCGCACCCGCGTGCTCGAGGATGGCACCGCCATCGGCGACTCGCTGGCCACCTCCCTCAACCGCCTGCGCGACTCGGAGGCCAAGAGCCGCGTGGTGGTGCTCATCACCGACGGTGACAACAACGCCGGGAAGATCGCTCCCATGGACGCGGCCGGCATGGCCAGGTCGCTGAACATCCCCATCTACACCATCCTCGTGGGCAAGGGCGGCAAGGTGCCCTTCCCCCAGGGCACGGACCTGTTCGGCAACACCGTCTGGCGCGAGACCGAGATTCCCATCAACCCCGAGCTGCTCCAGGACATCGCCGACCAGACGGGCGGCGAGTACTACCGCGCCACCGACCCGGAGAGCCTCAAGCAGGGCCTCCAGAAGGTGCTGGACTCGCTGGAGCGCTCCAAGCTGATGGAGGGTGGGGCCACGGCCAACTACCGCGAGGACTACCACCCATACCTGTTGCTGGCCTTCGGGCTCGCCGCGTTGGAGCTGCTGCTGCGCTCCACCTTCCTGAGGGTGTTCCCGTGATGCCGGCCTTCCTGACCGACTTCTTCGGGAAGCTGATGGAGCCCCTGCGCTTCCTCTTCCTCGGCTACCAGATGGGGCTGGCGAAGCCCGGCTACCTCGCCCTGTGCGTGGTGGGAGGGCTGGTGGGAACGCTGGCCCTGCTGTTGGCTTTGCGCCGGCGCTCCCGCGTGAGCGCGCTGCTCAACGAGCGGCTCGTGGACAAGCTGGCCCCGGGGGCCTCGCGCTGGCGCCCGGCCGTGCAGGGCGGTTTCTACGGGCTGGGGTTGGTGCTCTTCGGGCTCGCGCTGGCCCAACCCCAGTGCGGCACCAAGAGCGAGCTGACGAAGCGCCGCGGCATCGACGTGGTGGTGGTGCTGGATGCCTCCAAATCCATGCTCGCGCGCGACGTGCAGCCCAGCCGCCTGGAGCGGGCCCGGCTGGAGCTCACCACGCTGCTGGACGAGCTGAAGGGGGACCGGGTGGGCCTGGTCGCCTTCGCTGGAGATGCCTTCGTCCAGTCGCCCCTCACCTCGGACTACTCGGCGGTGAAGCTCTTCCTGCGCGCGGTGGATCCGGAGCAGATGCCCCAGG
Source organism: Archangium sp. (assembly GCA_035645295.1). Classification (GTDB taxonomy): domain Bacteria; phylum Myxococcota; class Myxococcia; order Myxococcales; family Myxococcaceae; genus Archangium. The sequence goes on from DASQMW010000127.1 coordinate 8,907, forward strand.
GCGGCAGCAACATCGGCGATGCGCTGGTGCTGGCCAAGCAGGTGCTGGAGAACGCGGACCGCGGCGCCAAGGAGCGCGTGGTGGTGCTGCTGTCCGACGGCGAGGATCTGGTGGGCCAGGTGGACGAGGCCGTGGCCGCGCTCAAGGCGGCCAACGTCCAGGTGCTCACCGTGGGCGTGGGCTCCGAGCAGGGCGAGCCCATCCCCGTCTACAACCGCCGCGGCGAGTTCGTGGACTACAAGAAGGACAGCAGTGGCGAGACGGTCATCACCCGCATGGACCGCGGGGGCCTCACCGCCATCGCCGATGCCACCGGCGGCGCCTTCTATTACCAGCCGCGCGGCGTGGCCATGGCGCAGGTGCTGGAGCGCATCGAGCAGATGCAGAAGAGCGAGCTGGAGAGCCGCGTCACCGTCCGTTACGACGAGCGCTTCCAGGTGTTCGCCGTGCCAGGGCTCGTGATGCTGGTGCTGGGGATGTTGCTGCTGCCGTCCGCGCGCCGGAGGCCGTCGTGAGCAGGGGAGTCATGGGCATGCGCGTGGGGGTGTGGCTGTTGCTCGCGCTGGGGCTGGCGCTGCCGTCCGGCGCGCGGGCCGCGGGGCTGCTGGAGAAGGAGCACCCGCTCATTCAAAAAGGCCGCGAGGCGTACACCTCCGGCCGCTACGAGGACGCGCTCTCGGCCTTCGAGGAGGCGAAGAAGGAGCGTCCGAACGATCCCGCAGTGGAGTTCAACCGCGGCGACGCGCTGATGAAGCTGGGGCGCTATGACGAGGCGCAGAAGTCCTTCCAGAGCGTGGCGGAGACCCAGAACCAGCCGGAGCTGCGCCAGAAGGCCACCTACAACCTGGGCAACGTCCACGCGATGACGGGCAACACGCGCGAGGCGCTGAAGGCCTACCGCCGCGCGCTCACACTGGACCCCTCGGATGCGCAGGCCCGGCACAACTACGAGGTGCTGCTGCGCAACCTGCCTCCACCCCAGAAGGGCAGCCCGGACGGGGGCACGGATGGCGGCCAGGACGGCGGGCAGGATGGCGGCCGCCCGGACGCGGGCCCCGATGCGGGTCAGCAGGATGGTGGTACGCCAGACGCCGGCCAGGATGGAGGCACCGACGGTGGCATGGATGCCGGTCAGGACGGCGGGATGGATGGAGGCCAGCAGGACGGGGGCGGGGAGGACGCGGGCCAGTCGGATGGCGGCCAGGGCGATGCGGGCCAGGGCGACGGAGGCCAGGAGGATGGCGGGGCCGATGGGGGCCAGGGCGATGGGGGCCAGAGCGACGGCGGCGAGGGCGATGGCGGCCAGAGCGATGGGGGCTCGAGCGAGGAGGAAGGTTCCGAGTCGGACGGGGGCACCGAGGGCGAGGCTGAGTCGCTGGATGCTGGCATCAGCCAGGAAGAAATTGATCGCCAGGAGGCGGAGCGCTTGCTGGATGCGATGAAGCAGAACGAGAAGAATCTCCAGCTGTGGCGTTTCCAGCAGAAGAAGCGGCCGAGGAATCCCAATGAGAAGGACTGGTAGCGGCCACGCGGCGCTGGCCGCGCTCGCCCTGGTGCTGGTGGCGATGCCCGCGTGGGCGTCCATCGAGTTCTACCAGACGGCGGATCGCACCGAGGTGGGCACGGAGGACATCTTCCAGCTCACCGTGGTGGTGGTGGATCCCCCGGACACCGCCCAGGTGCAGTTCCCGGCGCCCCAGGACTTCGAGGTGCTGTCGTCCTCGCAGAGCACGCAGCGCTCCATCGAGATGAGCGGAGGCGGTCCGCCCGTCATCCAGACGGTGCGCAAGCACGTGCTGATGATGCGGGCCAACCGTCCGGGCACTCTCACCATCCCGCCCGCCGTGCTCACCGCGGGCGGCCGCACCTGGCGCACCGAGCCCGTCAAGATGACGGTGCGCAGGGGGCACGTCGAGCCACCTCGCTCCCAGGCGGGGCGCCAGCCGCCGCCGGATCCGTTCCGCAACTTCCCCGCTCCCTTTGGCGGCAGGCAGGATCCGTTCGCCGACGAGGAGGAAGAGGCTCCCGACCGGAGGCAGGACGACGTGCGGATTCCCCGGGGGGACTCGGACCTCTTCCTGCGCGCCACCGTCGACAAGAAGCAGGTGTACGTGGGCGAGCAGGTGACGCTGTCGCTCTACATCTACTCGCGCGTGGACCTCTCCAGCGTGGACGCGGTGACCATGCCCAAGCTGGAGGGCTTCTGGAGCGAGGATGTGGAAAGCCCCACGCAGCTCTCTGGTGAGCAGCGCATCGTCAACGGCATTCCCTACCGCACCTACCTGCTGCGGCGGCGTGCGCTCTTCCCCGTGAAGAGCGGCACCCTGTCCGTCACCGCCGCCGAGGCGGACATCACCACCGGGTTCCTCTTCGCCGGCCACCGGGTGCACCGCGTCTCCAATGCGCTGGACGTGGAGGTGAAGCCGCTGCCGCCGGGTGGGCCCAGGGGCATGCCGAGCGCCCATGTGGGCGAGTGGGCCCTGTCGCTGGAGGTGTCCCAGACGCAGGTGGAGCTGGGCCAGCCGGTGACGGTGAAGGTCGTCCTCGAGGGCGCGGGCAACGTGAAGAACGTCACCCCGCCCCGGTTGGAGGCACCCGCCGCGCTCAAGGTGTACGACCCGACCACCTCCGACAAGGTGGTGCCCAACAAGTGGCGCATCCAGGGCAGCCGGGTGCAGGAGTACCTGGTGATGCCGCAGCGCACGGGCACCGTCACGCTGCCGGCGCTGGAGTTCCCCTACTTCGACCCGAAGACGGGCCGCTACGAGGTGGCGCGCACGGAGCCGGTGGAGCTGACGGTGGAGCCCGGAGCGGGTGGGGTGGCGTCCGCGCCGGTGCCGGCCTCGCCCACGCATGTGGCGGACGCCGCGTCCGAGCAGAAGAACGTCCTCACCGCGAACGGTCTGCGCCCGCTGCGCTACCAGGCCCGCTTCGAGGAGCCCGCGGCCGCCGTGTGGCAGCGGCCCTTCTTCGTGCCAGCGCTGCTGTCGCCCCTGGGGCTGATGCTGGCGCTGGGCGTGGTGGGGCTGGTGCGCGGGCGGATCTCCAACCCGGACGAGACGAGCCGCAACCGGCAGCGGGCCAAGGCGGCGCGCAAGCGGCTCGCCGAGGCGGAGAAGCTGCGCGAGGGCAGCTCCAGCGCCTTCTACGGCGAGGTGGAGAAGGCCGTGTTGAACTTCCTGGAGGCCCGGCTGCACGCGCCGGTGGGTGGGCTCACGCACGCCGCGCTGGACGCGAAGCTGGCCGAGGCCGGAGTGGACGCGAATCGCCGCATGCGGGTGCGCTTCGTGTTGGAGTCCTGTGACGCCGGACGTTTCGCCCCCGGCGCGGAGGCCGCTGCCCGCGAGAGCATCCTGGATGATGCCGCGGCCGTCATGGAGGGTTGGGACAAGTGAGCGCCATCACCGCCATCCTCGTGGCCACGCTGCTGGGGCAGGCCTACTACTCGCCCGAGGAGGCCCAGCTGCTCTTCCAGCAGGCCAACGAGTCCTTCCTCAAACAGGACTACGCCTCCGCGCGCGACGGCTACGAGAAGCTGCTCTCGCGCGGCTTCGGGGGCCCGGACATCCACTACAACCTGGGCACCACGTACCTGTCGGAAGGGGACCTGGGGCGCGCGGTGCTGGCCTTCGAGCGCTCGCGCAGGGCCGGTGGCGAGGGCCCCGACCTGGAGGCCAACCTGTCGATGGCTCGCGCGCGGCAGCTCGACAAGGTGGTGGGCGCCGCGCCCGAGGAGTCCTTCCACGAGCGGGTGGTGACCGCCACGAGCGGCAACCTGGTGGCGTGGCTCTTCCTCGGGACGTGGCTGGGAGGCTTCGCCTTCCTGTTCCTCTTCCGCGTGCTGCGCCCGGGGAGCCGGATCTGGGCCGTCGTGGTGGCGGGCCTGCTGCTGACCGCGTCGTTGCCGTCCGGTGCCCTGCTGGCCGCGCACGTCTGGGTGCACGAGACGCGGCACGATGCCGTGGTCATCGCGCCCACGCTGCGTGCCCGCGAGTTCCCCAAGGAGGAGGCGAAGGTGTCCTTCGAGGTGCACCCCGGGTTGAAGGTGCGCGTCATGGAGGAGACGGGGCGCTACGTGCGCATCCGCCTGCCCAATGGCCTGGAGGGCTGGGCCGAGCGCGAGGGTGTGGCGGAGATATGATCGAGGCTGTCGATGTGGCGAAGGTGTACCGGCGCGGGCGCACGGAGGTTCGTGCACTGGCGGGCGTGTCGCTGACGGTGCCGAAGGGGGAGTTCCTCTCGGTGATGGGGCCGTCGGGCTCGGGGAAGAGCACGCTGCTGAACCTGCTGGGCGCGCTGGACGTGCCGGGCTCGGGGTCGCTGCGCATCGACGGGCGCGAGCTGTCGCGGATGAAGGATGACGAGCTGTCCGCCTTCCGCCGCGAGCGGCTGGGTTTCGTGTTCCAGTTCTTCAACCTGATGCCGACGATGACGGCGCTGGAGAACGTGATGTTGCCGGGCCTGTTGTCGGGCCGGGCGCGGGCGGAGCTGCGGCGGCGGGCCGAGGTGCTGTTGGGGACGGTGGGGCTGGGAGGCCGCACGCACCACCGGCCGGACGAGCTGAGTGGTGGAGAGATGCAGCGCGTGGCGGTGGCGAGGGCGCTGCTGATGGAGCCGGCGGTGCTGCTGGCGGACGAGCCCACGGGGAACCTGGACTCGCGCACGGGCGCCGAGGTGCTGCGGATGTTGCGCGAGGCCTCGCGGGAGCGCGGGCTGACGGTGGTGATGGTGACGCACGACCAGAAGGCCGCCGAGGTGGGAGACCGCATCGTGCGCCTGGCGGACGGGCGCATCGTCGGCGACGAGCGGGTGGTTCACGAGCAGGCGGCCTGAGCCGGTTGTCAGGCCCGGCACGTGCGTGGCGTCAGGTGGGGCGCGTGGGAGCCAGTTCCCCGCTGACGCGAGGGCCACTCCCATGTCTCAGGACAGATTCCAGACCAGCCGCGAGGTGTACCACCGCATCCGATGGGACCCGCGGTTCGACGCGCGCGAGTTCGTCATCGGCTACGACGCGCATGGCGAAACCCTGGAGGAGATGCCCTTCGGGGCGTTCGCCCCCGATGGAGAGATTCCCTGGCACCGCGTCTGGTACTTCAAGCGGGGCCACGAGCTGGTGTGGGACCGCCGCGAACGCATCGACAGGCTGTCCTCCCTCTCCTTCAAGAGCCCGGAGGCGCCTGCTCCGGTGTCTCCTCCACCGCCTCCTCCCAGCATCGAGGACGCTCCCCGCTTCACGCCCCCGTTCCACCACTCCAGACCCCGTCAGGACGGTCCGCTCCTCCGCTGAGGAGAAGGATGTGCTCCGCGCCGTGTTGTCGGCGCGTGGGGCGTGGCCCTCGGCCGAAACGCGACAAGCGCGCCAGGAGGTGGTGGGCAGGCTCGAGGCCCTATGCGCCCGGCTCGGGGCGGAGCTCCTCCCGTATGGCTCGTACCTGCTCGGGACGGACAACGCGGGGAGTGACGTGGATGCGGTGGCGATCGGGCCCGCGAGCCTCTCCCGCGAGGACTTCGGGCTCGCCGCTCACCCGGCTCGTGACGGAGCACGAGGGACCCGCGGCCGCGCGCTTCGTGGCCGATGCCGCGCTCCCCCTGGTGAAGCTGTCGTTCGACGGCGTGCACTTCGATGTGTCGTATGCGAGCAGGCCCGAGGGCGTGGAACCCTGCCCGTCGACGGAGTTGCTGGCGCGGTACGGTGAACAGCTGGACACCCCTGGCTTCCGCTCGCTCAATGGGTGGACGGACACGCGGGCGCTGCTCGACTGCGTGGGGCACGAAGGGGCGGGAGCCTGGCCTGGGCGTGTACGCACGCGCCCCGCGACGCCATGAGCTCGGACAGTGGGCTGCTCGCGTACTTCTTCGAGGCATTCTCCATAGGGCAGTGGCCTCGGCCCGTGACGCTGTCCTCCGAGACGGCGAGCTACCGCACCAGCGACCGGAGGGATCTCATGCCGGTTGTGGCGCCCGCGCTGCCTCCGCGTAATACGGCGCGCAACGTGTCGCGCTCGACGCTCCAGGTGCTGCGTGACGAGCTTTCCCGGGCACGCGAGGTGGTGCGGCGGGCACGCGCCGAGGGAACGGAGGCTGCCTGGGCCGCGCTGTTCGAGCCGGTGGACCTCGAGAAGGATCTGCCCGTGCGGCTGCGGGTCTCCGTTGAGGCGCCTTCGCCCGAGGGGCGCGAGATGGCCGCGGGCTGGGTGCTCGGGCATTTCACGGCGCTGGTGTACCGGATGGAGGCTGACCGCGGACTCTTCGCGCGGCCCTTTCCCAGCGCGGCGCCCGAGGGCCCCTTCCTCATCGGTCTCTCCACGCGAGACCCGGGTGGCAACGATGCCCTGTCGGTACGGCCCGGAAGTGCGCTCGCGCGTACGGTGGACGAGTTCCGCGCATCGTTCCAGGAGTGGAGCCACTGTCCGTCTGGGGCGGCGCTCTCCATCGAGATCGTCCCGCGCTGATTCGCGAATCTTTCAAGCCAGCCTATTCCCTCGTCTTGCCGTCCTCTCTTCTCTGCCGCCGCTCATGAAGCCTCTCGACAATCGAGAAGGGGAAGATGGCACGGTGATTGATGTTTTCGTAAAACACCGCGAGGTGCCGCTCTCTCCCAATCTGGATGACGGTCTGAGCTGGGGGATGGTTCTGGCTGCGAAACCAGGCATTCGCTTCGTCGTGGGTGTTGAACGTCGCGACCACCGGCGGGATGCCGTCCCTCGTCATCTCGTCGATATGGTGCTCGAGCGCCGGATGCGGCACGAGCGAGCAGCGCTGACCATCCCGAGAAGACATGACGACGTGGTATTCGTCCTCGATCAACACGAGGGCTAGATCGGGCGGCTTGGGTTTCGACCTGAGCCAGGCCGCCGCTTCGTCGTGCGTGTTGAAGGCGGCGATCACTCTGTCGGGGGCCTTGGATTCGACGTCCTTCCGGTAACTCTCGAACTCATACGACTGGCCATTCCTCCAGACGAACCAGAGTGCGTCGATGGCGAGGAGAAGCAACTGCTTCTCCTCCGGGGTCCGAGCGTTTTCTCGGTTCTTTCCGAGGAGTTCCTGCGCCTCCATGAGCTGGTCGAAGATCGTCACGGCGCCACCGCCGCGATGTAGGGCTTGCAGGCCACTTCCGATGAAGCCAACGCCGCCGCTGGAATCAAAGCAATGAGCGCCCCAGGGGGAAAGGCCACGATGAAAACAACTCCTGTCACGACGACGATGCTTCCCGCCAGGAGTTCGTTGCGATTGCGCTTCAACCAGTCAACCGCCCGGTTCGTAGCCGAGAACTCTTGAGGGCGACGTCCCTGCAATTCCTCGCAATCAAGGTACGGCTGCCAGCATCCCTTGGTACAATGCTCGTTCTTGGCGCCAGATGACGTGATGTGCGCATAGTCCTCCGAAAGGGGCCGGTCCATACACGTGTCGATGCAATGATTGAATTCCCCATGGCAATCTCGCGGGCGAGCAGCCGCGAGCACGACGCGCCCGTATGTGCTCTGAGCGCCCGGTTGGTGCGCGCATTGCGAAAGATCAAACGCCTCGATGGGCTGCCACCGGTGCGTGATGTGCCCGCTGGGCGATTCTTGAATGACGAGCACGTAACGGTGGAGTTCTCCGGTCGCCGGGGAGGCGCTGCTGGCCGCATTGTCAGTCGTTGCGCAGCCGGACAAGAGCGCCCCCAGGAGGAACACTGTTCTTGCGAACACGTCGTAATCCTTGCTTTTCATGTAGCTGATACCCGGCAGGAGATGTGGGGGGGCACAAAGTGGCGTCTAGACGCTACCACTGACGAGTGTTCAGACAGAACGGTTTCCGTCAGAACGTCGCGAAGATGAGCACCTTGCCCAGTGCGTCCGCGCCGCGCCCCGGGCCTACGAGGCCCTCGGCGAGTGCGAGGAAGTCCGGCGCCTGCTCCACGTGTTTCGCCACGAGTTGGGTGGTCTCCACCGCCGCCCCGTCCAATTGCTCCCGTGCCTCGGCGGTGGGGGAGGGCTCCAGGCACAGTTCCGCCACCCGGGGATGGCCCACGAGCGCCAAGCGGAGCAGTCCCACCCGCAGGGCCAGGCGGAACACGTACGCGAGCAGGCTCGGTGCGTCGATGAGCGGGCTACGCCAGACATAGTGGGCGGCGTAGTTGTCGAAGTACTGGTGCACCCGCTCGCCGTGCAGGGTCTCCAGTTGGCGCCACCGCTCGGCGTAGGTGCGCCAGGCTGCGTCCAGGTCTCCCGGTGCGCCTTCCTGGAGTCCGAGTGATTCCAGGACGCCACGGGCCAGGGTGGAGAAGCGTTCGCCCCGGCCCGCCGCCATCCGCGCCCTCAACACCGAGCTGAACAGGCCCATGCACGGGCCACCCGGGAGCGTCAGGCTCGTGAAGTCCCGGTGCACTGCCTCCAGGACGTCCGGTGCCTCGAAGCGCTGGAGCACTTCACTCAATTGGGCCTCGGCCGCGGCACGGTCCTCGCCCCGGAAGGACTCCGTTCCCCGGAAGTAGAAGCCGTCCAGCCCGTGGGCCAGGTGTCCGAGCATCGCGAGCCGCGAGGCGAGGGGGTACTCGCGCCGGTGCAGCAGCCGCAGCAGGGCCTCGCGCACCGTCTCCGCGTGGAAGGCATAGGCGTCCTCCGCGTCGGCGGGGACGTGCCTCGCCGTCTTGGGCCGGGGGACGTTCGCGGACTCGATGGGCGTGGGCACCGGCTCCACCGCGTCCTCCGCCAGCAGGCACAGGCGCGCCACCTCCGGACAAGCCAGTGTCCCCGAGACCTCCATGCGCTCGCCCCACCGGGTGACGACGCGCGGGAAGGTGGCGCAGATGTCTGGCAGCACCGCGTCCCCGTGGCGGCGCTGGAGCGAGCAGAGCCGCTCCGTGTCCAGCAAGGGGCAGTGCCCATCCGGACGCATCTGCAGGAAGGCGTGCTCCGTGGAGGCTCCCCCGGGATTCGGGGTGACGCCCTGGTGCAGGCGCTCCGACTCCTCCGGGCTGCCTGCTACCGCCGCCCGCATCCGAGCCCACTGCGGCTCGCTCACCGGCACCTTCAGGCCCGAGCAGCAGGTGTCCTCACAGCGCTCCGCGATGCAACGGAAGCGCGTCATGTAGCGCAGCAGGGTGGGCTCGGTGGGCATGGACACCCGGGAGAATACCCTCACCCCAGCCCGCTCCCAGAGCTGAGCATTAGTCACATCTTCAGGCCCAGTTCGTGGAGGCGCTGGAGGTCCTCGGTAATGACGGCCAGCTTCGCAAGGCCGCGGCCGAGGACAATGGAGCCGGGCGGCCCTCCAGAGGATTTGGAGTAGCCGCCCAGG
>DASQMW010000128.1:0-39216 GCA_035645295.1 Archangium sp.
GAAGAGGCCCGGCTGCCTCAGCGCCCACCCCGCCACCTCCCACCAGAAGGCGAGGAAGGCCTGGGCGAAGTCCACCCCCGGCTTGCCATGCTTCAACGCAAAGGCCACGTACCCCTGGTAGCTCAGCTGCTTCTCGGTGAAATCACGCACCGCCAGCGCCAGCCCCCGCTTGCTGCCGTAGTGCCGGTACATCGAGCCCACCGACATGCGCATGGCCTGGGCCAGTTCCGCGGCCTGCACGGTGTCGTAGCCCCGCCGAGCCAGCAGCCCCGCCGCCTCGCGCATGGAGTCGGCGTGCACCATCTCCAGAAAGTCCATACCCCTTCCCCTTCCCGCCCCTCGGGCGACGGGCTGCCGCGAACGAGACGTCCTTCCGCTTCTCCCCCTCGGGCGAGGGGGCGCCATGGAACGAACGCTCCTTCCACCAGCACCTGTCTACCGGGTGGGTCTGACAGGGGGGGCACGGGGCAATGCCTTGCTTTGCGGAGCAGCGCCCCGGGTGGGCGGCCCACCATGATGCGGTGGCTCCATGCCCGAATCCTGTCGAACGTGCCGCATCAGAAGAGGCGCCCTGGCGCAGTGACCCAGCGCGCGACACCTATCGGACGTACCTCCCGGCAGGCATTCCCAGACACTGCCCTGGGTGCGTGACGCGCTCCACACTCGCGGCCTGGAGCGCGGGCTCCTGGCGACGCGGTCTGGTGTCTGACTCGACTTGCCCCAGGCTGGGCCTCCCAGAGGAGAGAGCCTCAAGGGAGCCGTTCGAACAATGGCGAAAGTCGAGTCAGCGCATGAGCGGACGGAGTTGGACAGAGTTGGAGAGGGGCTCCGCCGTTGTAGGGATGGGCGGAGTGCAACGGACGTTGCGTCAGAGGCCGGAGAACCCTCGGAGGCTGCCCATGACGAAGGGGAGAATGAGCAGCGCCCACAGCGCCAGGGCGCCCAGCCCTAGCACGATGCCCGCGAGCGCGTACCCGCGCCGGCCAATGGGAGGCGTCGCCTGGAGGTCCACACGCCACAGCGCGATGAAGCCGACGACGATGGCGAACGGCGCGAACAGGGGCAGCAACAGCGCGCTCACGCCCAGCGTCGCGGCGACCCGGGCCAGTGGGTTGTTGACCTCGTGGTCCCAGAGGCGGCGCAACGCGCGCTCGGAGACCTCGATACGGAAGAAGAGCTTGTTTCGCGTGTCCAGGAAGAGCCGCAAGGTGCTGATGAAGGGGATGAGGATGAGCCCGAGCAGGGGCCACCCGAATGACGACACGGCGGGCAGGCCCAGTGCGAGCGGCAGGAGGAGCAGCGCGAGTCGCGCCCACGACACGCCCCGGGAGTACGCGACGCACACGCCGGCCGCGGCCAGCGCCTGGAGCGCGAGGAGCCAGTGCCCGCCCAGCAGCGCCACCAGCCCACCTCCGGCGAACAGCGGCGTGCTGCCCCCCACCAGGTACGCTCCGGTGTCGGGCCGTCCCCAGCGCTCGCGGCGGAAGACCTCCAGATAGTTCACCTCCGGCCGCGCGGCGCACGTGGGGCAGTACAGCCTGCCCAGCACCCACGTGGTGCACGCGACGCAGACGAAGCCGCCACAGCGGTGGCAGGTGGCACCCGCGAGTTCCTCGGAATGGGTGGCGCACCGGGCCAGGGCGCTGGGAGGCACCTCGACTGACATGGGCCCAGTCTCGCACGGCGCCGCGCTCCGTGAAGGCCGCTCCGGGCGCCAGGAGCCACCCGAGGCGAGCCCCGCGGCCTGGCACCCATCCCGGAGCCGGCGGTACGCCCGAATTCCCGGCGCGGAGCCCGTGCCCGGCACATGTTTCACCCATCCAGACAGCGACGCGTGCGGAATGACAGACGCTGCCTGCCTGCTCGCAGGACAAGCGGGGCCGCGCAATCGCGCCCCGACGCCGTGCCTGCCCGCTCGCTCCAGAGGCGGTGTCACCCTCCCAGGTGACCTCCGTCTCGATGTCAGTCCCAGGTTGTATGGCTTGAGATGTGATGGATTTCGCCACCCTCGATACGCTGAGACATCAGCACCCCGCGTGGCGGCTGCTCGTCGCGGACCACGCGCCGCTCATCGCCAGCTTCCTGCACCGCAGCTTCCTGGAAGCGAACGCACGCGCCTTGCCCCAGCGGGAGCTGGTGCTCCGGCTGGAAGACCACCTGCACACGCTGCGGGAGCGGCTCGGCGAGGAGTCCTTTCCGCGCACGGCGGCGGCGTACCTGGATGACTGGGCGGCGGACGGGCGCGGCTGGCTGCGCAAGTTCTACCCGCCGGACACGGACGAGCCCCACTTCGACCTCACCTCCGCCGCGGAGCGCGCCATCCGCTGGCTGTCACAGCTGGCCGACCGGTCCTTCGTGGGCACGGAGTCGCGCTTGCGCACCGTGTTCCACCTGCTGGAGCAGATGACCGAGGGCTCCGAGCTGGACCCCGAAGCCCGCCTCGCCGAGCTGGAGCGCCGGAAGGCCGAAATCGAGGCGGAGATGGCCCGGGTGCGCACCGGCCACGTGGAACTGATGGACGAGGCGTCGCTCAAGGACCGCTTCCAGCAGATGGCGGATACGGCGCTCGGCCTGCTGTCGGACTTCCGCGAGCTGGAGCACGGCTTCCGCGAGCTGGACCGGGCGGTGCGCGAGCGCATCGCCACCTGGGAGGGCACCCAGGGCGAGCTGCTGGAGACGGTGCTCGGCGAGCATGACGCCATCAGCGGCTCGGACCCGGGGCGCAGCTTCCGCGCGTTCTGGAATTTCCTCATGTCCCCCACCCGCCAGGAGGAGCTGAGCCGCAAGCTGGAGCGTGTCTTCGCGCTCCCCGCTGTCCAGGCACTCGAGCCGGACCCGAGGCTGCTGCGCATCCACTTCGACTGGCTGGAGACGGGAGAGCACACGCAGCGGACCGTCGCCCGGCTGTCCGAGCAGCTCCGGCGCTACCTGGATGACCGGGCGTTCCTGGAGAACCGCCGCATCATGCAGCTGCTGCGCGGGGTGGAGCAGCACGCGCTCGCGGTGCGCAACCAGCCGCCACCGGGTCGGGCCTTCATGCAGATTGACGAGCCTTCGCCCTCCGTGGAGCTGCCGCTGGAGCGTCCCCTGTTCTCGCCGCCCGTGCGGCTGCGGATGGCGGACGCCGAGGTGCTGGAGGCCAGCGAGGACGTGCCGGCGGAGGCGCTCTTCGCTCAAGCGTTCATCGACAAGGAGCGGCTTCGCGAGAGCATCCGCCACGCGCTCCAGACGCGCGCGCAGGTGTCGCTCGCGGAGTTGCTCCACGAAGCCCCGCTCCAGCAAGGCCTCGCCGAGCTGGTGGCCTACCTCGACCTCGCGTCCGACGACCGGACGGCCCTGTTCGAGGACTCGCGGACACAGACGCTGACCTGGACGGATGCGCGCGGTCGCGCGCGCCGCATCACCCTTCCCCTGGTGCTCTTCCACCGATGACTCCCAATCCCTCCCGTTCCGTTGAATCCTGTGACGCCCTGTCCCTCGTGCTGGTCGCCCTGATGAAGGGCGTCGTCTACCAGGAGGGCGAGGCGACCTTGTGGCATGGCCTGCTCAACCTGCAGGCGCGCGTGCGTGAGCACGTGGGGGTGCTCGGCTTGCAGCTCGTGCTCGATGAGACCGAGGGCTACGCCTACCTGCGTCAGCAGCCCACCCCCGAGGGCCGCGCGGCGCTGCCGCACCTCGTGGCGCGGCGGCAGCTCGGCTACGGGGTGAGCCTGTTGCTGGCGCTGCTCCGCAAGAAGCTCGCCGAGTCGGAGGCAACCGGGGGCGGCCACCGGCTCGTGCTGCGGCGCGAGGAGATTCTGGACCTGGTGCGCCTGTTCCTCCCGGAGGGCACGAACGAGGCGCGGATGATGGACAGGCTGGACGCGGACATCGCCCGGGTCATCGAGCTGGGCTTCCTCCGCAAGCTGCGCGGCGGGGACGACGCCTACGAGGTCCGCCGCATCCTGAAGGCCTTTGTCGACGCGCAGTGGCTGGATGCCTTCCAGCAGAAGCTCGCGGACTACCGCGCGCACCTGCGCGCCCACCTCACCGAAGAAAACGGAGCCACGCCATGAGCACCGCGCCTTCCTTCCATCAACCGGGCCTGCTCGACCTCGGCGCCCCCGAGGCGCGCGCCGGGTTCCGGCTGCACCGCTTCGAGGCCTACAACTGGGGCACCTTCCACCAGCGCGTCTGGCACCTGGGCCTCGGCGGCGACAATGGGCTGCTCACCGGCGACATCGGCTCCGGCAAGTCGACGCTGGTGGACGGCGTGGTGACGCTGCTCGTGCCGCCCCAGAAGCTCGCCTACAACAAGGCGGCGGGCGCGGAGTCGCGCGAGCGCACCCTGCGCTCCTATGTGCTGGGCCAGTACAAGTCCGAGCGGGGTGACGCGGGGCAGGGCGCCAAGCCCATCTTCCTGCGGGATGGGACGAGCTACTCCGTGCTGCTCGGCCACTTCTACAACGAAGGCCATGACCAGCACGTCACGCTGGCGCAGGTGCTGTGGATGCGCGAGGCGGAGGGGCAACCGGCGCGCCTGTACATCGTCGCGGACGGGCGCCTTTCCGTCTCCGAGCACTTCGCGGGCTTCGGCGCGGACATCGCCGCGCTGAAGAAGCGCCTCAAGGGACTCACCCGCGAGGTGCACGACACCTTCCCCCCCTATGCGGCGGCGTTCCGGCGGCGCTTCGGCCTCAAGGACGAGCAGGCGCTGGACCTCTTCCACCAGACGGTGTCGATGAAGGCGGTGGGCAACCTCACCGACTTCGTGCGCCAGCACATGCTCCCGCCCTCCTCGGTGGAGCCGCGCCTCGCCGCGCTCATCGGCCACTTCGAGGACCTGCACCGCGCGCACGAGGCCGTGCTCAAGGCCAAGCGGCAGATGGCGCACTTGGAGCCCCTGGTGCGCGACTGCGAGCGCCACGAGGCCCTGGCGGCCGAGCTGGCCACGCTGCGTCGCTGCCGCGAGGCCTTGCGGCCGTGGTTCGCCGTCCAGAAGTCCCGCGGGGTGCAAGCGCAGCTCGCCCGCCAGGCCACCGAGCGCGAGCAGGCGCGGGTGGAGGCCGGAGAGCTGGCCGAGGAGCGCCGCCGCCAGGGCACCGAAAGAGACAGGCTGAAGCAGGCCATCGCCGCCAACGGAGGGGCGCGGCTGGAGACGGTGAAGGCGGAGCTTGCCCAGCGGCGGCGGCAGAAGGACGCGCGCTTCCAGAAGGCGGAGCGCTATGCCCAGCTCGCCCTGGCCGCGGACCTGCCGGTGGCGGTGGACTCGGACACGTTCCTCTCGAATACCCGCGCCATCCAGACGCTGCTCGCGGCGGGCGAGGGCGAGCTGGCGCAGGTGCAGGCCGCCCTCACCGACGTGGGCGTGGAGGCGCGGGGGCTGAGGCACCAGCACACCGAGGTGGGCGCCGAGCTGGAGTCGCTGCGCCGGCGCCGCTCCAACCTGCCCTCCCGCATGCTCGCGCTGCGCGAGCGGATGTGCGCGGAGCTGGGACTGGACGCGGAGGCGCTCCCCTTCGCGGGGGAGCTGCTGCAGGTCCGCGAGGAGGCGCGAGACTGGGAGGGCGCGATTGAACGCGTGCTGCACGGGTTCGGCACCTCCCTGCTGGTGTCCGACGCCTGCTACGCGCAGGTGGCGCAGTGGGTGGAGCGCACGCACCTGGACGGCCGGCTGGTCTACTACCGGGTGAAGGAGGAAGGCGCGGCCCGCGTGCCCCCGCTCCCGCCGCACTCGCTGCTGCGCAAGCTGGCCCTCAAGCCGGACTCCGGCATGTACCGGTGGTTGGAGGCGGAGCTGGCGCGGCGCTTCGACTACGCGTGCTGCGACACGCTGGAGCAGTTCCGGCGCGAGCGGCAGGCCCTCACCCGCTCCGGACAGCTGAAGCGCGGCGGCGAGCAGCACGAGAAGGACGACCGCTTCCGGCTGGAGGACCGCTCGCGGTACGTGCTCGGCTGGACGAACGAGCAGAAGCGGGCCGCGCTCGAAGCCGAGGCACACGCGCTGGAGGCGCGCCTGCGCGACGTCACCACGCGCGTCCAGGCGCTGGAGTCCCGGCGCAAGGCGCTGCAGGGACGCAGGGAGCTGCTCAGTCAGCTCGCCGTGTTCGACGCCTTCCGGGAGCTCGACTGGCGCCCCGTCGCCGCCGACCTCCATCGGCTGGAGGAGCAGCTGCGCGAGCTGGAGTCCACGTCCGACGTGCTCCACACCCTGGAGGGCCAGCTGGCGAAGCAGGAGCGCGCGCTGGAGCGCACCGAGGCCCGGCTGAAGGACGTGGAGAAGCGCCAGGCTCGCCTCGAAGTGCAGGAGGAGGCCGCGCGCAAGGCCCTCGCCGCGTACGAGCAGGCGCAGCGGGAGGCCACCGACGAGCTGCGCGCGTGCTACCCGCGCGTGGAGGCGCTGGACGCGGAGGTCGCGGGCCGGGGCGCGCTGGAGCCCGACGCGGGCGACGAGCGCGAGCGGCAGCTTCGCGAGGAGCTGCAGAAGCGCATCGACGCGGAGGGCAAGCGGATGGAGCGCGGGCGCGAGGGCATCATCCGCGCCATGCAGACGTACCGCGCGGACTTCCCGCTGGAGACGCAGGACGTGGACGCGAGCCTGGATGCCGCCGGTGAGTACAGCGCCATGCTGAAGGCGCTGCGCACGGACGACCTGCCCCGCTTCGAGACGCGCTTCAAGAGCCTGCTCACGGAGAACACCATCCGCGAGGTGGTGAACTTCCAGGGCCAGCTGCTGCGCGAGCGTCAGGACATCCGCGAGCGCATCGACACCATCAACCGCTCGCTCCGGGCCATCGACTACAACCCGGGACGCTACATCCTCCTGGAGGCCACCCCCAGCGCGGACGCCGACGTGCGCGCGTTCCAGGCGGACCTGCGCGCCTGCACCGAGGGCACGCTGTCCCCGCCCGGAGGCCCCGAGGACGACGCGTACTCGGAGCAGAAGTTCCTGGAGGTGAAGCGCATCATCGAGCGCTTCCGCGGGCGCGAGGGCAGCGCGGAAGCGGACGCGCGGTGGACGCGGCGGGTGACGGACGTGCGCAACTGGTTCAGCTTCTCCGCGTCGGAACGCTGGCGCGAGGACGACCGGGAGCACGAGCACTACACGGACTCGGGCGGCAAGTCCGGCGGCCAGAAGGAGAAGCTGGCGTATACGGTGCTCGCGGCCAGCCTCGCCTACCAGTTCGGCCTGGAGTGGGGCGAGACGCGCTCGCGCTCGTTCCGCTTCGTCGTCATCGACGAGGCCTTCGGCCGGGGCTCGGACGAGTCGGCGTCCTACGGGCTGGAGCTGTTCCGGCGCCTCAACCTGCAATTGCTCATCGTCACGCCGCTGCAAAAGATTCGCGTCATCGAGCCGTACGTGGCGAGCGTGGGCTTCGTCCACAACGAGGCGGGGCGCAGCTCCAAGGTGCGCAACCTCACCATCGACGCGTATCGCGCGGAACGCGAGGCGCGAGGCCACTGACGGACTGGGGAAAAAAGGCGGCGCCAACCCTCGGACGGCGCCCCTTATTCCCACTCCTTTCCCCACCCACGGGGCCGCGGGTGCGTGCTAAGCGCGGGACGTGAGTCCTTGGCATCGAGATTCGGAGGCAGCGTGTCCCCCATGAAGTCCCTCGTCGCCGCAGCCCTGGTCGCAGTCGGGCTCCCGGCGCTCGCCCAGTCACCGCGGGAGGCGAAGCCGGCCGCGGCCGGACGTGAAGCACTCGCCATCCCGCATGAGAAGTACACCCTGTCCAACGGGCTGGAGGTCATCCTCTCCGTCGACCGCAAGCTGCCCATCGTCGCGGTCAACGTCTGGTATCACGTCGGCGCGTACCACGAGCAGCCCGGCCGCACCGGCTTCGCGCACCTCTTCGAGCACATGATGTTCCAGGGCTCGAAGCACGTGGCGGACGACGTGCACATCTCGATGCTGGAGCAGTTGGGGGGCACGGACCTCAACGGCACCACCAGCTTCGACCGCACCAACTACTTCCAGACGGTGCCCAGCAACCAGCTGGAGACCGCGCTGTGGCTGGAGAGCGACCGCATGGGCTTCCTGCTCGACGCCCTCACGCTGGAGAAGCTCAACACCCAGCGCGAGGTGGTGAAGAACGAGCGCCGCGAGGGGACGGAGACCGCTCCGTACGGCATCGCCCGAGAGAAGGCGTGGCAGGCCCTGTTCCCGCTGCCGCACCCGTACCACGGCGACGTCATCGGCTCTTTGAAGGACCTGGACGCCGCCACGCTGGACGACGTGAAGGGCTTCTTCCGCCAGTGGTACGCGCCCTCCAACTCGACGCTCACCATCGTCGGTGACATCGACGTGGAGAAGACGAAGGCCCTGGTGCAGAAGTACTTCGGCACGCTGCCCAGCACGCCGAAGCCGGCGCTCCCCAAGGTGGCGCCGGTGAAGCTCACCAAGCCCGTGGTCATCCGCCACGAGGAGCGCGTGGCGCGGCTGCCGCTGCTGTCGGTGCAGTGGCTGACCGCCCCGTACCTGGCGGAGGGGGACGCCGTCGCGGACGTGCTGGCCACCGCGCTGGCCACCGGCAAGGCGAGCCGCCTCTACCGTCGGCTGGTGTTGGAGAAGCAACTGGCCCAGAGCGTCAGCGCGTCCCAGCAGAGCCAGGGCGCCCAGTCCGTCTTCAGCCTGAACGTGGTGGCCCGTCCCGGCGTCACCACCGACACGCTCCTGAAGGAGGTGGACGCCGTCCTGGACGAGGTGCGCCGCCAGGGTGTCACCCCGGAGGAGATTGACCGCGCCCGCACGCGCTACGACACGCGCATGCTCGCGGGCCTGCAGGCCGTCGGCGGCATGGGCGGCAAGGCCGACGTCCTCCAGAGCTACAACCACTTCGTGGGCAAGCCCAGCTACGTGGAGGAAGACCTGGCGCGCTACGAGAAGGTGACGCCCGAGTCCGTGAAGCAGTTCACCCGAGACACGCTGAGCAATGACGCGCGCGTCATCCTCCATGCCGCGCCGCCCGACAGCGGGCGGGCGCCCACCCTGCCGAAGGAGCGCAAGTGATGCGTCGCCTCCTCACCGCCCTGCTCGTCACCACGCTGGCCGCCTGCGCCGGCAACCCCAAGCCCCCACCGGCCAACCCGGACTCGCCCGCGCTGGGGGAGGCTCCGGCGCAGACGCCCAAGCCGGCCGCGAAGGACCCCGAGGCCTTCCGCGCCCAACCGCCCAAGCCCGGTGAGTCGCCGGAGCTGGTGCTGCCCACGTTCCAGCGCGCGACGCTGGACAATGGCCTCACGGTGCTGGTCAGCACCCGGAAGCAGCTGCCGCTCGTCTTCGCCGGCGTGGCCTTCGCCGCGGGCAGCGCGCAGGACCCGAAGGGCAAGGCGGGCCTGGCCGAGCTGTCCTACCGCATGCTGCTGGAGGGCGCGGGGACGCGCGACACGGTGGCGCTGGACAACGCCTTCGCCGACCTGGGCGTGTCCCCCGCGCTGGACGTCCAGTCGGACGGGGCCCAGGTGGGGGTGCGCGTGCTGAAGCGCAACCTGGAGCCGGCGCTCGCGCTGCTGGCGGACGTGGCCATGCGGCCCACGTTCAGCGCGTCGGCCTTCGAGCGGCGCAAGAAGCAGCAGCTGGCGGACCTGGTGCGACAGCTCGGCTCGCCGTCCACGCTGGCGCAGCTGGCGGCGCTCACCGCCCTCTACGGCGAGGACCACCCGTACTCGCACACCTCCGAGGGCCTGCCCTACACGGTGGAGAAGCTCACGCTGGCGGAGACGAAGGCCTACTACCAGCGCTACGCCGGGCCGCGCGCCGCGGCGCTCATCCTCGCCGGCGACATCACCCTGGACGAGGCGGTGTCGCTGGCGAACAAGCACCTGGGCATGTGGAAGACCCGGGCCACGCCACCCGCGGCGCCTCCTACCGTCGCGGCGCCGCCGCGCCAGCTGGTGCGCGTGATTCCCAAGCCCGACCTGGAGCAGACGCTGGTGCTGATTGGCCGTCCCGCCTTCGCGGTGGGCCACCCGGACGAGCACGCGCTGGAGCTGGCCACCACGGTGTTCGGGGGGTTCTTCGGCAGCCGCCTCAACATGAACCTGCGAGAGGCCAAGGGCTACAGCTACGGCGCGGGCGCGAGCGTGGAGCCGCGCCTGGGCGTGGGGCCGCTCGTGGCGTACACCTCCGTGCGCCAGGACGTGACGGGCCCGGCCATCTCCGAGGTGATGAAGGAGCTGTCCGGCCTCAAGGAGCGGCCGATTACGGAGAAGGAGCTGGAGGCCGCGCGCGAGGGCCTCATTCGCGGCTTCCCCGGCGCCTTCGAGACGGTGGAGGGCCTGGGGGGCAGCGCCGCCGAGCTGTACTTCAAGCGCCTGCCGCTGGATGAGTTCAACCGCACCGTGGAGGGGCTGCGCAAGGCCACCGCCGCCGAGGTGCAGCGCGTGGCCGAGCTGTACCTGGACCCGGCCGCGATGCAGATGGTCCTCGTGGGAGACCCCGTCACCATCCAGGAGCAGGTGGGGCCGCTCAACCTGGGCACACTGACGCCCGTGGAGCCGGAAGCGGCCCCCGCGCCGGGCGCCTCGAAGAAGTAGTCACCGGGCCACGCCGGGGTTCGCGAGCCATCGCGGCCCCGGCGGCCCTGCCTTGCGCTATCGCTCGTCGCCCTGGCCGGCGTTGCGCTCCTCCGCGCGCTCGCGGCCGATGCGCTCGCGCTCCAGCTCGTCCGCCTCGTCGATGGGGCTTCGGATGTCGGGCACGTCGCCGCCCACGGGGGCGTCACTGTCGAGGGCGAACTTCTGCTCGCTCGAGGCGTGGATGGAGTCCGCCGCGTAGAGCGGCCGGGTGTCATCCGCCTCGAGGCCCCGCTCCACGCGGTCCTTCGCATACGGAGGCTTGGTGGGGGACTCCTTGCCACCCTTGAGGGGGTCGTACTTCCGGTTGGCCATGGGGCGCTCCTCGTCGAAGGGCGCGGGGAGGCCCCCCGCGCCGGCATACCGCTACGAGGCTCAATGTCGGAGCGCGCACCGCGCGCACCAAGGCTCCCACGACGGTGCGGACGCTCGCCTGCCTGGACGGTGGGCCGCTACCGCGCGGGCAGGGGTGGGGATTCCACGACCAGTTGCATGGAGATGGAGGTGTGCTCGGCCTCCCAGCGCAGCCACAGCTTGGAGCGGGCCGTCGTCGCATTCGCCGGCCGCTTCACGCTCAGCGACAGCCAGTTGCGCTCGCGCAGGTAGCGGTCACCCCCCACCGAGAGCATCTCCGTCCGCAGGGAGGAGGGCAGGTCCTCCGGCCCTTCGCCCGCCAGCAGGCGCATGCCCAGGAACTCGAGCATGCCGGGGGGTGGGTGGACGATGCCGGAGGACGTCGCCTGCTCGATTCGCGCCTCGGTCCGGCCCGGCAGGAGGTGCTCCGGGTTTTGCGAGTGGATGACGGCCCGCGCGCCCACGTGCACGTCGCCCGCCACCACCGTCACCGCGCAGCACGACTCCTTCGCGAGCTTGAAGAGGTCCATGAGCAGGCGCATGCGCTCGCCGCGGTGCACGACGGACTCCCACTGGTCCAGCATGTCGTCGCGCAGGTCCACGATGCCCCCGGCGTTCTCGGCTGTCGTCCCGAAGCGCAGGTGCACCAGGGGAACCGAGGACACGACGATGACGTGCCGGTGCTTCGTGCCTGCCTCCGGCCGGGCCCCGTGCTCGCGGCGCCATGCGTCCAGGGCCGCCCACTGCCCGTCGCTCATCACCGAGTACTCCACCTTCCCGCTGGCCTTCACGCGGGTGGTGCGGCCGCTGCGCAGGTCCAGCATCACCACGTCCAGGTCGCACGCGTCGCCCGTGAAGCGGACCGTCTGGAGGTAGTGCGTCTGCCCCGGCTTGCGCTCGCGCGGCGTCACGTCCGGCGTCTTCAGCTCGCCGAGCTGGAAGGCCTCGAAGGCCACCGCCGCCGCGCTGTAGAGGGCCCGGTACCAGGGGCTCTCCTGAAGGTGCTCGTGCGAGCCCCAGCCGTCGAAGATGTCATGGTCGTCCCAGGTGAAGAGGCCGGGGACGCGCGCCAGCATGGGAGCGATGCCCAGCGAGCCACTCCAGCGCTCGCAGTACAGCTCCACGTAGCGAGCCACCATCTCGTCGTGGAAGCCCGGGGGCAGCTCACAGACGAGCTTGTCCTTCAGCGCCAGCCTGCGGAAGTCCATCAGCTCCTTCGAGGAATACCAGATGCAGTCCGCGTACACCTGGTCGCCACCGCCCAGCAGCAGGTGGAAGCCGCCTTGCGCGTCCTGGTGCTGCTCCTTCATGTCCTCCCAGCAGGCAAAGGGGCGGGCCATCTTCGACACGGTGTTCCACGCATCCGCGCTGCCGCCGCCGTTGCACGAGAAGAAGGCCGCGCGCGGCAGGCCGCCCCGCTCCGGCACGACGACGTCCTTCACGTCGTCCACGCCCTCGATGGCGGCGGCGCCCTTCACGGAAGGTTCGAAGCGGTAGGCCACGCGCCGGGGCTGGACGTCGCGCGGCAGGGACACCTTCCACTTCCACAGCACGCCGGCCGCCGGGCTCTTCAGGGCGGAGAAGTCGGCGACGACCTTCGGGTCCTCCTTCACGGCGCCGGGAAGCTCCCGCGCTTCCATGTCGAGGAAGACGAGCCGGAGCGGCGGGGGCCGCAGGGGGTCCGTGCCGGAGAGGTAGAGGTTGACGGAGAACGTCCACACGTCCGGGGACAGCTGGTTCTCCGCGTACAGCATCGGCCCGAGCAGCTTCTTCATGGTGCCCCCTGATAGGCACCGGGGCGCACGGCCCCGGTTCAGGAGAGTCTACTCCGGGAGCCCGCCCCCCGGAGCGCCGCGCGGCGCCGCCACCCGGAGCGGGCGCGGTATCCCAACGTATCCACGGCCCCCGGGGGCAGGGGTCACTTTCCGAACAAGCCGAGCCGCGTGGAGTGGAACTTCTCGCGAGGACTCGGTGCGCTGGAGCCGGTAGGCGAAGGCCAGCGTTGGCTAATGCACGGCCCTGGGCATCTCTCCACTCTGGGATAGGGGGCGGGTTGGGTCCTGTTTACAAGGAACGGATGCCTCCTTCGGCCCCACTTCCACTCCCGGCCCCCAGGGAGTTCGCCGCCGCGGCGCTTCCCACGGCCATGAGAGGGGTTCGCGTGTCATGTGATTTATCCGCGGCCAGCCTCCGGGGGGGCGAGGCCCCCCTCGGCAATCCGCTGGCCCTGGAGGGGGGCAAGTCATGAAGCCCGCGCCCGATTTCGAAACCTTCTTCCGCCTCTCGCCCAACCCGTACATGGTGCTCGACCGCCAGCTCCGGTACGTCGCGGCGAACGACGCCTACCTGCGGGTGACGGCAAGCCGGCTCGAGGACCTGCTCGGCAGGTACGTCTTCGATGTCTTCCCCCATGACCCGGCGGAGCCGAACAACGCGCCCGCGCAGCTGCTCCGCGAGTCCTTCGCGCGGGTGCTTCGCGAGGGCAGACAGGACGTGCTGGCGGTCATTCCCTATCGGGTCCCCATGAATACCCCGCAGGGCGTCGTGGTGGAGGAGCGTTTCTGGAGCGCCACGCACACGCCGCTGCTGGATGAGCAGGGCCAGGTGGCCTTCATCCTCCAGCACACGGAGGAGGTGACGGAGCTGCAGCGGCTGAGACAGGCCGTGCAGACGCCGGGAAGCGACCGGGACACGCCCGCGGCCAGGCTCCACACGGACATGGCGGCGGGAGTCCTCCACCGTGCCAGGGCCGTCCAGGAGGCGTACCAGACGCTCGATTCCGAGCGCCGCCACCTCCTCCATCTGCTGGAGCAGGCGCCGAGCTTCATGGCGGTGTTGCGCGGGCCCACCCATGTCTTCGAGCTGGCCAACCGTGCCTACTACCAGCTCATGGGCCACCGGAACCTCGTGGGCCAGCCGGTGCGTCAGGTGTTCCCGGAGCTCGAGGGCCAGGGTTTCTTCGAGCTGCTCGACCGCGTGTATGCCACGGGCAAGCCGTTCATCGGCCGGGGGATGAAGGTCCTCGTCCAGCGCAAGGCGGAGGGGCCGCTGGAGGAGGCCTTCATCGACTTCGTCTGCCAGCCCCTGCTCGGGGCGGACGGCAAGACGATTGGCATCTTCGTCCAGGGCCACGACATCACCGAGCAGCTGGTGGCGCGGACCGCGCTCCAGGAGAGCGAGGCGCGCCTGCGACGGGTGGTGGAGGCCTCCGGGGCGGGCACCTGGGAGATGGACCTCGTCACCGGGTACGTGTCGGCCGACGCACGGCTGCTGGCCCTCTTCGGACTGACACCCGCGGCAAACCTCAACCTGGAGGTCATCCTGGGCAGCATCCATCCCGAGGACCGCGCACGCGTGAAGCACGCCGTGGCCTCGGCGCTCGCGGGCGAGAGCGACGGCCGCTACTACGCGGAGTACCGCACCCTCGGCTCGGGAGACGGGCGCGAGCGGTGGGTGGAGGGCCGGGGGCAGGTCACCTTCGACGCCACGGGCAAGGCCGTGCGATTCATGGGCACCGGCCTGGACATCACCTCGAGGAAGACGGCCGAGGAGGAGGTGCGCAGGCTCAACCGGGACCTCGAGCGGCGGGTGCAGGAGCGGACCCTGGAGCTTCGCGAGGCCAACATGGAGCTGGAGGCCTTCAGCTACTCGGTGAGCCACGACCTGCGAGCGCCGCTGCGCCACATCACCGGCTTCGCCAAGCTCCTCGACAAGCGCGCCGCGCCTGTCCTCGACGACAAGAGCCGGGGCTACGTGCGCACCATCTGCGAGGCGGCCCAGAAGGGGGAGCAGCTGGTGGATGACCTGCTGGCCTTCTCCCGGCTCGGGCGGGCCGAGCTGAGGAAGTCCCCCGTCGACCTCTTCTGGCTGCTCGAGGAGGTGCAGCGCGAGCTCGCCCCCGAATGCGAGGGCCGGCAGGTCCTGTGGAAGGTAGGGAAGCTGCCAACGGTGCAGGGGGATGCGAATCTGCTACACATGGCCTTCAAGAACCTCCTCGCCAACGCCCTCAAGTACAGCCGGCTCCGGCGCGAGGCCATTATCGAAGTCATGGCGCAGGAGCGAGACGGCGAGGTGGAGGTCTCCGTGAAGGACAACGGCGTGGGCTTCGACATGCGGTTCGCGGACAGGCTCTTCGGCGTCTTCCAGCGGCTGCACACGGCCGAGCAGTTCGAGGGCACCGGCATCGGGCTCGCCAACGTGCGGCGCATCGTCCAGCGCCATGGAGGCCGCATCTGGGCGGAGGGCCGACCGGACGACGGAGCCATCTTCCAATTCACCCTGCCGCGAGCGGCCAGGACGGAGAACGTGCCATGACGGGCTTGAAGCGTGTGCTGCTCCCCAGAGGGGGAACGTCGTGACGCGAAGGAACGTCGCGGTCCCCCCCGCCCCCCTGCCGCGCCCGGGCGCCCCCCTTCACATCCTCCTGCTGGAGGACAGCCCGGAAGACGCGGAGCTCCTCGCGGCCACGCTGGAGGCGGCGGGGCTCACCTTCGAGCTGACCCGGACGACCAGCCACGAAGGCTTCAACGCGGCACTCGCCGGCTGTCGCTTCGACCTCATCCTGTCCGACTACAACATCCCCGGCTTCGACGGGGTGGCCGCCCTGTCCGCGGCACACCTGGCCTGTCCGAACGTGCCGTTCCTCTTCGTCTCCGGCGCCCTGGGCGAGGACACGGCCATCGAGCTGCTCAAGCGGGGGGCCACCGACTACGTCCTCAAGGACCGGCTCGAACGCCTCGTTCCCAGCGTCCAGCGCGCGCTGCGCGAGGCGCATGAGCGTCACGAGCGACAAAGGGCCGAGGAAGGCCGGCGCAAGTCCGAGGAGCGGCTGCGCCTGGCGCTCGAGTCCACGCGGCTGGGCATCTGGGACATCGACATGAAGACCCGTGCGTGCGGCCTCGACGCCACGGCCAAGGCGATGCTCGGGGTGTCACCCGGCACGGAGCTGACGCTGGAGCGTGCCCTTGACGCGGTGCACCCGGACGACCTCCCGCGGGTGCGTCAGTCCATCGACACCGCGCTCGACGTGAAGAGCGGCGGCCACTACCAGGTGGAGTACCGGTGCACCGGAATCGAGGATGGGGTGGAGCGCTGGATTTCCAGCAACGGTCAGGCCTTCTTCGACGCGGACGGCAAGCCCCTGCGCTTCCTGGGCACGGTGCGTGACATCACCGAGGCGAAGCGGGCCGAGCAGGAGCGGGCGCAAATGGCCACCGTCGTGGAGGAGAGCACGGACTTCATCGGCATGGCCCACCTGGATGGCCGGGTCTTCTTCGTCAACCGGGCCGGACAGCGGCTGGTGGGACTGGAGGGCCTGGAGGCGGTGCGCCAGTCGCGCGTCATGGATTACTTCATGCCCGAGTGCCTGCCGGCAGCAGAGCGCATCCTGAAACGCGCGCTGGAGACCGGGCCGTGCGGGGAGGAGCTGTGCTTCCGGCATTTCAAGACGGGAGCGTCGATTCCGGTCTGGTGGAACCTCTTCCCCATCAAGAGCCCTCAGACGGGCCGGACCGTGGCGATTGCCACGGTGACGCGTGATTTGCGCGAGCAGAAGCAGCACGAGGCGGAAATCCAGAAGCGGGTGGACTTCGAGCAGCAGCTCATCGGCATCGTCAGCCATGACCTGAGAAACCCGCTCAACGCCATCACCCTCAGCGCCGGAATGCTGGTGCGCCAGGAAGGGCTGAACGAGCGCAGCACCCAGGGCGTGCGGCGAATCCTCACCAGCGCCGAGCGGGCCACCCGGATGATTCGCGACCTGCTCGACTTCACCCAGGCGCGCCTCGCGGGGGGCATCCACATCGAGGTGAAGCCTGTCGACCTGGCCGAGCTGGTGAGCCAGGTGATTGACGAGCTCGCGCACACCCACCCCGAGCGCGTCTTGAAGCTGACGCAGGAGGGGGACACGGAAGGCGCGTGGGACCCGGACCGCATGGCGCAGGTGGTGACGAACCTCACCTCCAACGCCATCAAATACTCCCCTGACGGTACCGTCGTGACGGTGAGCACGCGCGGGGAGGCGCATGACGTGGTGCTCGAGGTGCGCAACCGGGGAGCGCCCATCGCGCCCGAGCGGCTGCCCCACCTCTTCAAACCGCTCAGCCGCGGTGTGGCGAAGGTCGACGTCCAGACGCGTAGCATCGGGTTGGGGCTCTACATCGTGGACAGCATCGTCCGTGCCCATGGCGGCAGCATCGCCGTGAGGTCCAATGAGGCCGAGGGCACCACCCTCACCGTGCGGCTGCCGCGTGAGCCCTTCCCCGCGAAGGAGGAAACCTCCGGTGGGTCCACCTGACGGGCGTGCACGCTGCCGGAGGCCGGCCTACGTCCCGGAGCCGTCGAAGCTGCGCGGCCGCAGCAGGCGCAGCGTCAGCACGAGCGCGAGGAACAGGACGCTGGAGCTGATCATCACGAAGCGCAGGCTCACCCGGTCCGACAGTGCGCCCAGGCCCCAGACGCCCACCGCGTATCCGCCGCCGAGCACCATGCTGTAGAGGCTGCTCATCCGCGCCTGCAGCTCCCGCGGCACCCGGGACTGGCAGTACGCGTGCGTCCCGCTCATCAGCATCATGTAGTTGGCGCCGAGCACGAAGATGACAACGGCCGCCACCGGCAGCGTCGGAGACAGCCAGTAGAGCGCGGACAGTCCCCCAATGGAGAGCGCCAGGTAGCCCAGCAGCCGCCGCTGTCCCAGTGCGTCCACGAGCGTGCCCACCCCCAGCGCGGCCGTCACCGCGCCCGCCCCCTGGCAGGTGACGAGCAGCGACGTGGCCGCGGCGCCCTGGCCGAACTCGCGGATGGCGAACACCGGCACCAGTCCGATGAAGGGTGCCACCAGCACAGCGACCCCCATCGTGCCCCACAGCATCAGCGAGATGTCCGAGTCCCCTCGCGCCACCGAGAAGCCGTGGGCAATCTGCCGCCACAGGCCTCGCGACGCCTTCGCCGTGTCACGCGGGGGCGTCCGCACCCGCGACAGCGCCACCAGCACCGCGACGAAGGACAGCGTGTTGACGAGCAGCGCCCAGGACGGCCCACCTGCGGCCAGCACCACCGCCGCCAGCGCCGGGCCGATGATGCGCCCCAGGTTGAACTGCGCCGAGTTGAGGCTCATCGCGCTGTGCAGGTCGCGCGGGGGGACGAGCTCCGCGAGCATCGCGGCGAAGGCCGGGTGGATGAGCGTGCTCGCACAGCCGTTGAGCAACGCGACGACGCCCACCGCGGGCACGCTGAGCTGGTGCGTGAAGGCCAGCAGCGTCAGCACGCCCGCGAGCAGCAGCTGCGCCACCGTGCCCAGCGCCACGTACGCGCGCCGGTCGAACCGGTCCGCGAGCGCGCCGCCCACCGGCGACAGCACCACCGAGGGCAGGTAGGTCAGGGCGACGATGCCGCCCGTCCACTCGGCGCGGCCCGTCTCCTGCGTGACGTACACGCCCATCGCCACCGTCTCCATCCACGTGCCGATGGTGGAGACCAACGCGCCCATCCAGACCGCCAGGTAGCTGGGGTGGTCGAAGGCGCGAAGCGAGGAGAGGCGTGGCAGTCGGAGTGCTCGCACGGCGGAGGTCCTTTGTAGCGCACGAGATGGGTCGCCTGCCCGCGCGCCTCGCGTCATGCTTTGAGCCGCAATGACGCGACGGGCGAAGGACCAGCAGCCGGGCTTCACCCCGCGCGGGGTGACAGCGCACGGACGTCATGAGCGACGCGAAAGTGACAGGTCTCTCGTGGCTCGCGCGGAATCCGTCCCCGCGGGAGGAGGGCGCACCCGTGGGCACGGGTGCGCGAAGGTGCGGTGTTACCGCGAGCTGACGGGGCCCTTCGCGGCGGGCTTCACGGTGCCGTCCTCGGAGATGCGCGCGCCCGTCTCCGGGAAGTCCTCGGCGGTGAGGCCGCGCACCAGCGGGATGACGGCGCCGTCCGGGTCCGACACGGCGAGGCCCTTGCCCACCTGCTTGGTGGGGAGGATGCGGCCGGCGCTGAAGCGCCCCTGCCCGTCCAGCTCCACCTCCAGCACCATGCCCAGTCCCTGCGCCCCCGTGAGGGTGAAGCGACCGTAGGTGGCGAAGTTGCCCATGGAGTAGGCGATGAGCCGGTCCTTGTAGAACTCCATGCCGCGCGCCACGTGGGGGCCATGGCCGAGCACCAGGTGCGCGCCCGCGTCCACCACGGCGCGCGCGAAGGCGCGCAAATCTCCGCGGTCCTCGCCGAAGAACAGCTCCCGGCCCCGGGGCACATGCAGCGCCTTGCTGCCCTCGGCGCCGCCGTGGAAGGAGACGACGACGAGGTCATGCTCCGCCGCCGCCGCGCGCACCAGCGCCGTGGCGGTGGCGAGGTTGTTGAGGTGGTTGCACGAGGGCGACGTGTGGAAGGCCACCATGCCGATGCGCAGCCCGTTGCGCTCCACCGTGGCCACGGAGCCCGGCGGGCCGCTCCAGGGGATGCCCAGCGCGTCGAGCGTGGCCTCCGTCTCGCGGCGGCACTCCTCGCCGAAATCGCCCGAGTGGTTGTTGGCCGTGGAAGCCAGGTCCACGCCGGCCTCCTTGAGGACCTGTCCGTACGACGTGGGCGAGCGGAACGCGTAGCAGTTGCCCTTCGAGCGGCACTTGGTCGTCTTGCCGCCGTCGCACAGCGGGCCTTCCAGGTTGACGAAGGTGAGGTCCGCGTCCTCGAGCAGCGGGCGCACGCCGGCGATGACGCTGGCGGCGCCGTCGGGGGGCAGGTGGTCTTCGGGCACGGTGGTGCCGAGCATGACGTCGCCCACCGCGCGGATGCGGACCTTCGCGCCTGGAGGCGGGGGCGGGCGGGGGTGGGCCTGGGGCGCGCGGGCGAGCTTCTCCTGGAGGGCGGCCTGGCTCCGGGCCTGGGCGAGCGCGGAGCCGAGGTCCGGGTGGTCCGGCGCCAGCTTCTGCACCTCCGTCCACTGCGCGAGCGCGTCCGCCCAGCGGCCCTCCACCTGGAACGCCCAGCCCAGCTCCCAGCGGCAGTCCACGCGCGAGGGGGCCGCCGCGGCACAGGCGGACAGCTCGGTGATGGCGGTGCGGGTGTCCTTCGCCTGGAGGGCTTCGAGGCCGCGCGTGTAGCTCGCGTCGGCGTCGACCCCGGGGGAGGAGGGGGGGCCGTTGCGCACGGCCCCGGCGGCGGCGCGCAGGGCGCCGGCGGCGACCTCGGCGGCGATTCGGCCGACGTCGGAGGGGGCGGGGGAGGGCGGGGCGGAGGGGGGGGCGTTGTCGTGAGCGACAGGACGCAGCCCCCCCGCGGCCTCGCGCGTTGCACCGAGCGCGGCCCCGGCGCGAGCCTCGTGGACTCCGGCCTGCACGGAGGCGGTCCCCGCAACCCTGGCGGCGGAGACGGCAAGCCGCGCCTGCGCGTCCCTGCGGCCCACCGACATCACCGAGGCAGTGCTCGCGACCCTGGCGGCATTCGCGACCCTGGCCGCCCGCGCCTCCTCACCGAGCGCGGCCTTCACGGACGCAGTGCCTGCATGGGAGAGCAGCACCGCGGTGCGAGCCTGGGCGGCTGTGGAGAACTTGGGGGTAGGAGCGGACGCGTGCGCCGAGGGTGTACCCGGCGTGGTGGCGAGCGCCAGCATCAGGAGGACGGACGAGGGCATGGCGCGCGCATCTTACGGGCCCCTCCGACGTCCGTGAGCGATTGGCGTGCGCTTGCCTCATGGGCCGCTGGCCATGCACTCCCCCTCATCAACCCAGAAACCGGGGGACGTTGGGGCGGGCCGCGCCTCATCGCACCCCGAGTCATGTCCTCCCACTCGGCCGGTAGGGGTGCCGGCGACCTCCGCGCTCATCCTCCAGGACAGGGCTGCCTGCCATCACGGGCTCCCGCACGGTTTGACTCGACCCGGCTGGCGGCCGGCGCGAGACTCCTGCCGCCATGTCCATTCGTGGGTTGCTCCTGTCCCTGCCGCTGTTGCTGTCCTCCCCGGCCCTCGCGGAGGACGGTGTCACCGTCCATGTGCGCTGCCCCGAGAAGTGCACCGTGACCCTCGACGGGAAGCGGGGGCTGCGGGTGACGGAGTCGACCTGGGAGTTCAAGGGAATCGCCCCCGGTGCGCGGCGGGTGGAGTCCACGGGCCTGCTGGGCCGGCCGCTCGCCAGCGGCATCGCGGACATCCCGGACGTCGCCCAGGCGGGGGTCATCCTTGCCAGCGGCAATCGCATCCTGGTGGAGCGGGGGAGCTCCCCCCCTCCCGGCACACCGGTGGAGGCGGAGAAGCACGATGCGAAGTCTTCCGAGAAGACCGGAGGCGCCGAGACGCTGAAGAAGAGCGTGGCCATCGTCCGCTGCCCGGAGGACTGCACGGTGCTGCTCGACGGACGCCGGGGCCTGCGCCGGGACGACCGGACTTGGGAGTTCAAGGACGTGGAGCCCGGACAGCGGCGCGTGGAAGCCAATGGGGGGCTGTTCAACCGGCGGCTGTTCGTGGGCTTCGTGGAGCTGCCGCCCGGCGCAGAGGCCACGTTCCACGGTGACTCCAAGGGCAACATAAAGCTCACGGGCCACAAGAGCCTGGACGCGGTGGAGAAGGACCGGGAGCAGGCGGGCCTGGGCGATGCGTCACGCCTCAACGTGCGCTGCCAGAAGTCCTGCACGGTGTCGCTCGACGGGGCGCGCCAGGGCTCGAGCAACGCGACGAGCGTGGTCCTCACCGACGTGAAGCCCGGCGCGCATGAGCTGGAGGTCGTCTTCACGATTGGGAAGGGACGCAAGCGCACCACGCTCGACGTGCCCGCCCGCAGCGAGATGTTCATCACCGCGTCGGAGAGCGGTGGACTGCAGGTGACGAACACGAAGTCGCTGGCGAACACGGCTCCGTAGGGAGCTACCGCATCACCCAGGCGCTCCAGGGGCTGGCTGGAGCTGGGCCATCATCCTTCGATACCTGGTTCCACTTCCTACCCAGATGGCCCCAAGCGGTTCGTGGGGTCGTCAAGAATGGCTCCCGGCCCTGCCCGAATTCAGAACCGCTGTGATGGAGATGCGGTTCGTGGCATGACTTGTCGTTCGTCGACGGGAAGAGGCAATGAGCCATCTGGAGGCATTGAGACTCGCCGCTGCGCAGGTCATCAGGGAAGCGTTTCCGGCTGGAGAACCTCCTGCTGACCAGGCGATGCGTAATGACCACTGCAGCGAGTGCCAGGAGACGGTTGGGCGATTCGCTGGCAAGCGGTGGCCGGAAATCAGCGTTGCGGACCTGAGCGGAAATCCGGGGCCATCGCTCCTCACCGCAGCCGGTTTCCGCTACTACCTACCCGCCATGATGCTGCGTTCGATGGAGGCGAGGAGGGACCTCGATTGCTTCCCGGAGAGCGTCATTGGCGAGCTGTCGCCCCCCGGAGGCAAGCCAAGCGCTCACGGCAAGGACAGGCTCAGCGATTTCAGCACACAACAGATTCAAGCCATTCTTGCCTTTTTGATGTTTCTCGAAGCCAGCGAGAAAGTCGATGGGGCAGGGACGGATTGGCCAGAGGAAGCCATCGCATCAGTGCCGACAAGTCGACCTCTGGCGCGGGCGCTCCAGTACTGGCGCGGGCGGCTGTCCGAGATGGACGCGCCTCGGCCCTGACTTCGGGAGCAGCGGATGCGGGTCGTGTTCTCCGAACCTGCCCCTCCACGGGCGGGGACCCGCCGGAAGGAATGTTCGTTCCACCGCGGCCCTCCGCAGGCGAGTGCCCCCTGGATACTCGGCCCCCCTGGCGCATTGCACCATGATGAGCGCTCACTTCCCCGCATGCCTTCCACAACCCGCGTAGCAGCTGCTGCCAGAAGCCTCGGGCCTGTTCGCGCAATGCGCCACGGCACCCGCTGGTGAAACGATACGGAGGAAATGCCTCGGTTCCACACTCGCTAAAACTTCACAGCCCCGAGCGCACCTGCACGCAGTGCCTCCGCTCGTTTATGCTCGCCACCCATTCCAAGCCAAGAAGGGCGCGGTTCATCGGACCGATGCGGTCCGCGGGAGAAAATGATGTCCAAGCCACAGGAATCCTCCGCACCCACCGGGAGCTGCCCCTACACAGGCCTCGGTCACCAGTTCAACCCGCTGGCCGGCCCGGAGTACGACGAGCTCGCCGCCTTCTTCGCCCAGGCACGCCGCGAGGAGCCGGTCTTCTTCAGCCCGGCCCTCAACATGTGGGTGGTCAGCCGCTACGAGGCGCAGGTCGAGATTCTGAAAGACACGGACCGCTTCACCGTGGAAGGGGCCATGGAGGCCCTCAACGCCTCCGTGGTTCCGGAGGCGCAGGTGCTGCGGGCCCAGAGCCATATCTTCACGTCGCTGGCCATGGGGTTCTCCGACGCCCACCACGCGCGGCTGCGCGCGCCCTGCGCCAAGTTCTTCTCGCCTCAGCGCATCAAGGTGCTGGAGCCGAGGGTGCGCGAGTACGCCGAGTCGCTGGTGGAGGGCTTCGCCGCCGCGGGGCGCGCCGATATCATCGCCGACTTCACCTACCCGCTGCCCCTGATGGTGATTTGCGACGTCCTCGGAGTGCCCCGGGAGGATGTGGCCCCGGTGCGGGAATGGAGCGACGCGCTCTTCGACTTCGTCTTTTCGGTCGTCCCCCCCGAGCGCCAGGTGGAGCGCCTCCGACAGATTCTGGATTTCGAGCACTACCTCTCCGGCCTGGTCGCCCGCTACCGCGCGGCCCCCGGCGACAACCTGACCAGCGCGATACTCGGCGGAATCGCATCGGGCGAGGAGCAGATGAGCGAGGGCGAGCTCATCTCGCTGCTCGGCTTGAGCCTGCTCGCCGCCGGCCACGAGACGGTCGTCAAGACACTCGGCAACTCGCTGCGTTTCCTGCTGACGCACCGGGAGCGTTGGCAGCAATTGATTGACGAGCCCGAGCTCATCCCCAACGCCATCGAGGAGTCCCTCCGTCTCTACGGGACCTTGGTGGGCTTCTTCCGCTTCGCGCGCGAAGAGGTGGAGATTGGCGGGGTGCGCCTGCCCAAGGGGGCACCGGTCTGCCTGCTCTTCGCCTCGGCGAACCACGACGAGGCGAAGTTCCCCGCCCCCCTGGAATACAACCCCCGCCGCGAGAACCTGAGCGCTCACCTGGGCTTCAGTCGCGGGCTGCACTACTGCCTCGGGGCGCCGCTGGCGCGGCTGGAGATGCGGGTCGCGCTGGAAGTGCTGACACGGCGATTGCCGAGCCTGCGCCTGGTCCCGAACCAGGAGCTGCGTTACATGAGGAGCGCCGTGCTGCGCGGGCTGGAGCGCCTCCTCGTGGAGTGGGACCCGGCACCTACCGCGTAAGCCCACTTCGGCCACGGCCCCCCACCGCGAGCCCTCGCGGTGGAGGCCACACGCCCGTCCTCCGGGCTACGGATACATCGACTTGAAGTAGCTGATGGTCTCGTTCCACGAAGGCGTCAGGTGCCCCATGACGTTCGGGAACGCGGTGCCGGCGCAGCCGGTGCCGGTGCAGTAATACTGGTTGTACTGTCCCACCACCACCGTGCCCACGTTGGGCACGCTCGAGTAGATGGGCGAGCCGCTCTGCCCGGGGCTGCCGTCGCAGCTGAGGGTGATTTCCCGGTCCGAGCCCGCCGAGTCCGGGCTGAAGCCGGAGCCCACCTTGCAGGCCTTGACGTCGCCGTACAGGGTGCGCGACGTGCAGCTCGCGGGCGCCGAGGCCCCCGAGCAGCCGGGGTAGCCGCGCAGGTACATGGACCACCCCTTCAGGGTCTCCGTGGAGGCATTCCAGTGGCCCATCCAGCCCGGGTGCCCGTTCGTGAAGTTGTCCGCGAGCACCATCACCGCGATGTCATTCGCGTTGCAGTTGCCCGCGTTGGTGCAGGTGCCGTTGATGTAGCTCTCGGGCACCCAGTACCAGACGGGGTCGTGCACGCCCCAAGGGGCCGTGGCGCCGTCACGCCGCGGGGTGAAGGTGCTGTAGATGGGGCTCCAGCCATCGTACGAGTTGACGACGCAGTGGGCCGCGGTGAGGACGACGCGGCGACCCACGAGCGCGCCCGAGCACCCGGCACTCAGGTGGCCGATGGTCCGATGGGGCCAGGCGTTCGTCGCGTAGCCGTCCGCGATGCCCATGCGGATGCGCGTGTCCACGCCGTCGCTCCAGGTCTGCCCGGAGACGGTGCTTGGGGACGACTCCTCCATCCCGACGTCGGGTGACAAGGCCGCGTCATCCAGGGTGCCGCGCGAGGACGTGTTCATGCCCCGGCTGGCCAGCTCGTTCGCGATGCGCCCCAGGCTGGCTGCATCGGTCCGTAGCCGGTACGCCTTCTGGTTTTTCACGTCGATGCCGATGAACACCCGCTCCCCGCTCGCCTCGGACGCGGAGTCCCCGGCGGAGGGGGCCGGCCTCACGGCCATGCTCGCCATGGCCTCGCGCCGCAGCTCCTCCGCGTTCACGCCCATCAGCAGCCGCACGTCGCCCAGCGATTCCAGCTGGGGCCGCGTGGCGCCCGCGGCATCCCCCAACCACTCCCGTGGGACCACCGGGCCGGCAGTCTCCTCCTGGACCTGCGAGCCTTCACCCCCACACGCCACGGCCAGAAAGCCAAGCGCGAAGAACATGGACCTGCCGGTGCCACGGAACATGAAGCCCCCTCGTCGAGAGAAGAAGTTGGTGCGACATCCGCATGAACGGGTGCCGCCACGCTTTCTCCTCAGGGGCTTCGGACGATTTCCAGGTGCTCACTCCGGGACGCGCCTCACGGAATGCTCTCGGGACTGCTCGTGAAGAGGGCGTGCACGAGCACCGTCTCCGGGGGCTCCTTGAACTCCACGAAGAGGGGGACACGCACCTGGGCGAGCTCACGTGGGAGCGCGGTGGCTCCGAAGGTGGCCTCGAGCTTCCGGGTCATGACATCTGCTGCGTGGCGTATCTCAGGCGGGAGAGGACCGAAGTGGGCCTTCTGACCCACTCGCTCCGCACCTCGATATTCGAGCTGCACTCCGTAGACGAAGCAGACCGGTGCCATAATGCTGAGGCAGCCGACGGCGGCCCACCGGGACTTCGACTGTGAAGAAGTGCCGGACGGGGAGGCCACGCAGCGAAAGCAGGCGTCCCGTGTCGCCGTGGCATCGCCCAGCTTGAGCCCGGGCAATGCCGTCTCGAGCTCTTCCAGGAGGGCCCACCACCGGCCGAGTCCGCGGAGCTCCCGCTCCCAGAGCGCGTGGAGCCGCTCAATCTCGGGGCTGACCTCCTGCTTGAGGTAGGCGTCCTTCGTCGAGGGCCAGTAGTTGCGCGCCACGGTCAGCAGGTCTTCCAGCGAGGGCGGCATGGCTCACGGCCCTGCTTCAACGCGCCAGCCTCCCGCACCGGGGCCGCGTCTGGGAACGACTGTAACGAATCGGAAGTGGCCAGGCTGAAGGCTTCCCTCGACCAGGGTCGTCACGTTCGATGCGCACCCCGAAAGCAGCGGGGCCGCCATGACGAGTGTCTGAACGAACAGGGTTCCACGCTGCGTGAGCATCATCCCTGGCATGGGGTCCTCGGCGAGAGCTCTGGGAGTATCGCCTGCGTCCGGGCACCCACGGTGGGGCGCCATCCACGGCGCGTCAGCTGGCTGACGCCCGGAGCATCCAGCCTGAGTTGGACTTCCCCTCGCGGGGCCCCGTGCGGCGCGCACGTGGCGCACCGGTGGGTGCGGCTGGACGGGGGGACATGAGACCCGGCGCCCTGCGCCCTGTCTGGGTGCACCCGCCGGCCCGTGGGGCAGGGGATGCCTCGCTGGCAGGTGGCCTGGGCGCACGCGCATGGGCGGGTGGGTGAACGCGGCCCTCCGGATGCCTAGTCTCGTGGTGGAGCACACCGGGCACGTGAGGTCCGGGGACCATGAGACTGCCATCCATCATCCAGAAGCTTCATCTTCCCTTCTCCCACCAGACGGAGGACACGCGGCACGAGTCCGAGCTCAAGGCAGTCCGCATGCTCGGAGCCCGGAGCCTGTCCGAGGCGCGGCGCGAGGCGGCGCAGGCACTGAAGCACGCCCGCAGCTGCGACTGCTGCAGGAGCCTGCTGGACCACCTGTTCGACCGGCTGGGCTCCACGCTCTTCCTGGACGATGACCCGCAGGAGCTGGCGCAGGCGTTCGAGGAGACGGAGCGCGACCGCTTCTGCCCTCGCGTGCTGGCGGCCTGCATCGTCCTGAGGGGCAGGGCGCGGGTGCTGCCCGCGTAGCGCGCCTGCCTCAGCACACCGCGCTGTAGTGCGTGTCGAAGAACTGGCGCACGGAGGGCTCGGTGCGCAGCAGGTCCAGCACCAGCCGGGCATGGCCCGGGACGAACCCATTGCCCATCACCAGGGCGAGGTCCTTGCTCACGCCATCGGCCCCCAGGGCCGCCGCGGTGAAGTTGGTCGCCATGGAGAAGAAGATGGCGGTGCCCCCCTCCTTGACGCCCAGGATGGTGGCCATCTCCGTGTCGGGCACCGAGACGCAGTTGATGGCCAAATCACACAGCTCGCCCTGGGTGGCGCGGGAGATTGCGTCCAGGGACTCCATCGGGCGGGTGGCATCCACCTGGAGCGCCAGGTCGCTCAGGCGGAACTGCTGGAGGGCATCGAGAGACTCCTGGGAGTTGTCGAGGACCAGCAGCCGTCCCCGGCCGCTCAGGCTGCGCCGGGCCTGGGCCAGGCAGAGGGCTCCCCCCTTGCCCGCGCCCAGCACGGCGACCGTCATCCCGGGCTGGACGTGGCGCCGGATGAGCGCGGGGGCGGCACAGACATCCAGCGCCGCCAGGGCCACGGGGGTGGGGATGTCGTCCGGGAGCAAGGCATAGCAGCCGGAGGCGAAGAGGATGGCGTGGCCACGGACGTCTATCCGGTGGCACCCGTCATGAACGGCCAGCACCTCCTCCAGGTGCAGGGGCGTCAGCGTCAGGCTGACCAGGGTGGCGATGCGCGCTCCTGGCCGGAGCCGCCCCTTCGCGGGGTGCAGGGGGCCGACCTCCCGCACCCGCCCCGTGAGGATGCCGCCCGAGCCAGTGACGGGGTTGTGCATCTTCCCCCGCTCCCGGACGAGTTCCTGCACGCGGGCGGCGATGCGGGAGGCGTCTCCATTCGTCTCCTGCCGGAGCTGCTTGTAGGAGGCGGCATCGACGTTGAGGCTCTCCACGTCGATGAGGACTTCGGACTCCCTGCATGGCAGCGACGGGTCGAGCCGGTTCGCCCGTTGGGGCAGCATCCCCGGCACCTCGATGACGCGGGAGAGACCGTAGGCATCAGGGACCATTGGCAAGCTCCTTCGCTCAAAGGGCACTCACGAGAAGCTGAACCTGTCCCACGGCCCCTGCCACCCCCCGGGGCCTGCCGGCGAGGGCGCCTGCCACACCCCCGCGTACCAGCCCGCCTCCAGCGGCCACGGTGGCCTGCCCCCTCCAGTAGCACGCGCTGTCGGCAGGGAGGGTGAGCCCCCGCTCCTGCCCCTGGCCGGCCCGGGTGAACTCGCGGCCAGGGCCGTAGGTGCCCAAGGGATGGCATGGCCCCGCACCGGCGCGGCGAGTGACCTTGCGATGCCGACAGCTGCCTTCCAGGGCCTTTCTGCACCCGCCTGCCTGCCCTGGAGGAGGGGAAGAACCTTCCCCGGGTGTGTGTAGGCAGAAGGCGACAGCTGGCGCTGGTCGGTCGCCATTGACTCTCTTCGCCATGAAGCCCATACCGGCAGTACTTTCAGACTCGGAAAACCTGACTACGTCACGGGTATGCCCGGGACACAGGACCCGCGTTGGCGCGGAACTCCGCGCAGAACAGGGGCTCCGGTCGTGAAGAAGTCGCCAGCGAAGAAGTCGCCAGGAAAGATCCGGCCTTCCAGGGGCCGGCCCATCCAGGCGCGGCGCTCCCCC
Organism: Archangium sp.; assembly: GCA_035645295.1. Taxonomy (GTDB): domain Bacteria; phylum Myxococcota; class Myxococcia; order Myxococcales; family Myxococcaceae; genus Archangium. The sequence continues at coordinate 28,739 of DASQMW010000128.1, forward strand.
GGCCCCGCGAGCGCCGCGCCCCGGCGTCCTGTCGCCGCGCCTCCCAGCCGCGCGGCCAGGATGTCCTTCCCGGTGGTGGGAATCGGTGCGTCCGCGGGAGGGCTCGAGGCCTTCACCCAGCTTCTCGCGGCGCTTCCGCCCGACACGGGGATGGCCTTCGTCCTCATCCAGCACCTGTCTCCCTCGCACCCCAGCTTCCTGAGCGAGGCCCTGTCCACGGCGACCCAGATGCCGGTTCACCAGGCCGAGGATGGGATGCGCCTGGCGCCCAACCACGTCTACGTCATCCCACCGGGCGTGGACATGGAGTTCGCGCGGAAGATGCTCCGCCTGAGGGCGCGAGCGGACGAGCCGGGCAAGCCGCACCTGTCCGTCGACATCTTCCTGCGCTCGCTCGCCGCCGCGTGTGGAAGTCACGCCATCGGCGTGATTCTCTCGGGGACCGCCTCGGATGGCACCGAAGGGCTCAGGGCCATCAAGGGGGAAGGCGGCATCACGCTGGCGCAGGAGCCGCAGTCGGCGAAGTTCGACGGCATGCCCCAGAGCGCGGTCCAGGCCGGGGTCGTGGACTCCTGCCTGCCGCTCCCGCAGCTCGCCCAGGAGCTCGTGCGGCTGAGCCACCACGCCTATACCACCGAGGAGGCGGAGGACCGGCCCCGGAATGACCCCGGTGACGCGACGCTCGAGCGGCTCTTCGCCCTGGTGCGAAACGCCGTCGGCGTCGACTTCCGTGAATACAAGTCGGCCACCTTCGAGCGGCGGCTCGCCCGACGCATGGCGCTGCGCCACATGGACAGCCTGGCCGACTACGTGAAGCTCCTGGAGGGCTCCCCCGACGAGGCTCGGGCCCTGTACGAGGACGTCCTCATCCACGTCACCTCCTTCTTCCGGGACCCCGAGGCGTTCGAGGCGCTGAAGAAGCATGTGTTCCCCGCGCTCCTCGAGCACAAGCCCGCGGAGGCCCCCTTGCGGCTGTGGGTGGCGGGGTGCTCCACCGGCGAGGAGGTGTACTCGCTCGCCATCTGCCTCCTGGAGTTCCTGGGAGAGCGTCAACACCACCACTCCATCCAGATATTCGGCTCGGACGTCAGCGCGAAGGCCGTCGACAAGGCCCGCGCCGGGCTCTACCCGGACAGCGCCCTGAGCGACCTGAGCCAGGAGCGGCGGACGTGTTATTTCACGCAGGTCGAAGGCGGCTATCGCATCACCAAGGCCGTGCGCGAGCTGTGCGTCTTCGTCCGGCATGACCTCGCCAGGGACCCGCCCTTCTCCCGGCTGGACCTGGTGACCTGCCGCAATGTCCTCATCTACTTCACCCCCGCGCTCCAGAAGCGGGTGCTGGCCACCTTCCACTATTGCCTGAACACCCCGGGCTTCCTCCTGCTCGGGCGCACGGAGAGCATCTCCGGGTCCACCCAGTTCTTCTCGCCCGTGAGCAAGACCCACAAGCTCCTGGCGCGCGCGCAGGGGCCCAGCAAGCTCCGGTTCTCGCGAGCCCCCGAGTTCCCGCCGGCCGAGAAGCCGGTGCATGGCCGCGCCGCCCTGGAGCCCCTCCAGTCCCCTCAAGAGTCGGCGAGGCGGGTGGACCGCCTCCTCTTGAGCCGGTACGCGCCGCCGGGAGTCGTCGTCAACGACAAGCTGGAAATCATCCAGTTCCGAGGCCACACCGGTCCCTACCTCGAGCCCCCGCCGGGAGAACCCCAGTTCAACCTCCTCAAGATGGCGCGTGAAGGGCTGTTCTCCCCGCTGCGCGTGGCGCTCGCCCGGGCGAGGAAGGAGCTCGCCCCCATCCGGATGGAGGGGGTGCGGGTGGGCCAGGAGGGTTCCTCGCTGCTGTGCGACCTCCTCGTCATCCCCGTCACGGGGCCGCCCGGAGACAAGGAGCCCCTCTACGTGGTGCTGTTCGAAGAGGTGACCCTCTCCGGGAAGCAGGGGAGCAGGCCCGTCCGGCGTGAAGCGGCCCCCCCGGCGAAGAAGCAGAAGGGGCGCGAGCACGTCCCCGCGCTGAAGCTCGAGCTGGCCGCCACGAAGGACTACCTCCAGGCCCTGCTCGAGGAGCATGGCCGCACCAACGACGCGCTCGCCTCCGCCAACGAGGAGCTCGTCTCGGGCAATGAAGAGCTCCAGAGCCTCAACGAGGAATTGGAGACGGCCAAGGAGGAGCTCCAGTCCACCAACGAGGAGCTGACCACGGTCAACGACGAGCTCCACAGCCGCAACAATGAGCTGCACCTGGTCAACGGAGACCTGGTCAACCTCGTCAACGTCGTCGACATCCCGGTCCTCATCCTGGACCTCGAGCGGCGCATCCGGCGCTTCACGCCGAAGACGCGCAGCATCATGAACATCCTCCCGTCCGATGTGGGGCGTCCCATCAGCGACATCACGCTGAACATCAGCGTGGCGGACCTGGACCGGCAGGTCGCCGAGGTCATCGACACGGCCCTGATGCGGGAAGCCGAGGTCCAGGACCGGGCGGGCCGCTGGCACCGGATGCAGATCCGCCCCTACAAGACGACCGAGGACAAGATTGAGGGCGCCATGGTGTCGCTCATCGACATCGACGCGCTCAAGCACCACGTCCGCGAGGTGGAGTGGGCGCGTGACTACGCCGCGAGCATCGTGGAGGCCGTGCAGGTGCCGCTGCTGGTCCTCGACAAGGACCTGCGCGTGCTGTCGGCGAACGGGGCCTTCTACCAGGCCTTCGGGGCCTCGGCGGCGGAGATAGAGCGCAAGAGCTTCTTCGAGCTGAGCGGGCGCGCGTGGGATGTGCCGGCGCTGCGGACCTCGCTGGGGGAGATGCTCGCCAGGAACACGCTGCTGCGGGGCCTGGAGGTCGAGCACGCCTTCGCGCACCTGGGCAGCCGGAGGATGTCGCTCTCCGCGCGCCCCATCCACTCCCGCACCGGCGTGCCCATGCTCCTGGTCGCCATCGAGGACATCACCGAGCGCGCGGAGCTGCTCGCCCAGGCGCAGCGGGCGAAGGAGGAGGCCGAGAAGGCGAACCGCGCGAAGGACCAGTTTCTGGCCACCCTGTCGCATGAGCTGCGCACCCCGCTCTCCACCATGCTGATGCAGGCGCAACTGCTGCGCCGCGGCGACCTGGACAACGCCAGACTCCGGCGCGCGGGCGAGGCCATCGAGCGGGGCACGAAGCTCCAGGTGCAGCTCATCGATGACCTGCTGGATGTCTCGAGCATCGTCACCGGCAAGCTCCGGGTGCGGTTCCAGCCGCTCCACCTGGCCGAGGTGGTCCAGGCCGCCATCGAGAGCGTGAGCGAGCAGGCCCGGCGCAAGTCCGTCCAGCTCGACGTCTCCCTGGATGCGTCGCTCGGGCCCTTCTCGGGAGACCCGACGCGGCTGCAGCAGGTGGTGTGGAACCTGCTCAGCAATGCCATCAAGTTCTCCGCCGACGGCCAGCGGGTGAAGGTCGTGCTCGATTCCGAGAATGGACAGGCCCGGCTCCAGGTGAGCGACAGCGGGGCCGGAATCGAGACGGAGGCCCTTCAGCGCATCTTCGACCGGTTCATCCAGGAGGACAGCTCGACCACGCGGCTGTTCGGGGGGCTCGGCCTGGGGCTGGCCATCGTGCGCCACCTGGTGGAGCTCCACGGGGGCACGGTGCGGGCGCACAGCGCGGGCAAGGGCCAGGGAGCGACCTTCACGGTCCTCCTGCCGCTGCTGCCTGACCGCCAGGAACCGGCCAGTGCGGCGCCCATCGACGGCCCGAGGCCCGCGCGGGGGGTGTCCTCGCCCCCGAGCACGGGGGCCGCCTTGCGGCTCGGGGGCCTGCGAATCCTCGTGGTGGAGGACGACCCGGGAACCCGCGAGGCGACGACGGAGCTGCTGAGACAGGCCGGCGCGAACGTCCGGGGGGCGGAGTCCGCGGCGGCGGCGCTGGCGCTCATCGAGGACTTCCTGCCCGAGGTCCTCCTGAGCGACATCGCGATGCCCGGCGAGGACGGCTACGCCTTCCTTCGCAAGGTGAGGGCGCTGGGCCCGGAGCGGGGGGGCGCCGTCAAGGCGATAGCCCTCACCGCGCTGGTCGGTGACAGAGACCGTCGCGAGGCGCTCGACGCCGGGTACCAGCGGCACCTGGCCAAGCCCGTCGACATCGACCGGCTCGTGGAGACCGTGGCGGAGCTGTGGACAGGCGCAGCAGTTGAGCAAGCCCTGCCCGGCGGCGTCCCTCTGAACATCCTGGACGAGGGACAGCCGCTCACGGGCCTGTAGCCCGACGCACAAGACGAATGGGGGGCCGATGCCCGTGGCCGGCCAAGGCTGGCTCCAGGTGATGCTCACTCCCGCTCAGGTTCACGACGACAAGGGCCAGGCCACCGCCTCATGGAGCTGCGCGAGCCGACTCGACTCGTGGTGGACGTGCAGCATTGACGCTACGGGGCGAGCGGGGTCCATGTGAGGCCGCGCCAGGATTCAGCCCTGCGGGCGCGCTGGCGCTGTAAGCACATCCACAAGAAAAAGGGCTGGGGAAGAGGACATTGGCGGCGAGGAAGACGCGGAAGTTGGCTGGGAACACGCGTCACTCCTTCCTCGGGGCCAGAGCGAAGCCCCCTGCTCTAGCCGAAGTAGTCGCCAGCCTCTTCGCTGAGCTGGGTGAGCTCGCGCAGCCCCTCTGCGCGTTCCTCGTCTCGCTGCTTCTTGTAGCGCAGCAGGTCCGCAGCGCGAATACGCCGATGCTTGTTGGGCTTGGAGTAAGGCAACTTCCCTGCCTCAAGCAGGTTGACGAGCCCCTGGCGTGAGATGTTGAGCAGGTCGGCCGCCTCTTGCGTGCTCAGCTCGCGATGCAGGGGCACGATGCTGACAGCCTCGCCATCAGCAAGCGCCGCAAAGAGCTCGCGCAGAAGCACGGACGCTTCTTCCGGCAGCTCCACCTGGCCGCCATTCGGCAGCACAAGCAAGGGCGGCTTGCGCTTGGCGCCCCGGACATCCTCCGCCTCTTCGAGCTGCCGGTGGATACGCTGAGCAAGTGGCAGTTTCTCTGGCGGAAGTGCGATGGGACTATTTTCGTGGTGAACCATTTGCGCACTCCATTGTGGTGGAACTGCCAACATTCCAGGCCCCCCGCTCACAGCAGGGGTTCTCCTAGGTAGTGACAAATCGCCAAAAACGCAACAAGGTGCGCGCACCCTGTTTACTCTTAAGAGGAACTGCTACCCCCTGCGGCAAATCAGAGAATTACTGACTTCACACCGTCCATCACTCACTGGCCGTCACCGCCGCATTCTGCCAGTCCCCCCCGGAGCTTGCTGCCCCGTCGCTCAGGCGGTGGCGCGCGCGAACGTGGCGTGGAGCGTGTAGGGCAGGTTCCTGAGGGTCCTGAGCGGCACGTCGCTGCCCGCCTGGCGGGTGACGAACTCCGCGACGCTGTCACCGTCCACATCCCGCAGGTCGGTGAGTTCGGTGTCCGGGCCCTCGCGGGCCTCGTACTACGTGCGCACGCGCTTCTTCTTCACGTCCCAGACGCGCAGGCTGAGGTTGGTGCCCATGCCCGGCAGCGAGAACGTGTGCTCGAAGGCGACCATGCCCGGGGCGACCGGCTGCACGCACGTCGACACGCCGCCCGCCGCGCACGGCACGCTCAGTGTGTTGGTGACCAGCGTCTTGCGGCCGTCGCACCCCACCGCTGTCACTTTCTGGTTGCGCCGGCCCACCTTGCACTCCGTCTGCGCCCCCACCAGCAGCGCCCGTCCTGCGCGAGGACCCAGAGCGCGGGGTCGATAAGCGGGGTGTCGCGCGTCACCTTGCAGGTGACGCGGTCGTTGACTAGGCAGGCGCCGGGCTTGTGCACGTAGGGCAGGTACGAGCGCTTCCACAGGTGCGTCTGGTTCACCTGGACGTCCTTAGGGCCTGCGTCCGCCCGGGTGGTGCGGGGGGCACCCGCGCAGTTCCCGTTCGTAGCGCCCCAGCAGCGGCTTCAGGTCCAGCTCCGCCACCGTCTCCAGGCTGAAGTACGCCACGTGCCCGGCAGGCAGCCACTCTCGCGGCGACGGCGGCAGCAACTCCGACTGCTCAGGGGCGTAGGGTCGGAAGACCTTGCTCATGAGTAGGCAAAAGCATCACGTCCCGGCCTACGCCTCAAGTAGGTTCTTGCTGTTACCCCCGACACACTCCTAGTGGCGCCGCGTGCATCGCTACTTCGTACTCGCTCCGGACTTCGCACTTTTCCAAGCGATGAGCGCAGTACGCGACCAGCGTCCAGGCCTGGGCCCTGAGCCGGCCACAATGGGGCGAGGCATGTCGGGGTAACGCCTCTGGTAGGTGCTTACACTGGTACGGTGCGCAAGGCCGAGCAACCGTGCCACCTCGTTCACGTCGATGAGGTCCTGTGGGCCTCGGTTCTCTTGATTCGCCCTCACTGGCGGTAGTGTACCGGCTGCTCCGTACAGAGCAAATCCAAGGTGGCTACGGGCGAGCCCGGCAGGCCGAACTGGTGTCCGGCGTGGGGACGGTCCACCGGAACGGAAGAAGCGCCTAGTGCGGCGTGCTCGTGAGTGGGTGTTGCGGAGTGCGCAGTTCCTCGTCGCATTGCTGCCGGACACAGAAGAGCGCCAGACTGGCTCGCAGGCTGTTCCGCGGGCACGCTCAGTGTGGCCCAAGGGGCGCTGTGGGTCCACGAAACCCGGCGGATATGGGACATCCCCGGAATGGATTCTGGAGCCCACTGATACTCAGACGGCACCGTTCTGACCAAGTACCACCCATTTGCGCGGTCGAACGTGATGACGCGCTCACCAACCTCCATCGCGTCGATGAGCTTGTGGAGCTGGCAGGCCCACGCCCGGTGGGTGTGGCGCCTCTTCTTCGGAAGGTTTGGCAGCAGCGCGCGACGAGGTTGTCCACATCGAGCCCTCTGGGAGAAGGGCCCTAGCTCGGCTGCGCCCAGTGCGACGAGGCCCCTCCACAGAAACTTCGGGTGCATGCTCCGAGCCACGCCCTGCACGCACTATCCATGTTGGCCGACCCATTCGCCCTGCTCCTGTGCATGGGAGGATGGGGGCCCTGCGCATGCTCCCAGGAAGTGGCTCCTCCCTGTGGCTGTGGTAGACGCTCCCCATGGCGATCCACAAGGACAAGCCCCACCTCTGGAAGGCCGACGTCGCGGCGTCCGTGGACCTCTACAACCAATGGTTCATGAACTTCGCGCCGACGGCATTTCGCGCGGAGCGCATCAAGGCGACGAAGGATGTCCTCAGCGCTTTCGATGTTACGGCGAATCTCGCTCAGATCACGCCGACGGTTCTTCAAAACAACCCCGGCATTCTCGCCTCCTTGCGAATGGCGACTTGCCCTCCCATCGCCCGTGACCGGCTGATCGGGCTCGCGCAAGTACAGAAGCCTCTGGTGGAGACCCTTGAAGAAGGGAAGCTGCCGACCCGGATGCTGACCAAGGAACTGACGCGTCAACTGACGCAGATCTGCGGCACGATGCAAAAGATGCTCGATGTGGACCTACTACCGTGGATCCAGGCCAAGGTCACTCCCACCAATGTGGAGCGTGAACGCGGCGCGACGATCATCGCAGACCGGCTTTGTGGAGCTCAGGCTAACCCCATCATCCGCAATGCACAGGAGTCCCGGCAGCTTGAAAAGATTGGCGCGTGGTTGGGTGCGCGGGGATACCGCAAGGCGACCCACCCTGCGGACCAGCCGATCACGACCATGCCTGCGGGCACATATGCCTTCCGCATGAACGTGCGAGTAGGCGAAGAACTGGCGGTCAATATCCCAGTCGATGTGGTCGTGCAGCCAAAGAAGGCCCGCGCCTCGCCCTTGCCCATCCTGATTGAGGCGAAGAGTGCGGGCGACTTCACGAACACGAACAAGCGCAGGAAGGAGGAGGCCCAGAAGTACACCCAGCTCAAGGAACGGTTGGGCGATGACGTGGAGTACGTCCTTTTCCTCTGCGGGTATTTCGATAGCGGCTACTTGGGGTACGAGGCGGCAGAGGGGATCGACTGGGTGTGGGAGCACCGAATCGACGACTTCGCGCAGTTGGGACTGTGACGATGACCACGGCGCTAGTAGGGGAGCAGGAGTCGCAGCGACGGCAGATTCAGGAGGCACTCGATGCTGCTCGCACAGCCAAGGAGAGAAACGCAGCGGGGCAGTTCGCAACACCGCTGAGTCTCGGCACCGCGATTGCGCAGGTCGCGCTGGGGCTGCTCGGCCAAGAGGAGGCGATCCGTTTTCTTGATCCTGGCAGCGGAACTGGGGGTCTCTTTTCCGCTCTACTGCACACGGTCTGTCCAAGCCGAGTGAAGTCCGCCCAAGGTGTAGAGATGGATCCCCGCTTTGCCGATGCTGCTCGCAACTTGTGGGGAAAGTTTGGGCTGGAGGTCACGTGTGGCGACTTCACGAAGATCGCTCCCCCACCCCGCCCGGAGACACGCGCGAACTTGCTGCTCGCGAACCCTCCCTACGTTCGGCATCACCACCTCGCTCAGGCTGAGAAAACTCGCCTCAAAAGGGAAGCGGAGGAGGTATTAGGGGCGCCCATCAGCGGCCTTGCGGGCTTGTACGTTCACTTCCTGCTGCTGAGTCATCGGTGGCTTGCCGAAGACGCGATCTCTGCTTGGATCATCCCCTCCGAGTGGATGGACGTGAACTATGGTTCAGCGCTCCGCGCGTACCTGTGCGAGAAGGTTTCTTTGCTCCGCATCCATCGCTTCGATGCTGCGGATGCTCAATTTATAGATGCGCTGGTGTCCTCTTCGGTCGTGTTCTTCCGTAAGCAGGCTCCGGGGAGTGGGAGCACTTGCCTCTTGACAACAGGGGGAAGTCTCGGGGCGCCTTCGCGAAGCACCACGGTTGCTATGGAGCAATTGGCAGCCTCAAGGAAATGGGGGCGACTCTTCGCGGAGTCGATTCCAAATGTACCGTTGGTCGCGGGTAAGAAAACGGTACTTCTCGGCGACCTACTCGATGTGAAGCGCGGGATCGCTACAGGAGCCAACGACTTCTTTATTCGGCCGCGCGCGGTGTTTCGTGGAATGGGGATTCCCGAGCGCTTCTTGCGCCCTGTTGTGCCCTCATCGCGAGAACTGGTTGGTACAATCATCGAGCGCGGACCCGATGGCTATCCAGTGTTGGAAACCCCTCTTGCACTTTTTGACTGTGCGGTGCCAGAGGCGCAACTCCTTCGCGAATATCCGGAGGTATGGGCTTACCTTGATTCCGAGGCAGGCCACGCAGCGCGTGCTGGTTATCTGACGCGCAACCGGAAGCTTTGGTACGCGCAGGAGCACCGCCCACACGCTCCCTTCTTAGCGACGTACATGGGGCGTGGGCGTTCTGGTGGAAATCCGTTCAGGTTTTTCTGGAACCGCTCGGAGGCAACCGCGACAAACACGTACCTCCTGCTCATCCCTAAGAATCGTCTCGCGACAATTCTACAGCGGACCCCTGAGGCAAGCCGGATCGTGCATGACTTCCTGTCTAGTGTCGCACAGACAGAATTAGTGCGACTCGGGCGAGAGTATGGTGGGGGGCTCCACAAGCTAGAGCCGAAAGAACTCGCGGGCCTGGATGCCTCGGCGCTATTCGCCGCGCTCGAACAGCCCCCTGTTAGCGAGGGCCGAGAAGGGCATTTCGCATTCGCCGTTCCTACTAGTCTGTCTCGGCAGGCAGGGAAGCGAGGGCCCGAGTCCCGCGTAAGTGCGCGGGTTGCTGTGATGCGCGGCTCAAACCGTTGAGCTTCGCCTAGTAGGCCGGTGGAGCGCGTACGTAGCGGACAGTTGAAGCTGGGCTTACTAGGGCGGGCTGCGTGTGTCCCCCAGTGTGCCCCTCCAGCATGGTTGGAGGCGGCACATCGGGGACCGGCACGGGACGGGGCGGAATAACAAACCCGAGGAGAATCAAGGCGCTAGCGGGTAACAGCGCATCCTGCTTGGGGTTTGTTATCGCCCTGCCCACAGGTTCGAATCCCGTCGAGGACACTAAGAAGTGAAGGAAAAACGCGGGGTTGGACGGGCCAAACCGTCCAGCCCCGTCCGTTTTCGTCCACCCGCGCGCTGTTAGCGCGAGCCCTAAAGCGAGCCTGCCGCCAGGGGCTGCGCCGCGCGCTGACCGACGGGCGCGCGGATCACTGTGGCAAGCTGCTGGCGGTGGGGCGGACGACGTGCCATCCGGCCCCCTCACGGCGCTGCGAAGGGTCTTGCCGGGCCGACGCTCGCCTAACATGTCGTGATGTTCCCCAGGGAGCGGGGGACATGAAGGTCGGGGCTCTGAAGGCCCAGCCCTGGTAGCTCCTCGCCCACGTCCTTGACGGCACGCTTGATCTCGGCTGCCGCTTCATCCTTGCAGTAGGCATCGCCGTACCACCTGCGCAGGTCGACCGCCAACTCCCCCGCCGTCTGGTAGCGCTCGGAAGGCTCCCGCTGGAGCAGCCTCCGAAGCGGCAGGCGCAGCGCTTCGGGGAGCGTCGCCGTGACTTCCTCCACGTCATCCGGCGTGTAGCT
>DASQMW010000129.1:0-10778 GCA_035645295.1 Archangium sp.
GCAGCGCCTGGGTCGCCGAGGGGCAGCTCGACAAGCTCTTCAATCCTTCCGCGGGCGCGCCCTCCCTGCCGTTCCGCGTGCGTCGCGTCCAGCTCGAAGCCGGGCTCGCGAAGCCCTGAAGCTCCGGGCAGGCCTTCGAGAACAGGCGGGCGCGTCGGCTACGAGCCCTTGCGCCCGGCCTGAGGTGCGCGCGCCGCGGCACCGCGGCCGGCTTCAGCCGGAGCAGCTGGCAAGCGTCGCAGTGAACACACTGAGCCGGCGCAGAAGCCTTTCATCTCTCAATTCGCGCGAGGGCCGCACCACTGAGCGGGCCATGGGGTTCAGGGCCCATGGCTGGGAAAGGAGGGCCACAGACACCAGAGCAAAAGAGGAGGGACGCGATACCCGAAAGGGGAACGCGGAACCATGAAAGGCGAACGCGGAACCATGAAAGGCAAATGAGGGACCATGAAAAAGACAAGGTTGAGTTCGGTGGCGAGTCTGCTGGCGACCGGAGTGCTGATGGGCGGCTGCATGGCCGACGTCGGCGGGGAGAGCGAAAGCGAAGGAGTGGCGGCGCAAGGGCCGAACGTCAGCGAGGCGAAGCAGGCGCTGCCGGCGGAGCAGGAGCCCATCGCGTGGCCGAAGCAGGAGCCCCTCGCCGGGTTGTGGACGGCCTGGCAGAAGCTCGACCTCCCTGTCGGTGTCGCCATGGAGAAAAGCCCCGCCATCTCCTCCCGAGGCAACGGCAAGTTCGACGTCTTCGTGCTGGGCACGGACAACAACATCTATATGCAGAGCTACGCCCCAGCCTTCGGGTTTGGCCCCTGGGCCAACCTCGGCGGCGCCCCCGGGGGCTTGACCTTCGTCTCCGGCCCGGACGCTGTCAGCTCGGACGCGAACAGCTTCGCGGTCGTGGCCATGGCCAGCAACGGCCATTACTTTCTCAACACCTGGCCGCAGGCCTCCGGGACGATGAGCGGCTGGAAACAGATTTTGGGCAGGAGCCACCCCCAGAGCCCGGGCCCCGGCATTTCGTCCCGCGGCCCGGGACTCCTCGACATCTACGGCTTCGGCCCGGACAGTCAGACATGGGAATCCCGGCAGGCTCCGCAAGAGGAATGGGGCTGGACTTGGCCCGTGCCCCTCGGCTCGCCGCAGAATGCGCCCCTGGCGAGCAACGTGACGTCCGTGAGCTGGGACAGCAACAAGGTGGACCTGTTCGTGCGGGGCTCAGACAACAGCCTGTGGACCCGGGGGTGGGACGCCACCGGATGGAAACCCCAGGACCAGAACTGGCAGAACCTGGGAGGCCAGTTCGCCTCCGGCTTCGGTGCGGCCTCGTGGGGCTCCGAGCACCTCGACGTCTTTGGCGTCGGCACCGATTCGAAGCTTTATCAAATCCAGTACCACGCGCGGTTTGCCGCGGAATGGTCCAGCTTCAAGCAAGTGGAGGCCCCCCCGGTCGGGTTGGCGGCTGGCTCCTCGCCGGACGCCGTGAGCTCGGGCCCTGGCAGAATCCACCTCATCGTCAGAGGTAGCGACAACCAGCCGTGGGTGCGCTCGTTCACCGCGTTCACCGTGGGCGATATCAGGAGGAGGCCGCCGATTGCGGCGGGCGACAACTCCAGCCTGGTGCTTCAGAGCGACGGCACGGTAGCGGCCTGGGGTGACAACCGGTACGGCCAGCTGGGCGACGGGACGACGGAGGACCGCGGCACGCCGGGGCCGGTGTCGAGCCTGACGGACGTTGCAGCCATGGCAGCGCTCTATGGCGAGTCCGTCCTGGCGATCAAGGCCGACGGCACGGTCTGGGGCTGGGGCGCCAACGGGTCCGGCCAACTGGGCGTCCAGACGCGGGGGAACCTCAGCACGCCGGAGAAGGTATTGAACCTGACGGACGTCGTGGCCGTGGCGACGGGCTACTTCCACAGCCTGGCGCTCAAAAGGGACGGCACGGTCTGGGCCTCTGGCGGTATGTCCAGCAGCCCAACGCAGGTGTCAACCCTGACGGGCGTCGTGGCCGTGGCGACGGGCTTCGGCCACAGTCTGGCGGTCAAGGCCAACGGCACGGTCTGGGCCTTTGGCGACAACAGCAGCGGCCAGCTGGGCAACGGGACGTGGACGCCCAGCAGCATCACGCCGGTGCAGGTGTCGAACCTGACGGGCGTCGTGGCCGTGGCGGCGGGCTCCGACCACAGCCTGGCGCTCAAGAATGACGGCACGGTCTGGGCTTGGGGTTCCAACATGCAAAGCCAGCTGGGCAACCCCAATTTTGTGGGGAGACACAACACTCCGGTGCCGGTGTCGAACCTGACGGACGTCGTGGCCGTGGCGGCGGGCACGGACCACAACCTGGCGCTCAAGGCCGACGGCACGGTCTGGGCTTGGGGCAACAACCGGTCCGGCCAGATGGGCAACGCGGGGCAGGGTTCGAGGTACTACACGCCGGTGAAGGCATTGAACCTGACGGACGTCGTGGCCGTGGATGCGGGCTACGGCCACAGCATGGCGGTCAAGGGGGACGGCACGGTTTGGACCTGGGGCGACAACCGCCGCGGCCAGTTGGGCGACGGGACGACGTTGAGGGACCGCAACACGCCGGGGCAGGTGATGGGCCTGTCCGCGAAGCCATAAACCGGGTGCTGGGGCGGCTGGCCGAAGAGGACCTCCCTCGGCGGGAGCCTCTTCGGCCGCTTCTGGCCGAGCAGGCCCTCTGAAAGCTCGCGCCCGACGAGGGACTGCTCGACCCGCGCTGGCGGCCCGGAGCCCGCCACGCGCGGGAGCGCCGCGGTGCGCGCTGAGGCCTCGTCGCTGCCTCAGGCGCCACTCTCGCCGGCTCCTCCCCCTCCTTGAGGTGAGGGGCCGGCGGTGCGCGGTCGGCGGGCTTCTATGCGCAGGGCTTGCCGCGTCGCCTCTGGCACCTCTTGAGCGGCCCGAGCAGGGCGGTGACCGACACCCTCCAGGCGCGGCGCGCTGTGCTGGAATTGGATGCCCATCCCCGTCTACGTGGGCCCTGGGAGACCCGTCCCTCAGCCGCACGCCCCTCCAGCTCGAGCCGGTAGCGCGAGGCCACCTTGAGCCCGGAGGAAATCACCCGCTGCTGCCATGAGTGCGAGGGAGACCTTGAGCATAGGAAGGACAGGAGCCCTCTTGGGCGTAGCGGGCGGGAGCAGAGGCCTTTCATCTCCAGCAGACACACGCCTGCCCAGCCCAGCCGCTTTTCCAGCAGGGGCGCGGCAGGGGCCTGGCTGTCTTGGCGGGCTGGGGCGGCTTGAGCTTCAACACCCCGCGCTCTGGGGCGGCCCTCGCGCAGGGGCCAGGTGCGCACTCGCCGTGGGCAACCCCAGCTGCTCCCCAAGCGCTCTTACCCCTCGTGCTCCCTTCACGGACGACCCCCCCCTGAAGCCTGCCTCCACACCTCAAGCACGCGAACACATCCAGCGCGAACGTCCTGCTTGCGCAGCCCGGCCCAGTCCAGCCGTGGCAACCTGGTGGGACCGGGCGGGGCCTCCGTGGTGGAGCACGAGGGACGGCACCTGCTCGTCCTCCACCGCTATGTCGAGCGGCAGTTGGGGGCGACACGTTCTGCGCGGGCACCCAGGCGCCACACGTCCGGCGCCTGCATTGGACGGCGGACGGCTGGCCGGTGGATGACGGCCCCCACCCCCTCACCGCCCCCCCCATCCGGAGAGCGGGACGGCGGACAGCGTGGAGCCCTGCATGCCGGGCGTGCTGGAGGTCAGCGCCACCGGGGGCGGCAGCGTGTCCACCTCGTGCGGCAACGCGGTGTACCGTGGGGACACCGGCACACGGGTGACGGTGACGGTGACGCCGGACGTGGCGCGCCGGTTCAGCCACTGGGCCACGCCCACGGGTGCGCGCTGCTCGCTGGCCTCCCCTGGCAGCGCCGGCGGCGCGGTGCAGGCGACCCTGGACTGCCCCTTCGTGAACGCCAATCGGGGCTGGGTGCAGTGCCGCCAGCAATGTCAGGCGGTGTTCATGCCGTGACGGAAGTTGGACCCGCCTGGGAGTCTCGGGCCTTGGCGAGAACGAGCCGGAAGCGCTGCGAGAGGCGGGGAGGCGGCGGCTGAGCGCCAAAGCGCTGCGAGCACTCCGGCATCCCGACGTCTTCGGCGATATCGAAACCGGCCTCCTTCACCAGGGCCTGCATCGCGGGGGGAGTCCGCTCACCAATCTGGGGCTCGTTCCAGAGGCGGAGCAGGAAGCTCAGACCCTGGGGGCGGGGACTGGGCGTCGAATAGTTGATGACGATGCTGGAGCCGGGAGCGGAGCGCGCGGAGACCCCGCGCAGGGTGCTGCGGACGGCCGGTTCGGAGAGGTACATCACCACGCCCTCCCAGATGAAGAACGTGGGCTCGCGGGTGCGATGACCCGCCCGCTCGAGAGCCGCATCGAGGGAGTCCCGCTCGAAGTCGACGGCGACGAAGCGAAGCTGCTTCGAGACAGGCGTGAGCGACCCCAGCCGGGACATCTTGAAAGACTGGGTGGCGGGATGGTCCACCTCGAAGACCTCGGCCTCGGTGAGCTCGCGAACACGGTAGGCCCGCCCATCCAGGCCCGCGCCCAGGATGACGACCTGCCGGACACCCTGTGCGAGGGCCCCGCGAAGGTACGCATCGATGGCCACGGTCCGCACCGCCAGCACATCGGCCCAGAGGGCGGCGGCCTGTCGCGCCTGGGGAGACGCCCGTTGCAGGCGCCGCTCCGAGAGGCGGAGGAAGGTCGACCAGGGCCCCGCCAGCAGGTGACGCGCCGTGGGGTCGCGGAAGTCGGGCACCGTGGTGATGCCGACATCCGCCAGCGCCCGCAGGAAGGCGACCATCGACGCGGTTTGACTCGCACGCCCTGCTTTCATGTTCTGTGTCCTCCTGCTGGCGAGCAGCTTTACGAGCAGCGCTCGGCCGCCAGGAGGCCGAGCGCGGGGGAGACTTCCGTGGCGCAGGGATAGCTGCTTCTCTGGCAGAGAAATGGCCATCGGAGGATATGAAGAACACCCATGAGCGGCGAGCGCACGCCTTCCGAGCCTGAAGTGATGGAGCCCACGTTCTGGAAGAACCCCAAGCCCTTCGATGCGCCGGCGTTCGCGCCCCCTGAGCTGGCTGTCCTCGACGATTCGGCGGTGGTGACCGGCCGGTTCCTGGCCACTCCGGAGCCCCGCCGGGTAGGGACTGAGGCAGCCGTGCGCGAAGAAGCAGCGTGAGCCGAACCCCCGGCCCGCGGCTCCCCGGGCCGGGTTAGGGTCCACGCATGGTGACCTCCTTCACGAGTGATGAAGAGCTGCGGCGGCTGCGCGACCGGCTGAGGGCGACGTCCTGGCGCCACGTGGTGGTCCTCACCGGCGCGGGCATCTCCGTCGCCTCCGGGCTGCCCACCTACCGCGGCCCGGGTGGGTTGTGGACCCGGCCGGAGGCGGAGGAGCTTCCCGACGCGGCCATGGCGGCCCGCGACCCTTCCCGGGTCTGGAGCCTGTTCGGTCCGCTGCGCCGGCAGCTTCAGCTCGCGGCTCCCAATGCCGCCCACCTGACGCTGGCGGAATGGCAGTCCCGCCCGGTTCCAGGACGCTCCTTCACCCTGGTGACGCAGAACGTGGATGGGCTGCACACCCGGGCGGGAAGCCGAGACGTCGTCGAGCTGCACGGCTCACTGCTGCGCACCCGCTGCGGCAATCCGGAGTGCGGGCTGCCCCCTTTCGAGGACTCCACCGAGCGCGTGCAGGCACCGCCATGCGAGCGGTGCGGACAGCCGCTCCGGCCGGACATCACCCTGTTCGATGAGCCGCTTCCCGTGGACGCGGAGTGGGCCGCCAAGAAGGCCCTGCGCGACTGCGACCTCTTCCTCGCCGTGGGAACGTCCGGCACGGTCGCCCCTGCCTCGAACTTCGTCCGGGGAGCGAAGTACTCCGGAGCCTGGACGCTGCTGCTCAACCTCACACCCATGCAGCCCCGCCACCCGGACTTCGACCTGGAGGTGCTGGGACGCGCCGAGGAGTTGCTGCCCTTCCTGCTGGGCGAGGATTGCTGAGCGCCGTCCCAGGCGTCAGGACGCGGCCCGGAGTCGCGGTGACCGCGACCCCGAGCCACCCACCGCGAGCTACTTCAGCAGCTTGCCCTTCTCCGCCTTCTCCACGAGCGACGCGGGCGGCAGGAAGTGCTTCCCGTAGCGCTCCGCCAGCTCGCGCGCGCGGATGCCGAAGCCGCGCGGCCCCGTGCCCGTCCGGCCTTCATAGCCGTTGATGTACTGCACCACGCCGCCCGTCCACGCCGGGAAGCCGATGCCGAGGATGGAGCCCACGTTCGCATCCGCCACCGAGCGCAGCACGCCCTCGTCCAGGCAGCTCACCGTGTCGATGGCCTCCGCGAACAGCATCCGCTCCTTCATGTCCTCGAAGGGGATGGTGTACCCGGGCTTCGTGAAGTGCTGCGCCAGCCCCGGCCACAGGTTCGTGCGCTTGCCATCCACGTAGTCGTAGAACCCGCTGCCGGTGGATCGGCCCTTGCGCCCGTGCTGGTCGATGAGCGCATCCACCACTGCGAAGTAGCGCGACTCGACGGTGAACGCGGTGTCCACGTCCACCTGCGTGCTCTCCACGGCCACGGCCATGATGGCGCGCGGCGCCGGCATGTTCGCGCCCTTGAGCTGCTTGCGCAGGTTCGCGGGGAACGCGGGCAGGTTCGCCGCGAGGCGAGCATAGGAAGGACAGGAGCCCTCTTGGGCGTAGCGGGCACATGCCTGCCCAGCCCAGCCGCTTTCCCAGCAGGGGCGCGGCAGGGGCCTGGCTCTCTTGGCGGGCTGAGGCGGCTTGAGCTTCCACACCCCGCGCTCTGGGGCGGCCCTCGCGCAGGGGCCCGGTGCGCACTCGCCGTGGGCAACCCCCGGTGCTCCACCATCGCTCTCACCCCTCCTGCTCCCTTCACGTACGCCCACACCCTGAAGCCTGCCTCCACACCTCCAGCACGCGAACACATCCAGAGCGAACATCCTGCTTGAGCAGCCCGGCCCAGTCCCAACGGGGGGTGCGCTCCTTCCTCGGCTCCTCCCCCGTCGCGGCAAAGGCGAGGCGCTCCTCCTCCAGCCCCGGCTCCGCCCCTGCTTGAGGGAGCTGACGGGGCTACACCTCGGTGAATTGCGCGCCTGTCACCCGGGCGCGCTCCAGCGCCTGCTTGATGTCCTCGGAGACGATGAGGGCAAGGTTCCATCCCCGAGTACGGAATACCTTGGCATCCCCCACCTTCGTCGGGTCGATGCGCAGCCCGGAGACAGACTTGTAGTCGCCGACGCGCTCGGGCTGCCCGTGCTCCGGCAGCCAGAAGCGTACCTCCTCGGACGCCGCGTCGTCGATGCAGCGGATGAGCTTCGTGGCCACCAGGATGAGGTACTGGTCCGGCTGGCCCTGGACGTCCACCGGGATGAGCTGCACGTCATTCGGCGCCAGCTCCGTGAAGAGGGATGCCACCCGGACGTGGACGATGGGAGCCATGCCGAGGCCCGCGGTGCAGTACTCCAAACGTCGCCCAGGCTCGTCAACGGGGATGGTCAGGCGGCCCTTGACGCTGACAGGCCGCCCTGCCCTGAAGGCATACGGGTCTTCTACTTCCTGGCCCGTCTCATCCAGGGGGTCCCCCAGGTACCAGTTCACGGACTGCTTGTCCTCCTTGAGCCGGAAGTAGCGCGCTTTAGACATGGGCGTCCTCTCTACCTCACCTGCTCCGCGTCACCAGCTTGTTGAGCTTCGTTCCTTTCGTGGCGACCTCCTTCGCGAGCTGCTTGAGCTCAGTCGTGAGCGCCTCCCGACACGCCACCACGGTGCGGCACGTAGCAGTAGCGTCGTTGAGTCTTTCGAAGACCTCTTCGTGGTACTTCCGCGGATGTGGCCCCTTGTGGCCTGGAACGTCCACGATGTTCTCGGGGTCCTTCAGCTCCATCCCGGCCCTCCTGAAGATTTTTCTGAACTCCGGCGTCCAGGGGCCTCCCCGCGCGGCGGAAATCTCGTTCTTGTCCGTGGCGAGGTGATGACGTCGGCTCCTCCTCGGGCCTCCACTGCTAGAACCCCGCTCCGCCATGGCCAGCGCATTGGGCGCGAGCGCAACGGTGAAGCCCTCGGCCGTCATCGCCACCGACTGCACGCGGCCCACCGCCGCGTACTGGAAGCCCGACTGCGACTCCACGGCGAGCGCCGCCTGCGCCGAGCCGGGCAGCCCCACCGACTTCGCCGCCAGCCCCGCCGTGTTGCCGATGGCGGCCGTCGCCAGCATGACGAAGACGCGCGCCGCGTTTTCGCCGAGGACTTCACCGTACGCCTCGCCCGCTGCGCTGAGCTGCTCGAAGCTGGTGGCCCCATCCACCTCGCGCACCAGCGTCAGCCACCCGTCGATGAGGCGCCACACCGTGTCCACGCCCAGATAGGCAATGGCCAGGGCCGTCAAGGTGGCGGCCACGCCCTTACTCACCGGCTCGGGTAGCGACCACAGCAGCAGGTACATCGTCACCGAGGCAGTGAGTGTGGCTCGCAGGGCATCGGGGTCCGCCATGTCCTCCAGTGCCTCGGCCGTCTCCTCCCAGACCGAGTCCATGGCGATGGCCATGGCCAGCGTGTACTTGCCGTCGCTGGCCAGCAGCGGGCCTTCGTCCAACAGCCGCAGGCAGTCCCCCGGCTGCGACTTGCGCTGGCACCACTGGCCATAGGCGCGCGTCAGCGCCTCGTCCGCGTAAGACTCCAGGAGGCGCGGCCCGTCCGCGTCCTCGGGGCCCTCGGGGCGCAGCCGCCGGCCGCGGCTCTCATAGCGGTACACCCCGCTTCGGGAAGGGACGCCAAAGAGCGCCCGTGCTTCCAGCATTGGGGTGCGGAAGGGCCGCACGTCTCGCGCGAGCCGCACCAGGGCTTCCTGGAACTCGTCCGCGTCGAGCTCCGCCGCCTCCAGCTCCGCCCCCTCCTCCACACGAGGGGCGACAATGAAGACGTCATCGCCGGTGTCCAGCCGCACGACGCGGGTGGCTGAACAGCCAGAGCCGACGAGCACCAGGAGCAGCGGTACGGCCCAGCGAGACGTCATTGGCATCCCCCAGCGCGAGCACCGCCGGTGGACGGGCTCCAACCGGAGTTACCAGGAGGGGCTGACAGCCTGTCCCGCCCTCGTTCATCCAGGGGGCCCCCGGTACCAGTTCACGGACTGCTTGTCCTCCTTGAGCTGGAAGTAGCGCATCTTCGACATGATAGACGCCCTCTCTACCTCTGCCGCGAAGGCCGCGGACGTCAGCGGCGCAACGGCCGTCATCCACCCGCCGGAGGGGCACCCGCGAAGCTGCTATCCGCGATCAAGCGAAAGGCCGTGCCGTCCACGTGGTATTCCGCCCGATGCTCTTCGTGTTGCTCCTTGGAGAGCACCGTCAAGTCGTCCGTCTGACTCCCTCCACGCACGCTCCGGTCAAGCCCGGTCTGGACCGCGATCCCCCCGACTTCCGTCAGGAGATAGCGGTTGTGCAGCCTTCCCCTGCTGGAGCTTTCTCCCCATGCGAACGCTCGAAGCTTCACGCCCGGCCGCAGGAGCGGCTTGATGCGCTGCTCGCACGCCTCCAGCTTGCGCCTTGCCAACTCCGCTTCAGTCATGGGGCGCTTCTCGACTCGCGCCGCCTGCTCGACGGCATGGCGATGCACCCCGAAATGAACCTGAATCTGGAGCTCATCGAGGCCGCGACGATTCTGCGCCACGAGCAGGTACTCCTTCATCGGCTCGAAAAACGAGGCATCAGCGGCGTCGAAGTAGGGGTCAACGAAATGTAACTTCGTGGCGCAACGGAGCTGCGGTGCGAGCGCGTTCGCCAGTTCTCGCGGCTGCCTCAAGACTGGCGGAGCAGGCGGCGTCCAGGCGGGGAAGTCCTGCTCACCGAGCCGATCACAATACTTACACTGTGGCGCAGGAGGCGAAGCTGAAGGACGTGGGCGAGGCCCTCGTTTCAGGCCTCGACGGTCAGAGCATAGGAAGGACAGGAGCCCTCTTGGGCGTAGCGGGCGGGAGCAGAGCGGGAGGAGAGGGACGCTGACGGGGAGCCCATGAGCCGCACGCCGAGAAGCCTTTCATCTCCAGCAGACACACACCTGCCCAGCCCAGCCGCTTTCCCAGCAGGGGCGCGGCAGGGGCCTGGCTCTCTTGGCGGGCTGAGGCGGCTTGAGCTTCAACCCCCCGCGCTCTGGGGCGGCCCTCGCGCAGGGGCCAGGTGCGCACTCGCCGTGGGCAACCCCAACTGCTCCACAATCGCTCTCACCCCTCGTGCTCCCTTCACGGACGACACCCCCCTGAAGCCTGCCTCCACACCTCAAGCACGCGAACACATCCCGGGCGAACATCCTGCTTGCGCAGCCCGGCCCAGTCCCAACGGGGTGTGCGCTCCTTCCTCGGCTCCTCCACCGTCGCGGCAAAGGCGGGGTTCTCCTCCTCCTGCCCCGGCTCCGCCCCTGCTTGAGGGAGACTTGGACCCGGGGAAGCTCGACTGCCGGTTCGCGGGCGAACCTGCGGGGGCTTCATCCCGGGCGCGTCCCGGCACGCGGCGGACTGGGACGCCGTGCGCGACGTGCTGTCACCAGAGGTGAAGGCGTGTGCCTGGGCACCGCCCCGCTCCGGACCCTGGGGCTTGCTGGCGGGGGGCGGCGCGTGTCGCCACCCTGCTCCTCATCCAGGTGCTCGTGAGGGCTTGACCTTCACGCAACGTCAACCTGTACCTTGCCCTCCAGTTGACCCGCACGAGAGAGGGAAACCCGATGGAGTGGTCAATCCAGGAGA
>DASQMW010000130.1:0-15612 GCA_035645295.1 Archangium sp.
CCCATCACCGGCTCTGTGCAGGCTCTCCCCGGATCAGCCCGCAGCTGCTCGCTGCCGGTAAGCACCTGTAGGCGGGACTCTACTTCAGCCGTAGGTCAGGGGGGGATAACCTTTCCCGTGGGACTTTGAATCAAGCCTGCCTCCCGGCCTCGCTCCTGACGAACTTGTCCAACTGTTGGACAGGTTTTGCGACACCGGGCCCGGAGCGCTCCTTCCTGCTTTCAAGCTGAGGACAGACCCCTGAACGGACTTTCTTTGGCTGGCTCAGACCATAGCTATGTCATAAACACATTGTGGCCCGGCCGAATTGCTTCAGCCCCAAGCTTCCGATTTCGGTTCCGTGATCTTGAGTACGACTGAAGGTCCGGCAAGGCGCGCCGCTCACCAGCTTCTCCGATGGTGTAGAACGGCACGCGAGAGGAGAACGGTTCCATGGCGGACATGAAGCGCTGGAGGGGGCGGAAGCTGGGTCCGTTCCGGCTCGGCAGGGTGCACGGGAACACCGACGAGTTGGAATTCATGAGGCTGGGTCCGCTCTACGAGGCGCGCAACGAGCGCACGGGGGCGGCGGCGGTGGTGCTGGTACCGGCGCCGCACCTGGGCTGGAAGCCCACCGAGGATTGGACGGTACGAGCCACCTGCAAGGCCTCTTCGTCCTACGTGGCGCTGGAGGTGGAGCAAGGGCCCCCACGGAGCCAACTGAAGGACCTGAGCAGGCTGTTGGAACTGCTCACCTCGGTCTCCTTGCGGATGAAGTACATGGAACCGGTACAACGCCACCTGACGAGCGGGGCGAGGACACGGAAGCGGAGGGGGGAGGCGCGGAGGAGGGTGTGGCCGGTGGTGGCCTACGGGCTCGCAGTCGGTATCGCGACGCTGGTGCTCTTCCTGGGGGTGGAAGCCTGGAGGGCGAACACGGGAGCTCCGAGGGGTCAGCAGCCCGCGATCGCCGGGGTGGCGGTGCAGGCGGTGGAGGAGAGCCAGGCCCCCACGCTGGCGGACACGGTCAACGATGGCGCGTCGATCATCGCCTACCCCCTGCCGGATAAGCCGTTCAGCGATCAGGCGAAGGCGCCTTGTGAGGACGACGAGGTACAAATCAAGGGGGGTTGTTGGGTGGAGCTGGCCAGGCGCCCACCTTGTTCGAAGAATCAGGCGGAGTACGGAGGGAAGTGCTACCTGCCGATGTCGGCGCGCTCAAGGAAGCCGCGCGAGCCTCGGTCCTTCCATCCGTGATTCACGGGGCGTGCGCCAGGAGAGACGGGGCGTTCGTTTCAGCACGGCTGAAATCCACGGCCACCGGGAGGCGGAAATAAATCCGCACCAGGTCGAGTTGACAGTGCCGCTCGCTGTCTTAAGTGCTGACGGCGTTTGGAACAAAACCGTTCGTTTCATGGGGTGAGGTCGTGACTCAACCAATGATCCGGATCGAAGGACTGACCAAGACCTACGGGGCCACGCACGCGCTGCGTGGCGTCAGCTTCGATGTCCCCCGAGGACAGGTGGTGGGGTTCCTCGGGCCCAATGGGGCCGGCAAATCCACCACGATGAAGATACTCGCTGGCTTCGTGACACCCACGTCCGGCACGGCGAGCGTCAATGGCATCGACGTCAGCGTCGATCCGGTCGCGTCCCGGCGGTTGATCGGGTACCTACCGGAGAACAACCCCCTCTACGAGGAGATGATGGTCCGGGACTTCCTGGACTTCATCGCCGACGTGCGGGGCATTCCCAAGGCCCAACGCGCCGAGCGGATCCGCAGTACGGTGGAACGCTGTGGCCTTCGCGCGGTGCTGGGCAAGGACATCCACCAGCTCTCGAAGGGCTACCGGCAACGTGTGGGCCTGGCGCAGGCCATCGTGCACGATCCGGATCTGCTCATCCTCGATGAGCCGACCACGGGCCTGGATCCCAATCAGATCGTCGAGATCCGCGGCCTCATCAAGGAGCTGGGGAAGGAGAAGACGGTCATCCTCAGCACGCATATCCTCAGCGAGGTGCAGAGCACCTGCAGCCGGGTGCTCATCATCAACGATGGGCGCCTGGTCGCGGACGACGCGCCGGAGCGGCTGGGGAAGGGCGAGGGCGGCACGGTCACCGTCGTGCTCGCGTCGAGGACGGGAGCCACGCTGCACCCGGACGAGGTCCGCTCGGTGCTCGAGCGCGTGGCTGGCGTCACGGGCGTGGAGCCGGCGGAGGGGGAGGGGAGTGGGACGCTGGGCTTCCGGCTGCGGTACGGCGACGAGGACATCCGCCGTTCGCTCTTCGAGGCCGCCGTGCGCCACGAACTCTGTCTGCTCGAGGTGAAGCGGCAGCACGTCAGTCTGGAAGAGACGTTCCGCAAGCTCACCGGAGGCGAAGGGCCGCGCGGCCCGCGGGAGCCTCAGGTGCCGCCGCTGGCGGCCTGATCTGCTGACTCCAAGGCATTCGACATCACGAGGTAGAGAATGGGAACGACACTGGCCGTCGCCAGGCGTGAGTTCAGGAGTTTCTTCAACTCGCCCGTCGCGTACATCGTCATCGGCGTGTTCCTGGTCGTGGCGGGATGGCTGTATTTCAGTACCGTCTTCGTCGCCGGACAGGCCTCGCTGCGGGCGTTCTTCGGCATTGCCCCGGTGCTGTTCGTCGTCTTCGCTCCGGCGGTGACGATGCGGCTGCTGGCCGAGGAGCGCAAGAGCGGCACGCTGGAGCTGCTGCTCAGCATGCCCCTGCGGGACTGGGAGGTGGTGGCGGGCAAGTTCCTCGCGGCGCTGGGGATGGTCGCGGTGGGCCTGCTGTGGACGCTGCCCTATCCGCTCACCGTGGCGGGCCTCACCGCCGAGGGCGCCCGGTTCGACTGGGGCCCGGTGGTGATGGGCTACCTGGGGCTGCTGCTCATGGCCTCCAGCTTCCTGTCCCTGGGGTTGTGGGCGAGCGCCCTCAGCCGCAACCAGATTGTCGGCTTCATCATCGGGCTGTTGCTGTGCTTCGCCTTCTACTTCATCGACAAGTTCGCGATGGTGCTGCCGGAGTCGATCGGCGAGCTGCTCCAGTACCTTTCGGCCGACTACCATTTCGCGAACATCGCACGCGGCGTGCTGGATACGCGTGATCTCCTCTTCTACCTGTCGCTCACGGCCGTGGGACTGGCGCTGACCACGCGCACCCTGGGCAACGTCCGTCAGTGAGGTCGACGATGAAACCCGGTTCCTCCAACGCGAACATCTTCCTCGCGGCGGCCATTGGCTGCCTGGTGTTGATCAACATCCTCGGTCTGCGCACGTTCGGCCGCTTCGATGCGACCCGTGACGGGCTCTACACGCTGGCGAAGGCTTCTCAGGACACGATGGCGGGGCTCGAGGATCCCGTCACGGTCACGGCGTACTTCACCGAGGAGCTGCCGCCTCCCTATTCGAGCAACGCGCGCTACGTGCGGGATCTGCTCGAGGAACTCCGGGCCGCCTCCAAGGGCCGGCTCTCCTTCGAGTTCCTGGACCCCATGAGCCAGGAGACGGCCGAGGACCAGGAGACCAAGCGGGAGACGAAGCGCGACATCTTCGGCCGGGTCTTCCGCGAGCCGACCTCGGTGGAGCGCGAGCTGGCGCAGGTGGGCGTCCAGCCCGTGGAGATCCGCGTCATCGAGGATGATCAGATGCAGACGAAGCGCGCCTACATGGGCATCGTCATCAAGCATCAGGAGAAGAAGGAGGTCATCCCCGTCGTCCAAGACATCCGGACGCTCGAGTACGACCTGACCTCGCTGGTGCGCAAGCTGACGCGCCCGAAGACGCCGGTGCTCGGGGTGGTGCAGGGGCACGACGCGCCCGCGCTCCACGAGAAGCTCACGCGGCTGCAGACGCTGCTCAGCCAGATGTACGAGGTCCGCCCGGTGGACCTGTCCGGCAAGGAGCGCGTGGACGCGGACGTGGACGCGCTGCTCGTCATCGGCCCGAAGACGGCGTTCCAGAAGAACGAGCTGAAGGCCATCGATCAGTTCGTGATGGAGGGCCGGAGCGTGGCGTTCTTCCTCGACTCCGTCCAGGTGGACCTGAAGACCTTCGAGCCGAGCGAAGCCACGCATGGGCTCGGGCCCCTGCTGGAGACGTGGGGCGTCAAGGTCGGGGAGCAGCTGGTGGCGGATGTCGAGTCGGCCCAGCTGAGCGTCCAGGAGCGCCGCGGCTTCATGGTCATCTCGATGCCGGTCCAGTACCCGTTCATCCCGCTGCTGGAGCGGCTCGAGGGCGACAGCCCCGTCACCGAGGGACTCTCGGGGGTCTCCCTGCCGTTCAGCACGGCCGTCACCGCCACCGCGCCCGAGGGGGCCCAGGTGACGGTGCTCGCCAGGTCCTCGCGGAAGAGCTGGCTGGAGAACAAGCCCTACAACATCGATCCGCGGCGGGACTGGCGCTCGGAGACGGTCACCCCGGACGGTCCGCACCCGCTCATGGTGCAGGTGAGCGGGAAGCTCAAGAGCCACTTCGCCGCGGAGGCGCAGGCCAGCGCCGCCAGCGGTACGCCCGTGCTCGCGGAGAGCAAGGGCGAGCCGCGGGTCATCGTGGCGGGCGGCTCGGCGGCGCTGTGGGACGACTTCATGGGCCGGCCGAACCAGGCGCTGCTCCTGAACGTCGCGGACTGGCTGCTGCTGGATCCCGCGCTCCTGGCGATGCGCACCCGCGGCCTCGCCGAGGCGCCGCTCCAGCCCGAGCTGAGCGCCACGACGCGCAACGCGGTCAAGTTCGGCAATGCCTTCGGGATTCCCTTCGCGCTCGCCGCCTTCGGGCTCGTCCGCTGGCGGATGCGGGAGTCGCGCCGGGCCACTGTCACCGTCTGAAGCAAAGCTGAGGAAGAGCCATGAAGAGAGGAACGCTCATCGCCCTTGGCGCGTTCGCCGTGCTGCTCGTGCTGGTGCTCGCCACACGGGAGCGGCAGGTCAGCGTGGGGGTGCGCAAGCTGGAATTGCCGAAGCTGGACAAGGCCCAGGTCACGGCGCTGGAGTTCACGGGAGCCCGCGGTGCCTCCCTCCGCAAGGAGGGCGAGGGTTGGATCGTGGTGGACCCGGGCAAGCCGGACACGAAGTACGCCGCGGACGAGCGCCTGGTGACTGGCGTGCTCGAGGCGCTCGGGGAGGTGAAGAACCCGGACTTCGTCACCGACCGGGCCGAGCGGCTGGCGGAGTACGAGCTGGATGATGCGAAGGGGCTGAAGCTCGAGGTCACCCAGGGCGGCGGTCCGGCCGTGAAGCTGGTGCTCGGGAAGACGGCCAGGAACGGCGGGGTGTACCTCCGCGAGGTGGGCAGCAACGACGTCTTCGCGCACCGGGGCCGGCTGGACTGGACCGTGCGCAAGGAGCTCAAGGACTGGCGCAAGCGTCAGCTTCTGTCGCTGAAGACGGAGGACCTCTCCCAGCTCGTCCTCCGTTCGAAGGACGGAGAGAGCGTGACCCTGAAGGCGGGAGCGAACCCGGAAGGGTGGAGCCTCGCGGAGGGGACGCAGACGCCCGCGGGCTTCCGGTTCAGCGCGCAGGCGGCCCAGCAGCTCGCGCAGCAGCTGGCGAGCCTGTCCGCGCAGGACTTCCTCGAGGGTGAGGCCGCGGCGGATGCGGCCACGGGGCTCGCGGAGGCGCACGACAGCGTGGAGGCGCAGCTGAAGGACGGCAAGAAGGTGGTGGTGCACCTGGGCCGGCAGCCCGAGGTGAA
The DNA here is from genome assembly GCA_035645295.1 of Archangium sp. GTDB lineage: Bacteria > Myxococcota > Myxococcia > Myxococcales > Myxococcaceae > Archangium. The sequence goes on from DASQMW010000130.1 coordinate 5,676, forward strand.
GGAGGGCTCGGCCACCGTCGCGGCCCGGGTCGAGGGAGACGCGCAGGTGTACCAGCTCCCGCAGTACACCGCCTCGCAGCTTCGCAAGCGCCTCGTGGACTTCCGGGACATGGGCCTCTTGGGTTTCGAGCCGGCGAAGGTCACGAAGCTGAAGGTCCAGGCCGGAGGCAAGACGGCCGTGGTGGTGAAGGAAGGGGAGGGGTGGAAGCTCACCGAACCGGGGAAGCTCCCGGACGGCTTCGAGTTCGACCCCTCGCAGGTGGACGTGCAGCTCGCCTGGCTTCGGAGCCTTCGAGGAACCCGTCTCGTCGAGGGCCCGCTCACGGATGGGCAGGCGGGGCTCGCCTCACCGGCCGCGCTCGTGGAGGTGACCGTGGAGGGAATGCCCGTCCAGACGCTGCGGCTGGGCAAGGAGGCGCCGGGCGCGGCGAACGGTGGAAGGGAGCTGTACGCCCGGAGCACGCTGGACACGCTCACCTACGCCGTGGACGAGGGCGTGCGCACCCGGTTGGCCCAGGGCGTCGAGCTCTTCAAGCGCCACCCCCGGCCTGGCTTCGCCGGGGGCGGGCAGATGCAGGGCCTCGAGTCGCTCCCGCCCGACGTGCGGCGGCAGTTGGAGGCCCAGCTGCGGGCGAACGCCGGAAACCGCTGAGTCAGAGGTTCATGCCGATGTTCCCCAGCGAGATGCTGGGCCCGAAGATGAGGGCCCAGCGGCCTACCTCCTTGCCGGGTGAGCCGTCCACGGGCCTGGTGAAGTAGGCCTCGCGGAACTCGTAGGCCCCCCAGATGTGGATGCTCAAGGCGGCCTGCCCCCCCGCCGGGCCTCCGCCCAGGGGGACGCGGATGCCCACTCCCGCGACAGCGGCCAGCGTGGGGGGATAGTCATTCAGCAGGCCTCCCGTCTGCACGAGCCCCACGCCCATCAGCCCCAGCTCCAGCCCGAACAGCCCCTCCTTGCCGTGCTCGTCCAACAACGTGAGCCGTGACAGCAGGCCGAAGTTCAGCGTGAGCTGCCCCGTCGGCTGATTCAGCCGGTAGAGGCCACTGGGGATGGTGGCGGTGGCGTACAGGCGCAGCCGCGAGCCCTCGACCGTCGCCGCCCACTGCACCGAGGGCAGGCTGGCCCGGGAGGAGGGCGCCGCCAGCAGGTAGCGCGACTCGTCCACCACGTGGCTGACGCGCACGACGATGCGATCGAACTGCTCGAGCACGTTCTTGAGCCAGAACGTCCGCGGCTCGCCGCCGGGCTGGAGCACCATGCGCTCGTTCACCCGCGCCGCCTCTCGTACCGCCCCATTGGCGCTGGTGACGTCCACCTCGAGGATGATCTCCTGCAGACCATCCTCGGGCCGCAACCGCTCCCGATGGATGGCGATCCGGCAGCTGTCGCGCGCATCGAAGGGGATACGCGCCGGCTGGCCGGGCAGGATGCGCTGGGACTTCCCCTCCCGATCGGCGCACAAGAATTCGACGAGCGGCTCCTCGGACAGGGCCGACGCGCTGAGCGGCGCGGGCACCGAGGCCTCCCGCAGGGCTCGCTGGGTCCGCTCGTATACGACGGCGAGGTCCACCGAGCGCAACGCCTGGGGCAACCCCTCGACGCGGTAGCCGAAGCGCAGCGGGACGAAGCCCCCGTTGTTCTCATCGCCTCGCACCCGGAAGCGCCCCTGCTCCATCCGCACCGAGTAGGCCCCCTCGACGGGCAGCGGCACGAGCCTCGCGGCCTCGGCCGGAGACGCCACCGAGAGGCTCGCCTCCCGGTTGGTGGGGATGAAGTCGATCTTCCCAAAACCGGGAAGCTCGAGGCTCGCGCGCGGTTGGGGCACCGGGAGGGTGTCCGCCGAGGTGGTGGCGATCACCGTTGGATCCACCTCGGAGCGGGTGGCCGTGAGGGTCAGCCGGTCCGCGCCCAGGCGACCCACCCGCAGCAGCACGAAGGCCACTTCCTCCTCCCGGACCACCTGGGCCACCTCGGCGGGCTCGCCGTTGGCGCGCCAGCGGAAGGACCGCACCCCTTGCGCGCAGCGCGGGTCCACCCGCACCACCACCCGCACGTCCTCCGCGCCTCTCAGCGGCGGCCCCGACGCGAGCTCCACCGGGCAGTGCAGCAGTTGCAGCACAGCGGAGGCCGTGCTCTCGAGCGCCTCGCCTCGCGAGACGAGCACCCGGGGCGCCAGGCGCACCCGGAGGCCCAGGCTCGTGGGGAGGCCCGGCACGGCACGCACGAAGACGCCGTCCTCGCTCAGCTCGCAGCGCGCGGGGCTACAGTCGACGGCCGCGATGGCCTCGGGGTGCGGCAGCGCCAGACGCCCCTCTCCCGCGGAGAGGTCCAGGGCGAGCACCCCCGGCAGGACCGAGGCCAGGACGACGCGGCTCGGGCGCAACTGAAGCTCCGAGGGCGCGAGCCGCCGGCCCGAGGCATCGAAGGTAAGGACGCCGTCCCCGAAGCGCGCCCCCGCCGGGAGCAGGAAGAGCGGCACGTCCGCCGGCACGCCGCGGCGCACCGGCAACACGCACGTTTGCGGAAGCTCCGAGGGCCCGGCGTCGAGGCAGGTCTCGTGCTCCAGACGCCCGTCGCGAGAGGCGCCCGCCCAGAATACCTGTGCTCCCGCCAGCCCCCGCCCGCGCAGCTCGAGCCGCCCCTCGTCCGCGGCCAGCAGCACGCTCGCCGGATCGGCCTCGGGGAACGCCCCTGTCGCCACGAGCGTGAGCGTCTCCGGGGAACTCGTGCATGCGCTCGCGGTGGGGGCCACCTGGAGCGCCCCCGGTTGGCCCACACGTCCACCGCGGGACGAAGGCGGGCGAACGGAGCGTGAATCCTCGCTCACGGTCCAGCCCTCCGTCGCGGGGCCGCAGGCGACCCGGCCGGGAAGGGGCAGGGGCTGGCCCCCGAGGGGCGCTTGCACGACGGTGGCCTGCGCCCAGGCCGCGCCTCCGACGAGCGACCACACGACGATCAGCGCCAGGAAGGATGCGTCAGGTTTCCATGGGCCGTTGACAGGACGCGGGCCTTTCTGGTTGTGACGATCCATCAACGCGAGGGCAAGGGAGCAAGGTGATGAGCGCAAGGGGCGAGTGGGTCGAACTGGGAGAGGGACTGCGAGGTTATTACGCGCGGCCCGAAGGGGCGGGGCCGTTTCCGTGCGTCGTGATCTACATCGAGGCTTATGGCCTCAACGAGCATTTCAAACGGTTGACGGAGCGCTTCGCCGACGCGGGCTTCGCCGCGGTGACGCCCGACATCTACGGCGGAGCCGTCTACGCGTACAACGAGCTGCCCAACGCCCTCGCGCATCTGAAGCGGCTGGACGATGCCACCGTCCTGGCGCAGACGGAGAGGGCGCTCGACTTCCTGGCGGCCCGGGAGGAGACCGACTGGACTTCGGTCGGAGTGATCGGGTTCTGCATGGGGGGCCGGTATGCGTTCCTCGCGAACGCCGCGCTGCCGTCGCGGTTCAAGGCGGCCTCCGCGTTCTATGGTGGCGGCATTGGCCCGGAGAAGGACGCCTTCGGACGCAAGACGCTGTTGGATCGCGTGGGGGACATGCAGGCGCCGATACAGCTGTGGTACGGCGCGGAGGATTCGTTCATCCGGCCGGAAGAGCATGGCCGCATCGCCGAGGCGCTGAGCAGGGCGGGCAGGCAATACACCCTGACGGTGTTCCCCAAGGTGACCCACGGTTTCTTCTGCGAGGACCGGGAGAGCTACCACAAGGACGCCGCGCGGCGGGCGTGGCGTGCCACCACCTCGTTCTTCCACGAGTACCTGGATACCTGAGGGGGGAAGGGCTCTATAGGGACGAAGGGGCTCGACAACCGCCGCCTGCTGGGGTTGTCTTCTCCTGCGTCCGCGGCGCTGGCCCCCGAGGACCGCCTCCTCCATGCGTTGGATCGCGCTCCTCTTCCTGCTCTGCTCTACCGCAGCCGTGGCTGCTCCCGAGGGTTCTTCCCGCGGAATCTCCCGCAAGAAGCCGAAGGCTCCTCCGCGGGAGGCGAGCCCCGAGCCCCCGCCAACGAAGCCCGCGCAGGAGCTGCGCTACTCCCTCGCGCTCGCGGGTGGCGGGTTCTACGGCGGTGGCTTCAACCGCGGCCCCCAGGGCTCGGCGCAGCTCACCCTGACGCCGCCCGGCTGGGGCCGCTTCTCCCTCGACGTGGAGCTCGGCTGGCGGCTGGCGCGCTTCCGCACCGGAGCGGGAGTCTCCGCCCTGCACTCCCTCCCACTCCTTGCGGCCGGGCGGATGAGTCTCGTGCGGATGACCCACTTCGGCCTGGACGTGCGCGCCGGCGTGGGACCGCTCCTGGCGCTGCACCACCTCTCGAGCGACTTCTCCGCGAGCTCCGTGCGCTCGTCACTCGGCTGGGAGCTGCTCGCGGGGGTCCAGCTGCGCTTCCCGCTGGGGGCGCTCGAGCCCTTCCTCGACGGGCGGGTGGGGCTCGGCGAGGCGTACATCCCCTTCGTCATCGGGCGCTCGATAGGTGTGCAGGGGCTCCTCGGTGTGAGGTATCAGCTGCCATGAGGAAGCTCGTCTCCATCGCCGCGCTCGTCTCGCTCCTGGCCTGCCAGGATTGGCCGGAGCCGGTCATCCGCTCGGTCTCGCCGTCGGAGATGCGCGCGAGCGAGGCCACGGCGCTCACCCTCGACGCCGAGCTGCACCTGCCCACGACGGTCGACTACAGCCAGGGGACGCTCGAGGTGGATACCCGGGTGTCGGTGCGCATCGGGACGCTCGAGGTGCCCACGCTCGCCATCTCGCCCGAGGGCATCTCCACCCGCGTTCCGTCGGTGCTCGCGCCCGGCAGCTACGACGTGAAGGTGACCCTCGGGGACGGCCGCACCGCCGTGCGCCCGGGCGGCCTCACCGTCGTCGAGGGGGAGTGGCCGGAGGGCTACAGCATCGACCCCATCGGCCCGCAGCAGCGCCTGGTGCCCTTCACGCTGACGGTGCGCGCGACCGGTGCCAACGCGGCGGCGTTTCGCGGCAACGTGCGCTTGGAGACAGGGGCTGGCGGCAGCATCGGCCCGCGCGTGAGCGAGCCCTTCGTGGATGGGGTGCTCACGCAGCAGGTCGTGGTCGACTCCATCCAGTCGGACGTGGTCATCCGCGTCACCGACATCGCCGGGCATGTGAGCACGTCGAACACGTTCTTGCTGCGGTGACGAGATACCTCGACGCGGCGTGCCGCTGGCGACGTTCGGCGGAGAGGGTGAGACGACAAAACAACAGTGCTGTCGAGTCACGGAGGACGCACCGGCAAAGCCGGTGCTGTGATGCCGTCATCGGACCTGAACCGAAAGGACGACGATGAATCACACGATGCGGTGGTCGATGCTCGCGCCGGCGGCGCTGCTGGTGCTCGGCATGGTGGGGTGCGAGTCAGAGGATCCTCAGGACGAGCGCAACCCCATGACGTTCTTCGTGACCAGCGTGGGCCTTGGCCAAGGTGCCGATCTCGGTGGCCTGGAAGGCGCGGATCGCCACTGCCAATCCCTCGCGCAAGCCGTGGGTGCCGGTCACCACACGTGGCGCGCCTATCTCAGCACGCAAGCCTCCGGCGGCCAGCAGGCCGTCCATGCCCGAGACCGCATTGGGAGCGGCCCGTGGCAGAACGCTCAGAGGGTCGTCGTTGCCAGGGATGTCGAGGAGTTGCATGGCCAGAACAACCTGACCAAGGAGACGGCGCTGACCGAGAAGGGCGACATCGTCGAAGGCCGGGGCGATACGCCGAACCGGCATGACATCCTGACCGGCTCGCAGCCGGACGGAACCGCGTTCGCGGGCGTCGAGGACTGGACCTGTGGCAACTGGACCAAGAGCGGCACCGAAGGAGCGGCCATGGTCGGCCACTCGGATCGGCTCGGCGTGATCGACACCGAGGCCGCGAGATCCTGGAACTCGTCGCATCTGTCGCGCGGCGGCTGCAGCCAGGACGCCCTCCGCGGGACGGGCGGAGCGGGCCTGTTCTACTGCTTCGCCGCGGATTAGAGTCCGCGACGAGAATGGGGGGAGCCATCCTGCGTATCGCCCACCACCGTTGGAGCCATGCACTCGCCGCTGGACTGGTACTGGCCGGGTGCGCTTCGAAGCCGGCCCAGCGGGTTCCGCTGGCGGACGTGCCCCCGGAGTTACAGGGGACAGCGCCCGAGCAGGCCGTCACCCTCTTGCCGCTCGGCGGTCCTCTTCAGAGCGAGAACGCCGAGCTCTCTGGCCTCGCCTGGTACGGGGAGCACCTCGTCATGCTGCCGCAGTATCCCGGCTGGCGGAGCGACAGCACTCCCTGCCTCTACACGGTTTCGAAGGCAGAGGTTCTCGCGCGGCTCGAGAACACGGCGTCAGGGCCTCTTGAGCCCCGCTGCATTCCATTCGACAGCGGCGGCCTCGAGAAGCGCCTCCCGGGCTTCGAAGGCTATGAGTCCATCGGATTCGCTGGGGACCAGGCGTATCTCTCCGTGGAGACCCGCCAGGGCACGGAAAAGGGCTTCCTGGTGACCGGCCGCATCGCGCCGGATTTGAGCGTGCTGAAGCTCGAGGCTTCACCACTGGCCTCGCTTTCCCTGCCCGCCAAGGTGCCGAACGCGGGCTTCGAGACACTGGTGGTGGGCGAGGAGCGCTTGCTGGCCTTGTACGAGGCCAACGGGGTCCGCGTGAACCAGGCCCCCGCCGCCGAGAGCTTCGATCGCTCACTCGCCCCGTCCGGCAAGCTCACGCTCCCATCGATCGAGTACCGCCTCACCGATGCCACCTCCCTGGACTCCGCGGGCCGGTTCTGGGTGATGAACTACAGCTTTCCAGGGACCTCTCACGCCTATGATCCGGCGCCGGATCCCCTCATGGCCCGGTACGGCACCGGGCCGACCCACGCCCAGAACCCACAGGTGGAACGGCTCATCGAGCTCCAGGTGCAGCCCACCGGCATCGTGCTCACGGATCGGCCCCCTCTCCAGTTGCAGCTCTCCGGCGAGGCGCCACGCAACTGGGAAGGGTTGGTGCGGCTGGAGGATCGGGGCTTTCTGCTCGTGACCGACAAGTTTCCTGGGACCCTGCTCGGCTTCGTTCCGAGCCGGCCCTGAGCCGTGAAGTGGAATGGGATGAACTTTCAAGAGCGGCTGCAAGCGCTGACCAGCCTGCTCAGGCCGTGGTCCGAGCTCTGGTCACGTTCCATCCTCCAGAACTGGCCGGAGTCTGGAGCCGCTTATCCCGATTCCTGGCTGCCCTACGCTGAATCACTCGATGAAGCGGGCGAAAGGATGCTGGATGCTGGGGAGCTTCCAGGTGAGCCTCCCCGGTCGCTGCAGTCACTCGTGCTCGCGCTTCGTGAACTGACTGCGCTGCCCTGGCATAAAGGCGTTCAACCTCTGACGACCGCGGACGCGCAGGGACTCAATGCCAAGAAAGTCCATGAGATCGAGAGGGTCCTCGCCCTGCTCGGGCCGAGGACGAAGACGATTCGTCGCGCGGTCGACATCGGTGGCGGCATGGGCCATCTCGCTCGGCTCTGTGTCAGGACTTTCGATTGGACCTTCCACAGCATCGATCGTGATGCCGCTCTGCAGGAGAAAGGCCGCGACTGGCTGCGAAGGGCCTGGGCCCTGCCGCGGGAAAAGCTGTGTTTCATCCACTCCTCCGTCGAAGACGGGCCGCAGAGCGAGATTGATCCGCTCTTTTCCGGTCAGGACCGGGTCTCGATTGGTCTCCACACCTGCGGGCCGCTCGCGCTGACGCAGATTCGCAAGAGCCAGAAGGCGGGACTCCTCCTGAACTTTGGCTGCTGCTACGACCAGATGGATGCCGCACGGGACTACCCTGTCTCCCGCATCGGGAAGGCCCATGCGCTTCCCATCACCCGGCGTGCCCTGTTCCTGGCGACGCGTGGACGGCACCACAAGACCGAGGCTGAGTTCGCGCTGATGAAACGCGTCAACCAGCAACGGTTCGCGCTCGATCTCCTGCTGAGGCGGAAGTTTCCCGCTCTCGGCTTCGTGCGGGCGGGGGATGCACCCAAGACGCTCTATGCCGGGAGTTTCGCCGTCTATGCGCGTGATCGCCTGGAGCGCCTGCGACTCGATGCCGGCATGACGGAAGCCGAACTGGATTCCTTTGAATCGTCCGCTCGCCCCGAGACGAGGCGCATGTTCCTCTGTCATCTGCTGAGGGATCGCTTCGCGAGGGCGCTGGAGGTCGTGATTCTGCTCGATCGCGCGTTACTCCTCGAAGAGCTGGGCTTTCAGGTCGAGCTCCTGCAGGTCTTCGAACCGCGCCTCTCCCCCCGCAACATCGCCCTCATCGCGTCCAGAGCGGACTGACCCTGGGTCCTCGTCTATCGCAACCACGGTCCGCCCAGGAAACGACACGCGCCTCCGCGGCCAGGGGCCGGGAGGCGCGCTTGGTTCAGCTTGTCATCAGACCGCGCTCAGTACGGATAGCGCTCCGCCACCGCCTGCATGTCGCAGGTCGTGATGTTGGCCGCACACGAGACGGGCTGGTAATACATGATCGAGTTGCAATCCTTGTGGTGGTTGAGGCCGAGGACGTGCCCGATCTCGTGGGTCGAGACCGTCTTCGCGTAGTGCCAGCCCGAGTAGTAGTAGGTGTTCAGCTTGATGACGGCGTTCGCCATGCAGGAAGCGCTGGCGGCGTTGTAGGTCGCGTACCCGTACCAGTTGTTGGCGCCGTAATTGGCCTCGTACACCATGACGTCGGACGTGCCGCTGGAGCGCCAGTGGAGGTACAGGCTGTTGTTGTAGCTGTTGTACATCCACTCGTTCATGCCGTCGCCGACAGGCCAGGTCGCGCTCGTGTAGTCCGTGAAGGTGATGTTCGTGGGCTTGCGGCACCACTTGTGGGCGAAGTACGGAACCCCGCACCAGCTCTGGGCGGACGGCCCCTGCGAGGGGCTCTCATCCACCATGGCCAGCTTGGGCAGGTCGGGGCCCATGTACTGGACGGCCTTCGCGCGGGACGCGGCCCGCTCGAGCAGCGCGCTGACCGGCTTGCCGGCGTATCCCTCGGTCGCGGCGGCGTGACGCTGCGCGCCCGCGGCCTGGATGAGGCCGTCCTTCACCTGGAACTGGCCCAGCGGGCCGCCGGTCACGGAGTAGAGGCCCGTCGTGGAGTTCATGGCCAGGGGCGCGGTGCCCCCCTGCGGGACGAGGAAGAAGACCGCCTGCGCGCCCACCTCCGGCAGCGAGCTGTCCTGCGGCGCCATCGTGCATCCGTCGGCGAGCAGACCGCCCGGGAACATGATCTCCACGGTGGAGCCCTGCGCCACCGTGCCGCCCAAGGAGGTCTTGAGTTCCTGCGAGGAGCGCGCGATGTCGCCGATCCGCACGGTCGCGATGGTCACCGGAAGGTCGGAGTAGATGCCGCTCTCCGGTCCGGTGGGCTGCCCCTCCACCTTGGACTGCGCCCAGGCGCGGACGACGTCGTAGCGCGTGGACTCCACCTGGCCGCTGACGATCAACGCCGAGTGGTCGGTCAGGCCATCGACGGAACCGTCGCGGCGGATCCAGTCCATCTCCATCGTGTGCTCCGTTCCCTCGGCGTGCGCCTGGGCGGGCACCGGCGTTCCGGGCACCCACGCCGTCGCCTGAGTGTCCTCGGAAGCGGGAGCGGGAGCGGGCACTTCGTCGGCACCGGGCTTGGAACATCCAGCCAGGCCCAGGAGGGCAAATGGAACGACCCAGGAACGCGTCAGTTTCTTGGTCACGATCATCTCCGCGGGGTGAACGCCGGAATTCAGCGCCAGCGTGGGTTCCCCTAAAGGACGAGAAAGCGAGACGCCCGTCCCACGCGGAGCCAAAAAAACTACGCCGGCAAAGCGCTCCTGAGCTCCTCTTCGAGTTCATGGAGGTAGCCGGCGGGGTCTTTGCGGAAACGTCGGCCCAGGACACGAGGCTGACGACGCGAGTCCAAGGTGGTGCGCAGCTTGCGCCACGCAG
>DASQMW010000131.1:0-10116 GCA_035645295.1 Archangium sp.
CCTCCGAGGGGCTCGACTGGCGCACGGCGATGGTCCCCATCACACGCGGCAACGTGGACGTCTTCCTGCGCTTCCTCGGCGAGGGGGATTGGGAGTCCCTCGACTTCCGGGCCTTCTCCAGGGTGGCCAACCCGGCGCTGAAGCACTACGACTTCTCCCTCCGGGCCCTGTTCGCTCAGCGGCACCTCCGCGTCCCGGGCACCCTCCTGGAGCTGTATGGACTCGCACGCCCCCTCCCCCCCGAGCCCCTCCCCTGAGGCGGTGGCGTCCGCCCTCCCCGGTGCGCGGCGGCCCTGGCTCGGGTGGTGGCCGCACTGCGGCAACCGGCTCGGCCGCCGGCTGCTGCGCGCCATCGTGCTCTTCAGCGCCGCCGCCAGCCTCGTGGGCACCAGCGTCCAGCTCGCCGCCGGCTACCGGGGCGAGCGCCGCTCCCTGGAGGACCGGTTGGAGCAGCTCCGCTCCAGCTATGCCCAGGGCGTCGCCCAGAGCCTCTGGTCCCTCGACGAGGAGCCGCTGCGCATCCAGTTGGAGGGCATGACGACGCTGCCGGACATCGTCCAGGCCGAGGTGATCAGCACGCTGGGCACCCGCTACGTGGCCGGCTCGGCTCCCCGCCCGGAGCAGGCCCTGGTGCGCTCCATCCCGTTGCACCACGGGCAGCTCTACCTGGGCACGCTCCGGGTGAGCGCCACGCTGGAGGACATCCACGCGCGGCTGTGGGACCGGGTGCTCGTCCTGCTCGCCACCCAGGCGGCGCAGACGTTCCTCATCGCCCTCTTCGTCCTCTTCGTCGTGCAGCGCCTGGTGACGCAGCACCTGGCCACCATGGCGGCCTACACGCGCGGGCTGGAGCCAGCGCACCTGGACGTGCCTCTGGTGTTGCACCGCGGGCTGCACCGCGGCGCTCCGGGGCGCGCCGTCCGGGACGAGCTCGACGAGGTGTCCTCGGCCATCAACGAGATGCGCGAGTCGCTGCGCCAGGAGCTGGGTGAGCGTCAGCGCTCCGAGGCCGCCAACGCCTTCCTGGCCGAGGCCGGCGAGGTCCTCCTCGGCTCGCTCGAGCTGGAGGAGATGCTGCCGCGCGTGGCCTCGCTGTGCGTGGGCCCGCTCTCCGACTGGTGCATCATCGACCTGGTGGAGGACGGGGAGGTGCGCCGGGTGGGGGGCGCGCACAGGGACGCGGCGAAGCGCCCCCTGCTCGAGGAGCTGCGGCGCCGCTACCCCCCGGGCCCCGGCTCGACGTCCCCGTCGGCCCGGGCCCTGCGCGATGGCGAGCCGGTGCTGGAGCCCCACTTCACCGAGGACACGCTGCGCGCGATGAGCGTGGACGACGAGCACGTGCGGCTCATCCGGACGCTCGGCATCCAGAGCCTGCTGGCGGTGCCGCTGGTGGCGCGCGGGTACACGCTGGGCGCCATCACCTTCGTCTCGGCCACGCCGGAGCGCTTCGGGCCCGCCGAGCTCGCCCTGGCCCGGGAGCTGGCGCGCCGCGCCGCCATCGCCATCGACAACGCGCGGCTGTTCCGGCACGCCGAGCAGGCCATCCGCCTGCGGGAAGTCTTCCTCTCCGTCGCCGCGCACGAGCTGCGCACGCCCCTGCTGCCCTTGCAGTTGCGCCTGCAGAGCCTGCTGCGCCGCGGCCGGAGTGGTGCCCTCGTGGAGCCCGCGAAGCTGTTGGGCGAGGTGGCCGCCGCCGAGCGGCAGACGCGGCAGCTGGGCCGGTTGGTGGACCAGTTGCTGGACGTGTCCAACCTGAGCGCGGGCCACCCGTTGGTGCTGCGCCGCCAGCAGGTGGAGCTGGGCGGGCTGGTGACGCGGGTGCTCGAGGAGATGCGGCCGCAGGTGGAGGACAGTGGCTCCGAGGTACGGTGCGAGCTGCGGACGCCCGCCGAGGGCTGGTGGGACGCGCGCCGGTTGGAGCAGGTGGTGGCGAGCCTGCTGCACAACGCGCTGAAGTTCGGGCAAGGCCGCCCCATCGACGTGCGCGTGACGCCGCGGGACGGCACGGTGGTGCTGGAGGTGAAAGACCACGGCATCGGCATGGCGGAGGACGAGCGGCGGCGCATCTTCGAGCGCTTCGGCCGCGGGGTGCCGGTGCGCCACTACGGGGGGCTCGGGCTGGGGCTGTACCTGGTGCGGCGGCTGGTGGAGGCCCACGGCGGGCGCATCTCCGTGGAGAGCCGGCCGGGCGGGGGCTCCACGTTCACGGTGGAGCTGCTGGTGGAGGAGGACTCGGGCACGGCGGGTTGAGGAGACCTTCCGGGCGCGCGCGTCTCCAACTGGTCCAACAATCGGACCAGTTGCTCGAGGCCGGGCCCGGAGGGCGGCCATCCCGGCTGATTCCGGGCACGGCGCTGAGCCCTCCCCGGCTCGCCCGCTTCCTCCTGGCTTGCCTTCCCGGGGGCTCCGCGTGCCACTTACAGGACGAGCTCAGCGGGAGCAAACAGCGGCGCTCACATCCCAGGAAATGGGTGGGAGAAAGCGGCCTCCTCCTTCATGAACTGGTCGATGAATCGTTGATCCAATTCTTCGAGCGTCTTGCCTCGAACTTCCAGGAAGCGAGCCATGTCCTGTTCCTGGAGTGCCTTCGCGGCATCAGGAGAAATGCCGTGGCTCGCGAGCAACTCAGCACTGCTGCGCATCAGCAAATTCCCGAGCAGCAGGTCTCGCATCGCCTGGGCCTGCTGAGGGTGGACGATGATGCGGTTCGCGGACTCGGCACGGCCTCGGAAAAGAGGAACAATGGCATCGGCGCCGTGCCTTGCCAGCAGCGCTACGGGATCCTCGATGGGTTGTCCGGAAGCGTCGAGAGGCCGGAGTCCGGCGAGGTGGAGGGCCAGCACCTTGGAGCGGGCGGACCTGTAGTGGAAACGCTCGGGAAGTGCGGGAAACACCCTCACGGGCTCTCCCCAGGCGCGTGTGGTTTCCCCCTTCGCGAGCTGCCGCAGATGGTGGAGGAGCCGCTGAAGCTTGTTTCCGGTGACAGCTCGGAAGGCGTTGCCGTAGGTCGTCAGCCAGAACCAGCGAACCAGATGACGCCTCACGTCACTCGGGGGATTGGCACACGCCCGGCAGGTCCGCATCGCCTCGGCCAACAGGATGAGCTGGTAGCGAGAGGGCAGTAGTTCGGCGGACAGAATTCCACACTCCTTCTGAAGGAATTGGACCGCGAGCAGCAGGTTCTCCGCTGCATCGTCGAGCATCTGCGGAGCCGCCGCGAGCCGGTGGCTCAATTCCTCAACGTCCTCTTCGACGATGTCGAGGTCCAACGCCGCCTTGCAGATATCGAGGAAGAGATCTTCCTCTGGCTCTGGTTCCCACCCCTGCTCCTTGAGACGGGCCTTGGCGACCGTGAGGCGCTCGCGCAGATCGAATCCCTCACTCCAGGTGAGCGCCTGCATCATGTGGAACTCGCCCATCGGAGTTCCCCCGCTGTTGATGCGGTGGAAGATGCGGGTGGCCTGCTCCAGATCCTCGGTCACGATGGAGAGTACCGGAATCCTGTAGTCGCGGAAGGCGCTCACCAGCTCGTCGGACGCGGTGATGAGCCGTTCAGCTCCAGGGTGCTTCGCCAGCTCCCGCTGGAAGCGCAGCAGCTCGATAAAATCGAGCGTCAGCCAGAGGGGTTGCCAGGTGGGAGGTGGCGCTTCGTCCGTCTCGTGGAGCCGGAAGACCCGCTCCTCCAGGTCGTAATAGAGGTTCCAGCTCCACTCCTGTCCGATGGCGCGCTCGACCGGCCCGGAGATGGGATCACCCGAGGCTCTGGGATGGAGGGAGCCCAGGAGCGTGGTGAGCCGTTGCACACCATCCAGGAGATAGCTGCGCAGGATGCCCTCCATCTCCGGGCGTTCGGGAAGCCGGTGGGGTCCGATTCCCTGGAAGCACTGGAGGCTCCGGGTCGCGGTGCGCCAGATGAGCACGCTCCCCATCGGGATGCCGTCCCGCACGCTCTGGAGCAGATCCAGCCGCTGATTGTTCAGCCAGACGAACTCCCTCCGGAAGAGGGGCAGGCGGAGGTGGCCCTCCATGATTTCCTGGAGCAGCCGGGCCAGGGAGTAGATCTGCGGCTCGCTCAAGTAGGCGGGTGTTGCCATCGTCGGCTCCTCTCTGTTCAGGCGGCTCGCAGCAGTTTCTCGAAGAGGCTCATCAACTCGGGGAGCTGACCATCCTGCGTCAGCCACGCGTCGGGGATGCGCTCCTGAAAGGACTCCGCCACGGCGGGGCTGAAGCCCTCCTCCAGGTGGGCGGCCTGGTCGGGCTTCGTACTGACGAGGTTGTCGAAGATGTCCGCGAGCCCAGCCCCCTCCCGATCGCCCCGGAGGCCCTTCTTCATATTGTAGTGGTGGCGTTGCTCATCGGTCAGCAGGCGGAAGGCCTGGAGCCTGGGCAGCCACTTGCCATCGAACTCACGCGAGTGCTTCTGCTTCAGCCAGCGCTCAAGCGCGGGCTCGGGAATGTAGTTATCGATGGCGCGACGCTGGAGTTGATGGTGGGCCAGCGCTTTGCGCTTACAGAATCGCGCCACCTTCCTGGACTCGCTGTGGGGCTCCCCCCGCTGACGCGCGTCGCTGTCGAACATGACGAACAAGCGCAGGCGCCGCTCGCGCACCTCGCACTCCTGCTCGAGGGCATGGCCCAGGTTCTGGAGCCCTCCCCGGTGCTCGAGTTTCAGCATCTCCCGCTTCGACCAGTCCTCGAAACGTGCGCGGTAGAAATGGGGGACGGTGGCGTGGAGGAAGGCCGCGTCGTGGACGCCTTCGATGAGCACGCGCAGCGGCTTGCGCAGGAGTGCAACGGCCCCCCGGAGGGACAGCCGGGGAACAACTCCTTCCCACTCCGCCTCTTCGACGTCCGCTACCCGGACGACGCTCGTGGGCGGGTCACGCAACTGCCGCTCGACGCTCGCATCGAGAATGAGCTCGATTTCATCCCGCTGCGCTGGTGTCAGCGTGTCCGTCCAAAGCTTCAACTCTGGCGCATCCAGTGGCTCCACCTCGAGGGTGTGACACTCCTGGTCCAGGCAGAGATTGAACAGCTCCAGCATGGCCAGCGGGTACCTGGCGAGCTGTGCGGACAGGAGGAGCGGAGCCTCGATGATGACCCTCACCGTCCCTCCTTGGCGCGCCGCTCCTTGAGAATCCTGCGAGCCAGCTCGGTGTCCTCGGCGAAGACCCCCGGAGGCCACCGGCTGGGCAGGCCCTTATCATCGAAGGTAATGAGGTCGACCGTGCTGCTCCCGTCGTCGAGCTGCTGGACCCAATACACCCCTACCCTCGCGGGGTCGAGTCGGCCCTGGACGATGGCGAGCTGGATGCCCTGCAGGAAGTTCTCCGAGTGCGTCTCAATGAGGGCGCGAGGGGGAGTGGGCTGCATGGCGATCTCGCAGAAGTAGTCCGCGAGGGGCGCATGGAGAGCGGGGTGCAAGTGCAACTCCGGCTGCTCCAGTGCGATGAGAGAGTCGTGTGCTCCCTCCTGGCGGGCCTGAGCACCGAGCACCAGAACGGGCAGCACCTGGGCCATGCCCTCGCCGGTGTCGATGACGTTGACCCGGATGCCGGGGCTGGCCAGCGGGCCTAGAGTGAGTGCGTAATAGCGAGGTGCCACCTCGGTCACATCCAGGCGCTGCCGGGTGTGTTTCTCGAACCATGCGGAAACGGTCGTGAGCAGGGTGCCCCCCCGAAGCTTGTCCTGGACGAGAACCTCCAGCGCCCCGGTACCATCCGCGAGGAGCTTGGGCGGCGCGCTTCCGCGGAACTCCTTGCTCCGGTGGGGCACTCGTCGGATGGCTCCGAGCCAGTGCACATTGTCGCGGAGGCGCTCCAGTTGGCTGCCTAAACCCGCGAGAGCATGCCAGACACCCATACGTTCTCCCATTGAGGTTCCTGGCTGGATGCCACGGAATTCCAACGGGATGGGTTCAACGTTCTGCTGCCTCCCGTCGATGTTCAGATGGATGTCGTATGTCGCCTGACCGGTTGTCTGGAGATCCTTCTCGGGACGCCACGTTCCCTGTAGAGCAACCAGAGCGTTCGGACTCTCCAATCCTTCGATGCTGAATTCGCTGACAACGGGTGGAAGCACCTCCGCCTGCGGGCCGGGCAGTTCGCGGATGGAGAGCTGGTAGTGGCATGAGCCGTCGAACTCCGCCAAATCCAGCAAGAAATCGATCTGCCGCCGCGGGCTGAGTTGGCAGCACAGGTCGCGGAACGAGGCACCCCGGACGGCGGCGCTGTCGAGGTTGAGCGGAGCACCGCGAGGGGTTCCAACCGAATCCGCTAGCAATGGGAGCGCCCGCAGGAGCGCGCTCTTGCCCGAGTTGTTGTACCCGAACAGCAACGTGAGCGGCCGCAGCTCGATGGTGGTCGGTCGGAGGAACGAGCGGTAGTTGGCGACGGTGAACGAGGAGAGGGCCATGACGTGTGCACGGCTGGCGGGCATCACCGCTCAGCTCGGTTCCTTCCAGCACGTGTATATCCGGCGGGGGAGTGGTCTGGTGCGCTAGCACGCGCGTCCGCACGCTTTCAACGCGGGTTCCAATGAGTATCGGCTGTGCGGCACCAGCGGCTCCTCGACGAGCAGGGGTACGTTCGCGGCATTGCGGTCTCCGCAGTGACGCGCGTCCGTTCTCCCTGGTGGCTCGCGGAGGGGGCGGGGGAACACCTTCACCCCTGACCTCTCCCAGAGGGAGAGGGAGCCTATGCTTCGCGCGGCTTGCCTTCCCGGGGGCTCCGCGTGAGAAGTGAGGCTCCACCTTCTCCCCTCCCCTGCCCGACATGAAGCCTCGCTATGACGTCATCGTGGTGGGCCTCGGCCATGCCGGCTGCGAGGCCGCCCTGGCCTGCGCGCGCATGGGCCTGTCCACCCTCGGCCTCACCCTCAAGCGCGAGCGCGCCGCCGTCATGAGCTGCAACCCCGCCGTGGGGGGCACCGCCAAGGGCCACTTGGTGCGCGAGCTGGATGCGCTCGGCGGCGAGATGGGCCGCGCGGCGGACCTCGCGGGCACGCACTTCAAGACGCTCAACGCCTCGAAGGGCCCGGCCGTGCAGGCCACCCGCGTGCTGTGCGACCGGGAGGCCTACGCGCGCACCATGCAGTCCGTGCTGTGGGCCCAACCCCACCTCACCGTGCACGAGGCCGAGGTCTCCTCCGTGGCGGCCGAGGGCGGACGCGTGGCGGGTGTGGTGCTCGGAGACGGCACGCACGTGGCGGCGAGCGCGGTGCTGCTCACCACCGGCACCTTCCTCCAGGCCCTCATGCACGTGGGCGAGAAGAAGGAGGTGGGCGGGCGGCTCGGCGACGAGGCGGCGAAGGGACTGTCGGACTCGCTGCGCTCGCTCGGCTTCACGCTGGGGCGCTTCAAGACCGGCACGCCCGCGCGCCTGGTGCGCGACAGCATCGACTGGGCCTCCATCGAGCCGCAGCCCGGAGACTTCCCGCCACGCCCGCTGTCCCTGCGCACGCGGTGGGGGCTCGGGGAGGGACCGTTTCCCAACCAGCCCGCGGTGACGTGCGCGCTCACGTACACCACGGCCGAGACGCACCGGATCCTGCGCGACAACCTCCACCGCTCGCCGCTCTTCCAGGGGGAGATTGTGGGCCGGGGCCCGCGCTACTGCCCGTCGCTGGAGGACAAGGTGGTGCGCTTCTCGGCGCGCGAGCGGCACCTGGTGTTCCTCGAGCCCGAGGGCCCCGACTCGCCGCTGGTGTACCCGGCGGGCCTGAGCACGAGCATGCCGGCGGAGGTGCAGCTGGAGTTCCTGCGCACGCTGCCGGGCCTGCGGAAGGTGGAGGTGGCGCGCTTCGGCTACGCGGTGGAGTACGACTACGCGCCGCCCACGCAGCTGAAGGAGACGCTGGAGACGAAGCAGGTGGAGGGCCTGTACTTCGCGGGGCAGCTCAACGGGACGAGCGGGTACGAGGAGGCGGCCTTCCAGGGGCTGTACGCGGGAATCCAGGCGGGGCTGAAGGTGAAGGGCGAGCCGGCGCTGGTGCTCGGCCGGGACGAGGCGCACGGGGCGGTGCTGGTGGACGAGCTGGTGACGAAGGGGGTGGACGAGCCCTTCCGCATGTTCACGAGCCGCTCGGAGCACCGGCTGAAGCTGCGCGAGGGGAACGCGGAGCTGCGGTTGGCGAGGCACGGGGCGCGGGTGGGGCTGGTGTCGCGCGAGGTGCTGGAGCGGGTGGAGGAGAAGCGGCGCGCGGTGGGGGACGAGGTGGCGCGGCTGAAGCGGACGGGGCTGGCGGCCCGGCTCAAGCGGCCCGAGGTGACCTACGCGGCGTTGGCGGCGGAGAAGCCGGAGGGCTGGCCGGGGCTGAGCGCCGAGGTGGTGGAGGAGGTGGAGGTGGAGGTGAAGTACGAGGGCTACATCGTGATGGCGGAGCGGGCGGCGGCGCGGGAGGCGGAGGCGTGGGACGGGTGGAGGATTCCGGGGGACTTCGCGTACGCGGGGGTGAGGGGGCTGTCGGCGGAGGCGGTGGAGAAGCTGGAGAAGGTGAGGCCGGCGACGGTGGGGCAGGCGAGGCGGATTCCCGGGCTGACGCCGGCGGCGTTCTCGCTGGTGCTGGTGGCGCTCAAGCGGAGCGGGTGGGGGAGCGACTCAGGGGCTGGCGGGTGCGAGGTCTGATCGCACAGGGGGGTGTGGACAAGGTGTGGAGAAGTTCTGGGCACCGAAAGGTGCGAGACATTTCAAGGACTTGGGAACCAAGTCGGGAGGGGTGGCTGTGGATAACGCGCGCTTCGGCGATCTGATGGGGCAGGGGTGCAGGGCGTTGGGGGTGACGGTGGGAGAGGACGTGCCGCCGAGGCTGAACCGGCTGATGGGCGAGCTGTTGAAGTGGAACGCGAAGGTGAACCTGACGGCGATCACGGCGGAGGAGGAGGTGGTGGAGAAACACTTCCTGGACTCGCTGGCGGTGCTGCCGGAGGTGGAGGGGGCGGGGAGCGTGCTGGACGTGGGAGCGGGGGCGGGGTTCCCGGGGTTGCCGCTGAAGATGGCGAGGCCGTCGCTGGCGGTGACGATGGTGGACGCGGTGGGAAAGAAGGTGGGGTACCTGAAGGCGGTGGTGGCGGTGGCGGGGCTGGGGCTGACGGGGACGAAGGCGGTGCACACGCGAGCCGAGGGCAAGCCGGAGGCGGAGGGGCTGCCGCGAGCGGACCGGGTGATTGCGCGGGCGTTCATGGACCTGCCGGACTGGCTGGACCTGGCGCCGGCGTACCTGGCGGAGGGCGGGCACGTGGTGGCGATGCTGGGCAAGGCGCTGAGCGAGGACGAGCTGAAGGCGCAGGCGGAGAAGCGGGGCCTGAAGCTGGTCTCGGCGAGGTCCTACCGGCTGCCGTTCTCGGGAGCCGAGCGTCAGGTGGCGGCGTTCGCGAAGTGAAGTAGTGAAGCAAGGAGGGAGGAGGCGGAGAGGAGGGGAGGAAGACCCCGGACTCCCCGCCGCGCATCGATCCCCGCCGCGCATCGACCCCTCTCCCCTCGGGAGAGGGACGGGGTGAGGGTGCCGAGGTCCCCGGGTTGAATCCCGTCAGATCCACCGGGTACGTACAGCATCAACAACCAGGATCCGTGTCTTGCATTTCGCACCGGCACACCCTTGGAAAGGATGCTTCATGACCCGCGCTTCACGTTCCACTGCCACCCGACTGCTGTTCCTCCTGACGAGCGCGCCACTGTGGGGAGGGTGCGCGGCGCTGGGGACGCTGGAGACGGCGGACACGGTGCCGCGAGGCAAGACGCGGCTGAACGCGCAGGCGTGGGTGCAGGGGGTGGATGACGGCAAGAAGCCCGGAGTGCTGCCGCAGTTCGCGGTGTCGGGGCGGGCGGGAGTGGCGGAGGGGGTGGACATTGGAGGGAGGCTGTCGCCGCAGGGGGTGGAGGGCTCGTTGAAGTTGCAGCTCGCGGGGAGGGAGGAGGGCTCGTGGTTCGTGATGTCGGTGGCACCCACGGTGGGGGCGGTGCTCTTCTCGCATGCGTGGGAGGAGGCGGAGTGGAAGTCGAAGACGCAGCTCTACGCGGCGCTGCCGCTGCTGTTCGCGAGCCGGAACCCGGAGGACGGCTCCCAGTTGGTGTTCGGGCTGCGTCCGACGTGGATGCGGTTCGATGAGGTCTATGATTC
>DASQMW010000132.1:0-9541 GCA_035645295.1 Archangium sp.
AGGCTTGCCAGCTAACCTCAACCTATCGAACCGCCGGATGCGGACCCGCCTGTCCGGTGGTGTGGCAGGGGAGTAGCGAGACGATCTCGCTACCCCCTATGCCGATTGCGGCTCTTTACGGTTTCACAGCTTGACGGGTGACGCGTTGGTAAACTAAGCCGGAAGGCATCATGGAGGTCGACCCGGGGTCCCCGGGCGAGCATCCAGCAGTGGACGGCGGGAGCAGGCGGGCGAGCGTGGGTGGCGTTTCCTTCAATCGAGGGGTGTGGTTACCTCGGTGGTCCTTACCCCGCTTTCCGGGTCTTCATGCCCGGGGAGCCGTGCTGGAGAGCGTTGCATGGACAAGCTGGAGACTTCGCAGAAGCATCCGCTGGCGGAGACGTTCGAGCGGGTGTGGAGCCAGGCCTTGCTGGCCGTGTCCACCGCTGAAGACGAGGCCGCCCGCTGTGTGCAGCGCGTGGCCGAGCTCGCGGGGTGGAGCCAGGAGGAGATGAGCCGCCAGGGTCGGCTTCTGACGGAGCGGCTCACGGGTCATCGCAAGGACCTGGAGCACAATGTGGAGGAGGGCGTGCGGCGCGCTCTGCTCACCGTGAAGGTTCCCCGCCGGGAGGAAATCCAGGACATCGAGGCACGGCTGATCCGATTGGCCGAGCGCATCGACGCTCTGGGGCAGCGCAAGTGACGGGGACCCCCTCCGCTCCAAGAGGGCGGCGTGGGGAGGGGCTGTTCCGCTGGCTTCATGCGCTCGGTTCCGGGTGTGGAAAACTGCCCCTGGTGGCCGGTGTGGCCCTGGTGCTCTCCGCCCGGGCCGTGCCCCTGTTCGCCCCGCCCGAGGTGCCGCTCGTGGCCGAGGCCTCGCGCTTCGAGGTGACGCCCCCCGACGCGGCGCTCATCGACGCGGTGCTGGCCAAGCGGGCCCCGGACCTGGGTCTCACCCTGCGCCGGCAGATCGTCCACGCCATCGCCGAGGAGGCCGGCCGGTCGGGGTATGACCCGCTGCTGATCCTCGCCATCATCGACGTGGAGTCGGACTTCACCGAGGAGGCCGTCTCCGAGAAGGGCGCGCGCGGGCTGATGCAGATCAAACCCAGCACGCTGCACTTCCTCGCGGAGAAGCAGGGGCTGCGCCTGTCTCGCGAGGAGGTCGCTTCTGATCCGGCCCTGGGCGTGCGCCTGGGTATCCGCTACCTGCGCGAGCTGAACGACCGCTTCGGGGACCTGGACCTGGCCCTCATGGCCTACAACGCGGGCCCCACCCGCATCTGGCAGGCCAAGAAGGCGGGGGAGTTGGACACCTTCCGCCGCTATCCCCGGCTCGTGCGCCGTGATTTCAAGCGGTTCCGGGAAGGGGAGGGGCTCGGCGGAGATTGGGCGCTCGCCCAGCGAGAGTCCCTGGAGAAGAGCCCCGAAGAGAAAGCTCCCTGAGCAGGCAGGCCGCTGAATTTCCTGGCGGCCGCCCCGGTCTCGAATGAGGCGCGCTTGTCCGCTTCGGGCGGGTGCGCTATCGCTCTGACCCCGGAGGAGTCCTCATCATGCCGCGCCACTCCATCCCCGCCCTCGTCCTCTCGGCCTTGCTGCTGCCGCTCTCGGCCCTCGCGGGTTCGGTGTTCCTCAACGGCGTCCGCATCGACGGCGTGACGAACCAGAAGTTCGAGAAGGTCGCCTCCGTCCGCATCGACGACCAGGGCAACGTCTACATCGACGCACCCGCCTATGCCGTCAAGCTGGTGAACGCCCCCCCGGCTCCGGCGCCCGCTCCGGCCGTGGCGGCCCCGGCTCCCGCGCCCGTCCCGACTCCGGCTCCCGCTCCGGTGGCTCCTGCGGCCCCCGCGCCCGCTCCGGTCGTGGCGGCCCCGGCTCCCGCGCCCGTCCCGGTGGACCCCGCCCCGGCGCGCATCACCCGGCGTTATTGGCTCGTCACGGAGCAGTCCGCGGTGGGTATGTCGGAGTACGACATCGACCTGTACGTCAACTCCCGCTGGGTGCGGAAGCTGCGCAACGGCGAGGACCAGGTCATCTCGGAGATCACCCGCGAGCTCCAGCCTGGGAAGAACACCGTGCTGATGATCGCGCACAAAGTGGCGGGCGGCTCGCGGCGGAGCGAATCTCCCCAGCACGTGTTCAAGGTCATCATCGGCGAGGGCAACGAGGGCGGCGGCAACGTGATGATCGACAATCCGCTCATCCGCTTCCAGCGCACCGCGGCGGAGACGGAAGACCTCTCCGAGGAGTTCACCCTCACCACGCGGTAGCGCGGGGGTAGCGCCGAACGTGTTCTCCATCGACGAGCGGTTCCGAGGCCTGCCCGCCAGCCGTGAGCAGGTCCTGGCGCTGTACCAGTCCATCAACTCGCCACACCTGGCCATCCCCGGCAAGCCGGCGGGGCCGGCGCAGGCCTTCGTGCTGGGCCTGCGCGGCTCGGGCGGCTTCGCCGTCTTCATCTATCTGTACCTGTCCGAGGCCCAGGACTGCGCCGTGTACGTCCCCGGCCGCCGCGCCGCGAGCCAGGACGACTACCAGCAGGACGAGGCCGAGGCGCTCGCCTTCGTGGAGTCCATGGGCTTCATGATGGACGACGCGCACTTTCGGACCCTGCCGCCCCCGGGCCAGGACGAGCTGCTCAAGACGCTGCCCGTCTTCTACAAGGATCCGAAGTTGGTGCCGGGCGCCTCCAAGAGCCGCGCCGACGAGAAGCGCACCGCCTCGACGAACCTCGGCCGCCTGCTGGCCTCCTTCTGAACCCCTTACCCGCCGTGACGAGAAGACCCATCCCCATGCACCGCCGCCTCCCCTCCGCCTGGCTCCTCGCGCTCGTCCTCGTGGGCTGCAAGCACGTCCCCACCGAGCAGGAGCGCCGCGGCGCAGAGCTCCGCTACGAGATTGGCCTGCAGGCCCAGGCCGCGGGCAACGTGCAGGAGGCCTACAAGGAGATGGAGAAGTCGCTGGCGTTGGATCCGGAGTACCCGGAGGCCCACAACGCCATGGCCATCCTCCTGCACCTGGCCTTCAACCGGCCCGAGGAGGCCATCCGGCACTACAAGCTGGCGCTGGAGTACCGCCCGGGCTTCTCCGAGGCCAAGACGAACCTGGCCAACGTGTACCTGTCCCAGGCGCGCTACGACGAGGCCATCAAGCTGTATGAGTCGGCCCTCAACGACATGTTGTACCCCACGCCCTTCATCGCCCAGGGCAACCTGGGCTGGGCCCTCTACAAGAAGGGCGAGACGGAGCGCGCGCTGCAGAACATCAAGGCCTCGGTGACGACCAATCCGGGCTTCTGCATGGGCTACAAGAACCTGGGTGTCATTTATGAGGAGATGGGCAACGTTTCCGACGCGTGCCGGTACTTCGGCCGTTATCGTGAGGCCTGCCCGGACGTAGCCGATGCCTATCTGCGCGAGGGTGCCTGCCAGGTGAAGCAGGGGAAGATGGACGAGGCGCGGCAGAGCTTCACCGCCTGCGAGGCCAAGGCCAAGAGCCAGGTCCTCAAGGACGACTGCCACCGGTTCCTCGAGGCCTTGTAAACAGAGAGTCGAGTCCCACCGCCGTGGACCACGTCGAATTCGGCAAATACCTGTCCCAGCAGCGCGAGCTGCGCGGCCTGTCCCGCGACGAGGTGTCGCAGGTGACGAAGATCTCCCCCAGCCTCATCGCCGCCCTCGAGGAGGGCCAGATGGAGCGGCTGCCTTCGCGCGTCTTCGTCGTCAACTACATCCGCGCCTACGCGACCGTCATCGGCCTCGCACCGGAGGAGGCCATCCTCCGCTACGAAGAGGTGGACAAGGCGACGCCGGAGCCGAGCCCCGTGGTGCTCGAGCGCGAGCGGCGGCGGCGGGCCTGGTGGGCGCTCGGGGTGTTGCTGGTGGTGGCGCTCGGCGTGGGGGCGTACGTCGCCCTGGTGATGGCCGGGAAGGCACCCAACCTCCTCCCGCGTTGAAGGGGACTTATGGAGCGTTTCGTCGATGAGGCGCTGGTCCTCTCCACGGTGGACTACGGGGAGTCCGACCGGCTGGTTACCCTCCTCACGCGCGAGCACGGCAAGCTGACGGCCTTCGCGGCGGGTGCCCGCAAGAGCAAGCGGCGCTTCGCCGGCGCACTGGAGCCCTACATGCGCCTGAGCGTGCAGCTGGTGGAGACGCGCGGCTCCACGGTGCGCCTGGACTCGGCCGACATTCTCGCCGGCTACTATGGGGCTCGCGATGACCTGGCCCTCATTGCCCGCGCCCTCTATGCCGTGGAGCTGTGCCGCGAGCTGACGCGCGACCACGAGCCGCACCCGGAGCTCTACCAGCAGCTGGAGGAGTACCTCGGGAAGCTGAACGCGAAGGAGGCCGGGCCCACCTCGCTGCTGGCCTTCGAGCTGTCGGCCCTGGCCCAGGCCGGGTTGATGCCGCGCTTCGACTCGTGCGCGCTGTGTGGCGGCCCGCCGGGCCAGCGGCCGCGCTTCGACCAGGCCCATGGCGGCGCGGTGTGCGAGCCCTGCGGCTTCCGGGCGCGCGACGCGGTGGCCATCCCCGCCGAGTTGCTGTCCGGACTCCGCGCCCTGCAGGAGGGCCAGCGCACCCCGTTGCCGCCGGAGCTTCGCGCCCGGGCCCGTGGGGTGCTCAACGTCTTCATCTCCCACCACCTGGGCCGCCGCCTCAAGAGCGTGGACTTCATGGCCCAGGTGGGGCTGGACTGACGGGCCGCTCCCAGGAGGCGCCTCATGGATGTGGTGTGTGTCGGGGAGAGTCTGGTGGACTTCCTCCCCGCGGAGTCCGCCCAGCGGGTGCGTGATGTGACGGCGTGGAAGCCGAGCATCGGCGGCTCCCTGGCCAACGTCTCCGTGGGCGTGGCGCGGCTGGGTGGCCGCTCGGCCTACGTGGGCGTGGTGGGCGAGGACGAGTTCGGCCACTTCCTGCGCGATCGTCTCGCCGCCGAGGGCGTGGACGTCAGCCACGTGCGCCAGACGGCCGAGGCCAAGACGGGGCTCGTCTTCATCTCCATCGATGCGCGCGGCGAGCGCAGCTTCACCTACTTCCGCACGCGCTCGGCCGAGTTCCTCCTCAGCGAGCGCGACGTGGACCCGGCCTTCCTCGAGCGCGCCCGTGTGGTGCACTTCGGGACCAACTCGCTGAAGCTCCCCGAGGCCCGGGCGGCCATGCTGCGCACCGTGGAGATCGCGAGCGCGGCGGGGCGCATCGTGAGCTGTGACCCCAACCTCCGGCTCCATGCGTGGGAGGACCTGGAGGTGCTTCGCGAGCAGCTCCGGCTCCTGCTGCCCCGGTGCTCGGTGGTGAAGCTCTCCGAGGAGGAGGTGGCCTTCGCCACCGGCCGGACGGAGCCCGAGGAGGCACTGCGTCATCTCTCGGGGCTGGGGGTGACGCTGCCCGTGGTGACGCGGGGCGAGGCCGGCGCCGTCTTCCTCTGGCGCGGCGAGGTGGTGCGGATTCCGGCTCCGCGGGTCCGCGTGGTGGACACCACCGGGGCAGGGGATGGCTTCACCGCGGCCTTCCTCCACGGACTCTCGCGGCGCTACGCGGATGCCTCGGCGCTGGCGGGGGCCTCGCGCGAGGACCTGGAAGCGCTGGCCACCTTCGGCTGCGCCGTGGGCTCCCGGGTGGTGGAGCACCTCGGTGCCGTGACGGGCCTGCCCAGCCGGGACGCGGTGGCCGGCGTGTTGCCTCCCTGGCTACGGGATCCGGCCTGAGCCACGTTGTCGACCCGGTGCGACCCAACCGCTAGAATGCCCCGCCAATGGCCAACCCAGGGGACCCAGGAAACGCGGGTCTCGACTTCGATCGCGGACGTCGCATCGGCAAGTACGAGATCGTCACCCGTCTGTCCGTCGGCGGAATGGCGGAGCTCTTCCTGGCTTTCACCGCCGGGCCTGGTGGCTTCCGCAAGTTCGTCGCGCTGAAGCAGATCCTCCCCGACATCCAGAAGGACGAGCACTTCGTCCGCATGTTCCTGGATGAGGCGCGCATCACCGCCGCCCTCGCGCACGCGAACATCGGCCAGGTCTTCGATCTCGGCCAGGAGGACGACGAGCTCTACCTGGCCATGGAGTTCCTCGCCGGGCAGAACCTCGAGCAGATCCTCCAGGGCTCCCTCAAGCAGCAGCGCCCGTTGCCCCTGGGCTTCGCGGCCCGGGCCGTGCGCGATGCGTGCCTGGGGCTCCACTACGCGCACCAATTCACCGATCCCTCGGGCAAGCCCCGGCCGGTGGTGCACCGGGACGTGTCGCCCAAGAACGTGATGGTCACCTTCGACGGCCACGTGAAGGTGATCGACTTCGGCATCGCCAAGGCGAAGGGCCGGCTCGGCCGCACGCAGGTGGGCATGGTGAAGGGCACCACCGGCTACATGTCCCCCGAGCAGGTGCAGGGCTCCGAGCAGCTCGATGGCCGGAGCGACCTCTTCTGCGCCGGCATCATCCTGCACGAGCTGCTGTGCGGACGCCGGGTGTTCACCGGCGCCCACGAGGGCGAGGTGATGCTGAAGATCGCCGAAGCGGCGGTGCCTTCACCCTCGAGCCTCAACCCGCGTGTGCCCGAGGCGCTGTCCCAGGTGGTGATGCGCGCGCTGGCGCGTGAGCGGGAGGGGCGCTTCGCCTCGGGCCGGGAGATGGCCCGCGCCATTGAGGCCGCATGCGGGCCGGAGCTCTTCCACGAGGAGCAGATGGCCGCGGTGATGCGCCAGCTCTTCGACGACAAGCTCCAGAAGACGCGCGCGCTGCTGGAGAGCGCCAACGGCCCCGAGCGGGACACGGGTGGCGAGAGGCCCGCGGTGGTGCTCGGTGCCACCGAGAAGGAAGAACCCACGGAGCGGATGCGCCGGCCCGCCACTCCGGCTCCGGCGAGCGCGCCGCGTGCCGCGAAGCCGCCCTCGGGACAGCTGGCCCCCGTGGCGGCCCCTCCGGCGAAGACACCCGCTCCCGCCCCGCGCCGGCCCGCTCCCACGGCCGCTCCCGCACGGACACCGGTCCGGGGAGGGTACTCCCGCCCCATGGCCGCCGAGCCGGAGGAGACCGAGGAGGATCCGCTCGAGAAGACGCAGCCGGTCCGCCGCGCCCCCGGGGGCTTCCGGCCCGCTCCCATTCCGGACGACACCGCGGGGACCGAGGAGCGCGAGGTCACCGTGCCCTCGGGTCCGCCCCGCGCCCAGCTTTCCCCGGCCGCCCAGGCGGAGCTGGAGAAACCGCGAATCGCCTGGGGCAGGTGGCTCTTCCTGCTGCTCCTGCTCGGGGCCGTGGGCGGCGCCGTCTCCCACCCTCCGACGCGGGCCATGCTGACGCCCCTGTTCGCCACCGCGCTCGAGCACCTGAAGGGGGAGGAGCCGACTCGTGGTCCGCCGCCGGCGGAGCCGTTGCCTCTGCCCGAGACACCCCTGCCAGCGGAGCAGGTGGCAGGGGAGGGGACCCAGGCCCCGGAGCCCACGCCTCAGCCCGTGGCGGAGGCGCCGGCGGTGGTGGCCCGGGCGGCGCCAGCGCCCACTCCGGAACCCACCAAGGCCGAGTCCAAGCGGACGCGGAAGCCGGTCACCACCGCTCCGGCCAGGACCGTCACCGAGCCGGAACCCAAGCCGAAAACCGCCGCCCCGGTGAATCAGGCCGCCGCCGAGCCACCGGCCGACGGCGAGCCCGAGATCATCGACACGCGCACCGCCCAGGGCGCGGCGAAGGCGGAGCTGGGCTGGCTCACGCTGCGCACCATCCCTCGCGCCGCTGTGTTCGATGGTGAGAATCAGCTCGGCACGACGCCGCTGCGCAAGGTGCCGCTGCCCGTGGACACCTACCGGCTGCTGGTGGTGGACCCGGATGGCGTCAACAAGATGCTCTCCGTTCCCATCAAGCCAGGTCAGGTGACGGACATGACGGTGCACATCTCTGATCTCCCCGCGTGGGAAGCGCACTGAGCGTCACGGCTGTCCTTGACGCTCCAGGACCCCGTCACTAGGGTCCGCGGCGCCATGTACTTCCAGGATCTCATCCTCACGCTCCAGAATCATTGGGCGAAGCAAGGGTGCATCATCACCCAGCCCTATGATCTCGAAGTGGGTGCGGGCACCATGCACCCGGCCACTTTTCTCCGCGCCTTGGGCCCCGAGCCCTGGAACGTGGCCTACGTGCAGCCCTCGCGGCGTCCCGCCGACGGCCGGTTCGGCGAGAACCCCAACCGCCTGTTCCAGCACCACCAGTTCCAGGTCATCCTCAAGCCCGCGCCCAAGAACGTCCAGCAGCTCTACCTGGACTCCATCCGCGCGTTCGGCATCGATCCCCTCGAGCACGACATCCGCTTCGTCGAGGACGACTGGGAGTCGCCCACCCTGGGGGCCTGGGGTCTGGGTTGGGAGGTCTGGTGTGACGGCATGGAGGTCACCCAGTTCACCTACTTCCAGCAGTGCGGTGGTTTCGAGTGCCGGCCCGTCGCGGCGGAGCTGACGTATGGCCTCGAGCGCATCGCCATGTACCTGCAGAACGTCGAGAACATCTACGACATCGAGTGGGTCAAGGGCGTCAAGTACCGCGAGATCTTCCACGCCAATGAAGTGGAGATGAGCCGGTACGCCCTCCAGGAGTCGGACCCGCAGATGCTCTTCGGGCTGTTCGACGCCTACGAGAAGGAGTGCAAGCGCCTCATCGAGCGCGAGGTGCCGCTGCCCGCGTATGACTACGCGCTCAAGTGCTCGCACGCCTTCAACCTGCTGGACGCGCGCGGCGCCATCTCCGTGACGGAGCGCGCCAACTTCATCAAGCGCGTGCGCGACAACGCGCGCCTGTGCGCCGAGGGCTACCTGAAGATGCGCGAGAAGCTCGGCTTCCCGCTGCTCAAGACGCCCTGGACGGTGGGCGAGCAGCCGCCGGTGCTCGAGGGCAAGGCCGCCAGCGAGTACTGGAAGACGGTGACCTTCAACAAGCCCGCCGAGGCGGAGGTGGCCCGTGGCAAGTGATCTGCTGCTGGAGATCGGCGCCGAGGAGATCCCCGCGTCGTTCATCGTCCCGGCGCTCGAAGACCTCAAGCGCATCATCACCGAGCGCGCGGCCGAGGCCCGGCTGAAGCACGGAGAGGTGCGCACCTACGGCACGCCGCGGCGGCTGGCGGTGTGGGTGAAGGACGTGGCGGAGCGGGGCGAGGACATCACCCGCGAGGTGCTCGGCCCGAGCGCGAAGGCGGCCTTCGACAAGGACGGCAAGCCCACCAAGGCGGCCGAGAAGTTCGCCGAGAGCCAGAAGCTCTCCGTGGACGCGCTGCTGCGCGTGCAGACGCCCAAGGGCGAGTACCTGGGCGCCAAGGTGGAGGAGAAGGGCCGACCGGCGGCGGACATCCTCAAGGACGTGCTCCACACGGCGGTGCACGGCATCAACTTCCGCAAGACGATGCGCTGGGGTGACGTGGACCAGGCCTTCGCGCGGCCCGTGCAGTGGGTGATTGCCCTGCTGGGTGGCGAGGTGCTGCCGGTGGTGCTCGGTGACGTGAAGAGCGGCCGTACCACCTACGGCCACCGTTTCCTGTCGCCCGCGCCCATCGAGATCTCCAAGCCCTCGGACTACGAGGCGGCG
>DASQMW010000133.1:0-21008 GCA_035645295.1 Archangium sp.
ACAGATTTTGGGCCTCTTGGCCAACCTTGCTGCCGCTCACCTGACAGAGAGGGGCGAGGAGCCAGAGCGCGCCCCAGGGGTCCGCACACAGCCTCTTTTCGGCTCCTCGCCAAGCCCTGGTGAATAATCCGGGCTAGAGGCCCTCAAGCAGGCAAGCCAGCAGCGCCTGTCTCATCGGCGGCTTTGCCGACGGGAGAGCGAACGGTTTTTGATGAAGGCACGTCTACGGTGTTGTAGGCCGGGCGTACTCGACATAGGGAACTCCATGCACGAACAACTTCGACCCAGTGGACTCTCGGCCGTGGGCTCCCTGCCCTGGGGGGCGCATTTCTGCCAGTTCTACGGCGAGCAAGGGGACCTCGTGGACTCGCTCGTGCCCTTCTTCAAGGCTGGCCTCGACAGCCATGAGAAGTGCCTCTGGGTGACCTCGGAGCCGCTTCCGGCCAAGGACGCGCGGACGGCCCTTCGCCAGGCCGTCCCGGACCTCGCGGAGCGCGAGCGCTCCAACCAGATCGAGATCATCGACCACCACGACTGGTACATGTTGACGGGGAAGACCGACCCGGACGCCACCCTGCGCGGATGGGTGGAGCGGGAAGAGCGGGCCCAGGCGGAGGGCTTCGCCGGGCTGCGGCTGACGGGCAACACCTACTGGGTCGAGCGCTCGGATTGGAACGGCTTCGTCGATTACGAGGCCCGCGTCTCGAAGACCTTCCAGGGCCGCCACATCATTGGTCTCTGCAGCTATTGCCTGGGGCGGTGCCAGCCCCACGACATCCTGGACGTGGTCGCCAACCACCAGTTCGCCCTCACGCGCAGGGCGGGCGGCTGGCAGGTGATTGAAAGCGCCACGGTGAGCATGGCGAAGGAGGAGCTGCACCGCCTCAACGCGGAGCTCGAGCGCCGGGTGCTCGATCGGACCGCGGCGCTGGAGCACGCCGTCCGCTCGCGGGATGACTTCCTCTCCGTCGCGTCGCACGAGCTGAAGACCCCCATCACCTCGCTCCAGCTCTATGTGCAGGGGATGGTTCGCGCCCAGTCGAGGGGAACGCTGACGGCGGAGCAGCTCAACGCCCGGCTGAACCGGGTGCAGGAGCAGTGCGGCCGGCTCGAGCGGCTCATCAACAACCTGCTCGATGTCTCCCGAGCCGATGCCAGGGTTCCGGCGCTCCAGCGGGAGTCCTTCGACATGTCGGAGCTCGTGGCGGATGCCACGGAGCGCTTCGCGGAAGAGCTCGCACGTGCCAGTTGCCAGGTCACGGTCGATGCACGTGAACCCGTCGTGGGCTGCTGGGACAAGATGCGTCTGGAGCAGGCGGTCACCAACCTGCTGCAGAACGCGGCACGCTACGCCCCAGGCTCTCCCGTCCACGTCCGGGTCCAGAGCGAGGGCCC
Organism: Archangium sp.; assembly: GCA_035645295.1. Taxonomy (GTDB): domain Bacteria; phylum Myxococcota; class Myxococcia; order Myxococcales; family Myxococcaceae; genus Archangium. The sequence continues at coordinate 1,396 of DASQMW010000133.1, forward strand.
CTGGGTGCGAATCGTCGTCCGGGACGGCGGTCCCGGCATCGCCGAGAAGGACCATGCTCGAATCTTCGAGCGCTTCGCCCAGGCGGGAAGCGAGCAGTTCGCGGGTGGCTTCGGCCTGGGGCTGTGGATCGTGAAGCAGGTGGTCGAGGCCCACGAGGGCAGCGTGACGCTCGTCAGCCGTCCCGGAGCGGGCGCGACGTTCACCCTCATGTTGCCCTGTGATTGAAGGCGCGTTCAGGGCGCGCCGGCTTCCGGGGCCCGGGGCAGCTCCACCCGGAAGGTGGCCCCGTGGCCAGGCGTGCTCTCGGCGGAGATGGTGCCCCCCATGGCCTGGAGCACCTGCTGCGTCACGTACAGCCCCAGCCCCAGCCCGCCGTAATGCCGCTCCGACACGCCCCGCTCGAACTTGTGGAAGATGCGGGGCAGCACGTCCGGCTCGATGCCGATGCCCTCGTCCCGCACCACCAGACGCGCCTGGGCTCCGGCCTCCTCGATGCGGATGGACACGGGGTGGCCCGCCCCATACTTGAGCGCATTGGAGAGCAGGTGCGAGACCACCTGCTCGAGCCGCAACCGGTCCCACTGCCCCACCACGGGCCCGTCCGCCTCCAGCCGCAAGGGACTCCCGTTGCGCTCCGATTCGGCCTGGAAACGCGTGGCCACCTCCCGCACCAGCTCGGACAGGTCCACCGCCTCCCGCTCGATGCGCAGCCGTCCCGCGCTGAGGTGTGACACGTCCAGCAGGCCGTCCACCAGCTCCGACAGCCGCTTCACCTGGCGGCGGCACACCTCCACGTGCCCGAGCAGACGCTGGGCCCACTCGGGCTCGGACCGCGATTCCAGCTCGCGCGTGAGCACCCGCAGCTTGAGCGTCAGGGGCGTCAAGGGCGTCTTCAGCTCATGGCTGGCGATGGAGAGGAACTCGTCGCGCAGCTGCACCGCGCGCTGCGCATTCCGGTAGAGCCGGGCGTTGTCCACCGAGAGCGCGGCGCGCCGGGCGAGATCCTCCGCGGCCTCGAGCTCCACCGCACCGTAGCGCCGGCCCGAGCGCACGGTGGTGAGGAAGGTGAGCGCGCCCAGGGTGCGCCCGCGAGCCACCAGGGGCACGGACAGGATGGAGATGGGATGGGTGGCCGCCATCGTCCGGGCGTGCTCCTCATCGTGCGCCTGGGCCGAGAGACGCCCGGCGGGAACCTCCTGCAGCAGCACCGGCCGCCCCTCGCGCATCGCCTTCGTGGGCGGATGGGCGGGATTGCCATCCTGCTGGGGCGGGAAGCGGCGGATCCGCGCGGCCAGGGGCGCATCGGCCGGGTCCGCCGAGGCCACCTCCACCCGGCGCACCAGGCCGTCCTCCTCCACCAGGTCCACCAGGCACCAGTCCGCCAGCGTGGGGACGGCGAGCCGCGCCAGGGTGGCGAGCGTCGTGGCATGGTCCAGGGAGGAGGCCAGCGCCGTGCCCGCCTCCGCCAGGAAGCGCTGGAGCTCCTCGCGCCGACGCCGCTCGGTGATGTCGATGACCGAGCCGATGTAGCCCAGGAACTCCCCGCCCGGCCCGAAGCGGGGAACCGCCGCGTCGATGGCCCAGCGATACTCACCGTCCGCGCGGCGCAGCCGGTAGTCCAGCCGGAAGGGCACGCGCCGCGCATTGGCGTCCACGAAGACGGCCTCCGCCGAAGCGGCGTCCTCCGGGTGGACGGCCCTCAGCCACCCGAAGCCCAGCCCCGTCCGCTCCGTCTGGCCGGTGAACTCGTACCACTGCCGGTTGAGGTAGGTGCACACGCCCCGCGTGTCCGTCACCCACATCATCACCGGCGAATGGTCCGCCATGTTGCGGAAGCGCGCCTCGCTCTCCTGGAGGGCCCGCTCGGCGGCCTTGCGCTCCCCGATGTCCACGAGCGTCAGCAGCACCCGGTCCGCCCGCCCCACCACCGCGTCCCAGGTGAAGGTGAAGAGCACCTCGACGCGCCGGCCATCCAGCGCCTGAAGGGCCGTCTCCGCCTGGAAGAAGGGGCGGCCCTCGTCCAATGCGGCCAGCTCCTCGACGAACACCTCCAGCGTCTCCGGCAGGAAGACGCGCTCCAGCGAGCCGAGCAGTTCCTCCTGGCTGGAGGCGCCGAACATCCGCAAGGTGGCCTCGTTGACGCCCACCACGCGCACCCGCTTCACCGCCTCGAGGACGACGTCCGGGTGCCCGGCGCACCAGGCGCGCACGTCCCGCATGCCCTGGCGCCGCAGCCCGCGCAGCAGCTCCTGCACCTCCGAGAAGTCCTCCTCCCAGATGGAGACCCCCACCGTCTGGACGATGTGGCGGGCGTGGGCCTCGCGCTCCTCCAGCTCGGCGAGCCGGCGCAGGAGGGCCGCCCGCTCGTCTCCAGAGCGGGCCCCCCGACGCCCCTCAGGGCTCTTCCTGGGTGCCTTGGGCATGGGTTTCCCGGATCGCCCCGCCACGTGTTCCGACGACGGGGCGCATGCTAGGCGCAACCCTCGGGGGGAAACGGGAATTCGCCCGGAGGAGGTATCACTACCGGACAGCGCCGGGGCGTGGGCTCAGCCGAGGCCCAGCGCCTGCTCCACCTGCAGCGCCCGGTGAGCATACGTGTGCTCGGCCAGGACGCGGCGGCGCGCCGCTTCCCCCAACTCCCGCACCCCGTCATCCGTGAGACACAGCACCGCCTCGGCCACCTCCAGGCCATCCTGCGCCACCAGACACTCGCGCCCCGGCTCCAGGAAGAGCTCGATGCCTTCCCACGCGTCCGTAATCAGACAGGCGCCCGCGCCCGCGGCCTCGAAGAGCCTCGGGGCCGGCGAGAAGCCGAAGCGCGCCATGCCATCGCGGCTGATGTCGAGCACCGAGCGCGCCGAGCACCGCAGCGCGTTGTGGTCCCGAGGCGGCACGGGGCCCACGTACCGCACGTTGGAGGGCCGGGGCCGATCTCCCCACCCCTCCCCGCTCAGCAGGAAACGCTTGTCGGGCAGCAGGTCCGCGGCGCGCAGGAAGTAGGACTCCACGCGCCGTTCCAGGTCCGGCAGCCGGTCGTCCACCAGCGCCAGGTCGCAGTCGAAGCGTTGCACCGCCATCACCGGTTGGTGCACGTCCGGGTCCACCGCGCTGTAGATGGGAACACACTCGCGGGCCCCGAGGTCCCGGTAGGCCAGCACCACCGGGTCTCCACCGCCCTGCGTGAAGACGCGGTCATAGCGCGGCACGAGCGCCCGGAAGGAGTCCTCCGGGTTGCCCGCCATGCGCTCCAGGGTGACGGGAGCGTCCAGGTCCCAATAAACCACCTGGGTGCCACCGGACTTGAGCTCCAGCACACGGGCGTTCAGCCAGTCGTCGCGGAAGCCCACGTTGCTGGCCTTCACCACCACGTCCGCGTCCCGGGCCTCCTCCAGACAGCGCTCGAGCCCGCTGGTGCCCTCCACCGAGTACATCACCACCGTGGCCCAGTCCGGGGCCACCGGCAGGTCGCGGTGACGCTGCCGCTCGGGGAGCGCCGGCTCGTAGAACGTTATCTGGTGGCCCCGGGCATGGAGGGCCCGCAGCAGGCCGCGGTAGTACATGGCGGCCCCGTTCCACCAGGCGGAGACGAGGCTCGCGCCGAAGAAGGCGATCCGAAGTCCGTGGCTGCGCATGCGACATCCTTTCCCGCTCGAACCGGCCCCCCAGCCCGGTCTCGACGCCCATCCAATAGTCGCCGGTCAGGTCGCCCGCGCCAGCTGGGGCTGGACGGGAGGCGCCACCCCGGACGCACGGTCCAGGTCGGCATAGACAGCAAGGTAGGCATCCGCCATGCGATCCGGGGAGAACTCCAATGCACGCGTGCGTGCAAGGGTTGACATCCGGCTGCACAGCACGGGCTCGGACACCAGCCGGCGCAGGGCGCGCGCGAGCATGTCCGTGTCGTCAGGTGGAACGAAGACGGCCGCGTCCTCCCACACCTCGCGCAGGGAGGGGATGTCTCCCAACACCAGCGCACACCCGGCGAGCGCGGCCTCGAGCGCCGCCAGGCCAAAGGGCTCGTAGCGCGCGGGCAGCACATAGATGGAGGCGCGGCCCATGTAACCGGCGAGCTCCGCATGGGACAGCCGCCCCAGCGTGCGCACATAGCGGGCGCGCACCTCGCCGCCATCGGGGTGCTGGGAGCTGCCGGCCACGAGCACCGGCCAGTCCAGCCGGGGCGCCGCCGTCTCCAGCACCTCCAGGTTGCGCGCCTCGTCCCACAGCTGGCCCGTGGCGAGGATGAAGGGCTCGCGCACCGGGCCGGGCGGAAAGTCCCCGTGGTGGCGTGCATGGGGAATGACGCCGGAGGAGCGCAGCGGCCCGTAGTGCCGCGACAGGGACGACAGCAGGTCCGTGGTGGGCGCCACCACGTGGCCCGCGGCGCGCAGCCCCCGCGTCACCTCCCAGCGGTAGCGCACGTCCCGCTCCAGCGCCGGCTCGCCCTTCACCGCCTCCCACCAGGAGAGGGGACACGCGTGCGCCACCACCAGCGGCTTGCGGCGCCAGGGCAGCGCGCCGTGGCAGTAGCCGTTGAGGTGCACCGCGTCCGGCTGGAGACGGGCCTCCAGCTCCAGCAGCCACTCGCCCGCCGCCGCCACGTCGTCCCAGGCGTCCTCGGGCCCCTCGAGCTGCCAGGTGCTCTGCTCGATGGAGAGCCCCGGCACGCCCCGCACCTGGGCCCACTGGAGCGCGGTGAGCGGTGCGCCCTGGACGGCCAGCGACACCTCCACTCCCCGGCGGCCCAGCGCCCGGCTCAACTCCAGCGCATACGTCCACACGCGGCCCGTGGTGCCGGCCGTCATGAGCACGCGGCGCACCTCCCCGGAGGCGCTCGGGCGCGCGGATACGGGGGCAGGCAGCGAGAAAAGTTCGCGCATGGGTATAAGCGGTACCACACCCGCGAGGTCGTGCCAGACAGGCCCCCCCCTTTGAGTCCCATCTGCTGAACGGATCACCGCCTCCAATGCCGCCGGGTCAACGCCTGCGCCGTGCGAAATCGGACAGCGGCTCCAGTGACATGAAAACGTCCTTGTCACCCCTCGGAGCAGATCAGCGAGCGGCTCAGGGGCCCTCGCGGGCACTCGCGTCGCGCCGCTCCCAGACGTCCGGACCGCCCTGTCCCTCCGCGGGGAAGCGGCGGACGAAACGCTCGCGGAACCACTGCTGGCTCTCCGCGGAGAGCTGCCAGGCGCCACGCCACCCCAACACCACATAACGGCAGCGCTCCAACAGCGGGAGGATGCCGCGCTGGGAGGCACTCGCGTAGAAGGCGGCCTGCGTGCTCGCGAACTGCTCGCCCGAGGCGAGCGCGTCCTGGAGCATCAGCGCGTAGGAGTCCACCACCAGGGGCGCACCGGGAAGACGCGGGGGCAGCCGTCCCCCGGTGAGGCCCCAGGCCGGCTCGAAGGCGCAGACGGGCGCATCGGCGGGCACCGACTGGCGCAGGTACATCCCGAGTGCCGGCAGGTCTGGCGCGCGCGCCCGGAGGCCCTCACGCAGGTGCCTCGCGGAGACGAGCGGCACGGCCACGGCCAGCAGCACGGGCACGGCGTGCGCCCACCGCCAGCGCCGGGCCAGGAGCCCCCCGTGGATGGCCGCGGCGCCGAGTCCCGCCAGCACCGCCTCGGAGGCGGCGAGGTGGGCGTTGTACTGGTTCCAGTAGCTGGGCGAGGCGAGGAACGCGGCCACGGTGAGGGCATAGGCCACGGCGAAGAAGCGCTCGGTGGGGCGGGACGGAGTGGAGGCGCGGAAGGAGCGCACCGCGGCCACCCCCAGCCCCAGGAGCGCGAGCCCCACGCCCACCAGCCGCCGCTCGTGGAGGATGTCGTGCAGCCGGGCGAGCCGGTCCGGCTCACCGTCCCCGGGGCGCAGGGACTGGAAGAGGAACACGTCCTGGAGGAAGCGGGAGGGAGCGGCCGCGACGAAGGGCCCCACCAGGAGCAGCACGGTGGCGCCGGCCGCGAGCGCGAGCCCGAGCTGGGAGCGCCACGCGGAGCGAGGGGAGCGGGACAGCAGCGCGGCGGCGAGCCAGATTCCGCCTGGCACCTTCACCGAGATGGCCAGGCCACAGAGCGCGCCAGCCCAGAGCCACGCGCGGGACGCACGGCCGTCCTCGGGAGCGTCGAGCCAGACGTTGGCCATGGCCAGACACGCGAGGTTGAGCACGGGCTCCAGGAAGGGGCCGCGCTCGACGCCGACCAACTCCGGATAGGTGGCGTAGACGAGCGCCGCCACGACGCCCGCCACGGGCCCCCAGGCGCGCAGGGCGAGCCGTCCCACGAGGAAGACATTGAGGGCTCCGACACCGGCGGCCAACCACCGGGCGAGGACGAAGCAGGTGGCCGCGTCCCACCCGGAGGCCAGCGCGGCGGCCGGGCTCCACAGCAGCAGCGAGCCCGGAGGGTGGACGAAGATGAAGTCCCGGTACGGCAACACCCCCTGGAAGAGCAGCGCCGAGGCGGTGAAGTAGACGCCCTCGTCGTAGTCCACCGGGTAGCCGAAGGCGCCATGCCGGTTGAAGAAGGGCAGCACGCGGAGCACCCACGCGCCCACCGCCATGACGGCCAGCACCCACCACCAACGCCGGTTCTGGACGCCGTCCTCCAGGAGCGGCGGTGACTGCGGGGGCGAGCTCATCGAGACGGGCGCGGAGCGTAACAGCCCGCGCGGGGGAGCCCAAGCAAAGCCCTCGCTCAGTGGGTGAGGACCTCCAGGGCGCGCCGGGAGTAGGCCTCGCGCTGCGGGAGCCCGTTGAAGCCACCATTGATGCGGCGGGTGATCTCCCGGAAGTCGCCCACGTCCGCGAGCAGGTTGAGGCCCCGGCTGGTCCAGAACCAGGCGGCGACGCGGAAGCCCACGTCGACATCCGCGGCCCACTGGGGGTTGGCCTCCAGCTCGAGGCCCAACGCACCGCCAGCGGCCCGGTAGTTGTTCCGGCCGGTGAGCTGGATGGGGCCCCGGCCCTTGTAGCGCTTGCCGTCTCCTGGCTGCGTGTTGCCCAGGTCCCGGCGGCCCTCGTACGCCCGCACATCACCCGCGCTACCAGGAGAAGGAAGAGGAAACGGTTGGACGGTCCTATGTGCCGCACGGATAGTCCCCACGTGAAAACGACATCAGCCTGGAGACGCATGGCGGTAGGCCTCGGCCTCCTCCTCGTCTCTTGCAGCGCGACCCGCTCCTCGCTCCCCACCCCCACGAACGCCCAGGAGCTTTCCCGCTCCGTGCTCATCCTCGAGAAGACGCGGGACGGGCAGGTCACCCACTCGTGGGAGCCATTGAGCGGCTTCGACCTGTCGAAGTTGCCGTTGCCCTACCGGGCAGGCGGCGGCACGGTGGAAGGCCCCATCGTCCGCGCGGCCTGGACTCGGGATTGCGACGAAGAGTCAGACGCCTGTATGGACATGTGCAGGAAGTCGCTCAGGGGCCGAAATTGGAGCCACGCGAACAAAGGCTCGAAGGAAGAAGAATGTCGCCGCAGATGCAGACCCGCCTACCTTGACTGCTGCGAGCGCCGCGAGCAGGCAGAAGCCCTGAAATTCACGACCGCAGACAAAGCAGTTGTCTGGTTGAAGCAACATCATGAAGAACTATTGGCGGGAACCGTCGTCATCATCACTGGAGTGGCATTCCTCGTGACCGTTGTGGGCAGCGGAGGCACCGCCTTGGTCCTCGTGCCAGCCATCCTGCTGGTGTCATCCGAAACGCCTGCCGTCCCCCAACTCGCGCAGGGAAAGCCATGACATACCGGCCCCTTCCATACGAGTTGTACGACACACAAGAAGCGATTGGGAAACAATGGGTCGCACATCCATCTCCAGAGCACAGGCGGCTCCTCGGATTGGCACGAGATGCGCTCCGCTTCGTTTTCGCGACTGGCCAGCCCTATCGCTTTGAGAACTTCCGCAAGGGCCTTGAAGCTGGCGGTCGCCCGCCCCCCGGCATATTTGAAACACCCCGGAATGACTTCGCGAGTCTCGAGGAGCGACTGAACAGCACGAGGGATTTCCTCACGAGGCGCCGCGACGAGGCCGATTCCACCCGAGACAAGGAGGTGCTCCAGGCCGTTGTGGACACACTGCTTTTCATCTCCTCGACCGGGCAGCACCGCGCATTCAATGCATATCTCGAGCACCTCGAGGCGGATGCGCCCCCCTATGCCATTGCCTCGTTCGACACGAAGGAGGCGGCGGAAGCCTGGCTCGAGAATCAGCCCCTTCCTCCCGATTCCGCCAACCTGCTCATCGCCAATGCCTACCACTACGTCATCCATGACGAGCGCGTGGGCATCTTCCGCCTGCCGCGCTCTCGCACGCTCGAGTACCACCTCGCCGATCTCAAGAAGAGACATCCCCCCGTCGCCGTCGCGTCCTTCGCCACCCTCGAGGACGCAGAGGCCTGGCTGAAGGCCCAACCCACGCCCGCCAGATGGGCCTGGGTGTCCATCGCGGGGGAGCCCTACCTCGCGGCGTATCACCCCAACATCAACCACCGCGCCCTCTACCCGCTCTCCATGGCCGATGGTTACGAGGAGGAGGATGACGAGGAGGAGCCCGGCGAGCAGTAGGGGGGCGGTTCCGGGTCTCCCGCCCGCGAGGCGAACATCTCCGCGCATTCCGGCTTGACCTCCCAGGTTCGGCGGCAGGAAGGTCCCGGCCCATGCTGCCCACCCTCTGCGGTCACCTCGCCCTGCTCGCCGCCCTGTCCGCGGACCCGCCGGACCTCCCGCCTCCCCAGGTCATCAACCCTCGGCCCCGCCCCACGCAGGAGGTGATTCCAGAGGTCACCTCCCCACCGGCCCCTCGGGGCCACGCCGCCCAGGGCCCTGCCTCCACGTTCCGCTTCGTCCCCCCGCTCGATCCGGCGGCCTTCGGACAGCGGGGCGGCGAAACGGGCCCCCTCACCGTGACACCCGAGCCCGGGACCGCACGGCCCGAAGCCACGCGCACCGAGGAGCCGGGACTGTTCGCGCGGCTGGTGCTCTCGGGACGGCTGGGCCGCGGCGGCGTCACCGTCACGTGGTGGAACGATTCCCACGCGCCAACCCCGGAGGACGAGGTCTCCATCGGGAAGAGAGCCCTCTACCTCGCCGAGACGCTGGCCGTGGTGTCCATGACGCTGGAGCTGTCCCCGGCGGCCGCGAAGCCCTGGGGACCGGGCGAGGCGTGGCTGCTGGATGTGCGAGGCAGCGTGGTGGGGCGCTTCCCATTGTGGATGGAGGGAGCACGGCTCGGCCCGGGAGAGAAGCGCACCGTGGCCTTCGAGGTGGAGCGCGTCCCCGGCGCATCGCCCAAGGAGCTCCGGCTGGAGCTGCGGGAGCGGGACGGTGGGCGCACCGTGCAGGCCGGAGACCTGGAACTGTGAACGGGGAGCGATTGGACATGAACGGGCCCCTCAACGTGGCATGGCTCGAGCCCGGCACGGTGGTGGCCGGCTGGCGCCTCGGGGAGAAGCTGGGGGTGGGAGGCTACGGGGCCGTCTACCAGGCGGAGTCGGTGGAGCAGCCGGGCACCTTCTGCGCCATCAAGGTGTTCCTCAACCCCGCGGACGTGCGGGCCGGGCGCGAGATGGCCCTGCTCGTGGACAAGGCAGTGCACCCCAACGTGGTGCGCTGCCATGGCATGGGCCGCTGGCCCCACCCGACCCGGGGCCACCCCTTCCTGGTGCTGGAGCTCGTGCCCGGCCTGCCCCTGCACCTCTGGGTGGAGGGGAACAACCCCGACTTCTCGCGCCTGGCGTACGTGAGCGCGGAGGCCGCCCTCGCGCTGGGCACGCTGAACAAGCGGGGCGTCCTGCACCGCGACCTCAAGCCCGAGCACCTGCTCGTCCGGGAGACGGACACGCGCCCCGTGCTGGTGGACTTCGGCTCGGGCGACTACGAAGGGGCGGGCACGCTCACCGAGACGCCGCTGCCCCCCGGCACCGCCCACCTGCGCAGCCCCGAGGCCGCGTGCTTCTGGCTGGCCCGGGAGGACAACCCCCGGGCGCGCTACGCCTACGGCCCGGCGGACGAGCTGTACGCGCTGGGGGTGTGCCTGTACCGGGCGCTCACGGGGCACTACCCCTTCCCGCCCGCGGACCTGAAATTCATGCTGTACCTGGACATCGCGCACCGGGAGCCGGCGGCGCCCGTGGACGTCAACCCGCGGGTGCCACGCGCCTTCAGCGACGCCGTCATGCGGCTGATGGCCCGGCACCCCGAGGCACGCTACCGCGATGGCGAGGAAGCCCATGCGGCGCTGCTGGCGGCCGTCACCTTCGGAGGGCGCGAGGCCTGGGAGGCCAGCGTCTTCGAGTGGGACGAGACCTCGCCCGCCGAAGTGCCCGAAGGAGCGGCGACGTCCAGGCGGAGCATCCGCCGCCCGCCCCCGCCTCCCGTGCGCGAGCAGCCCCCTCCGCCCCCGCCCCCACCGTCACCGGAGCGGCCCCCGCGCTGGAGGAAGGCCCCGCTCGCGGGACTCGCGGCCCTGGTGGCCCTCGCGGCGGCGGTGCTCCTCCTCACACCGCGGGTGACGTGGTGGGGCGAGCGGGAGCCCTCCCCTCCTTCGCCCACTCACCCCACCGCCGAGGTAGCCAGGAACCACCCGCCCGCAGCGGTTCAGGAAGTGGCACCCGGGGCCAAGGCACCGGACACTGCGCCCACCGCGGCCCCGCCCTCCCCGGCGGGAGTCGCCCCCGCGGCCACCCCTCCGGTGCGACAGAAGGATGATGCGTCGATGAAGAAGAACGGACCTGGAAGCCCCCAGCCCGAGCAGCGCCCCACCCCTCCCCAGACGGCCTCCTCCGAGGCCTGGAAGCGAACACTGCTGATCTGCCTGGTCCAGGGCGGCACCGCCTGCGCGGGCGCCCAGATCAAACCCGAGCGGGGCCCCTGCCCTCCCGAGGCCCTCGCCGCCATGGAGTCCCTGCGCATCGACATCTTTGACGGCCTGGATGCCTGGCTCGATGTCACCAAGCCCCGTTCGGGAGGCCTGGACAACTTCACGGACGGCCCCGTCATCAGCAGCTTCGGCCGCGATTTCGGCGACCTGCCGGCGGGCTCGGTGCTGTACGGCCGGCTGTGGGTGACCGGCAACGGGACGGACCACAAAGGGCGCAAGCAGATCTTCGGCCGCTGGGACAAAGCGAAGCTGCCCGATGGACGGGAGATGCCCGTGTGCTTCAACCTGATGAACCCGGATGGCACCTATGAATCCGAGGTGGGGCCACCCGGCTACGCCCGGATGCCGCGCCGGGCGGTCCTGGTGGCCGTCAGGCGCTTCGTCTTCGAGGATTAGACTCCCGCGGTTGGTCAGGGGACGGCGGGACCCGCGACATCCGGCCCGCCGTCCCGGGCCCCCCGCGCGCGCTGCCGCTCGAGCCACGCCTTGTACTCCGCCGACTCCAGGAAGGCGGTGGTCTCGGGTCCGTCCTCGATACGTATCCGCATCAGACTCCCTCCCGACTGGCGCTCCATCGACTCGAGCAGGCGCACCGCGCCCGCGTGGTCCGCCTCCTCGATGGCCAGGCTCAGCAACTCCACATGGGGCGCCAGCAGCGACGGCTCCGCCTCGAGCACCTTCTGGAAGGAGCGCTTCGCCCCCTCCAGGTCGACCTGATCCAGCATCACCTGCCCACGCAGGTGGTGCAGGTAGGGATCCCCCACCCTCCTGTCGAGCCGGTCGATCGCCGCCATCATCGCCGCGCTGTCTCCGCGCAGCAGCGGGTTGTCCAGCGCGAACAGGTCCAGCAGCGGATCCTTGGGGAAGGCCTTCTCGAAGGCCATCAGCCCCAGCGCGTACTCCGCCTTGTCCAGCGACGCGAGCACATCCAGGCGCCAGCGCTGAATGAACCGCTCCCCGCGCACCCGCGGCGCGAGCCGGTCCATCTCCTCCACGGCCTCCCGGTCCTGCTCCGCTCCGAGCAGGCGCTCGATGCTCCGCAGCCGCGGCAGCGCCTCCACCCAAGCCCGCTCCGGACCGCGCAGTCTCCGGGTGAGACACTCCCCGCGTTCGGCCGCGGCCAGCAGGAACACCCGCCCCATCAACTCGCTGAGGCGCTCTCCTTCCCGGTACGGGAAGAGGTCGACGATGACGGCCTGGTTCCGGGCATCGCGGCCCAATTCGAACTCGAGGTAGTTCAACCCGGAGTCGGACAGGACGCGGAAGAGCGCGAGCGGCGTGCGCCCGCGCATGCGGACTTGGAGCAGCCGGACACGAAGGCCCTGCCCGCCCGAGCCCAACAACCGGCGGCCCAGGGGCCATCCGTTCGCACGCGCGTCGCTGGCCAGCTCCTCGAGGAAGGCCTTCGAGACCGGCAGGCCCCGCGTCACGCGCTGGAAGAACTGGTCCCCATCGAGCCGCGCATCCAGGCCGGCGGGGTTTCCGTCACGAAGTGCCACCTCCACTTCCCGGGCCAACGACAGGAAGGCCGGGTCGACGGGGGAGGACATGTTGGAGGCAGGCGGAGGCGCCGTGAACAACAGCCAGAGCAGGGAGAGCATGCCCCAGGGTCTATCACAGAAGATGACCCGGGAAGTAGCACGGCCTCCGTGACTTCCGGGGTCATCCCACCGCGGACTCCAGCAGCAGCGTTGTCGTGTCCGAGAACCCCGGCTGCGAGCGCCCGCAAGCCAAGCGCTCCCCTTCAGTTCAGGCCCAGGGCCTTGAAGGCTGCGGCCTTGGGATCTCCGAAAAAAATGGGGTCCACATGCTCGACGATATCCGCGCTGACATCGAGGAAGTTGCGCTTGTTTTCAATAGGGATGAGCGCGCGACGGGCCCCGTTGTCCCTGGCCACCTGCAACGGCTCGACGAGCGAGCGCATGGGCTTGATGTTTCCCGTCACGCTCATGTCCCCGAGGATGAGCAGCCCCGCACTCGGCGCCGCCCTCCTGAGCGCGGAATAGCACGCCACGAAGAACGCAATGCCCACCTCTCCCTCGGTCCGGTTGTTGAGCAGGTCGATGACCTCGACGTGGATGTCCGAAGTGTCGAGTTCCCGAGCCAGCCCGAGCTGGGACTTATTGGAGAGCAGGTAGCTGAACGCCCGCTGGATGGATTCGCGTGTCGCTCCTCCAATCCCACCCGCCGCCCTCAGCTTTCCCGTTCCCGAGGACAGGCTCAGCTCCACACGGAAGAGCCCCACCGTGCCCTCGGCATTGACGCTCGCCGTGTACACGCTACCCGGAGGAAGTGGATCCTGCGAGATGAGATCCCTCCCCCCTTGCTCCGGAACACCGATGAAGTGCTCCTCGCCGGAGTCGATGCGCGAGTAGCTGAAAGAGGTCTGGTGGTACTCGAAGGAGCCCATCTTCTTGAGCTGCTCCTTGACCCGGCGGCGTCCCTCCAATGCCAGCTCGAGCAACTCGGCCAGTTCCTCCGCGCTCACCTCACCATGCGGGTAGATGACCTTCATCAAACCCGAGACCGTCTTGCGCACCGCTTTCCTGTCGCGCGCGTTCAGGTGAGTCCCGAGTGAGAAGTGACGATCAATGACCTCGGTGAAGTTGTGCTTGCGCAGCTCGCGCAGCGCTTCCGCGAGGTAGTCCACGACGAAGCCGTAATGGTGGGTGAAGAACTCGTTGCGCATCTTCGGTACCTCCCAGCCAGGGAGGTAGAAGTGCAGCCGGTCGATGAAGGCCATGTCATCGCGGATGACGTCCGGCATGGGCGCGAAGAGATGGCCCGTCTGCACCATCACGTCGATGGGCTGGTTCGTATTGCCGAAAAGCGCGATGCTGGCATCACCCGAGGCGGCCTCCTGGCCGCGCTGGTAGGTGCCGGACTCGCAGAAGGTCTTCATCGTGGTGATGACCTCCTTGGGCATCTTCTGGAGGTCCGCCACCTCGTCGAAGCCCACCACGTCCCAGATTTGCACCATCCCCTTCTGCTTGCCCTGCATGTGGCCGAAGAGGTTGGCCACCGTGGTGGGCCCGGTGAGGAGCGCCGAGTAGGGGGAGACCTCCTGCACCACGTAGCTCTTGCCCGTGCCGCGGGGGCCGAGCTCCACCAGGTTGTAGTTGCGCTCGGCGAGCGCCACCAGCCGGGTGAGGAAGAGGAGCTTGAGCCGGCGCGTCATCTCGCCGGGCTCATAGCCCATGCTGCGCACGATGAGATCCACCCACTCCTCCGAGGTGAACTCCCGGCGTGCGCGCCGGTACTCCTCCAGATCGAAGGTGGCAATCTGGATGGGGGTGAGCTTGTCTATCCAGAACGGATACTTGCCGCGGGCTTCCTCGTCGTACTCGAAGCGCAGGTCCAACTGGGCCCAGACGCCGCCCGTGAGCAGCCGCTCGTACTCGCGGACGTAATGGGTGGGGATGTGGAGGTGCTTGTTGCCGAAGTTCGTCGCCTCGGCCCAGTAGTCGGAGTCCACCAGGCGCACCTTCACCTTGTCGATGAAGGTGTAGCGGCCCGACTCCTTGACGCGGCTCTGCGCCTTGGTGGACTCGTCCGGGCGGATGTAGTGGTTGGCGAGCGTGTCGTTGACGACCTGAAGGCCCATCTGGATGGCCATCTCGTCGGAAGACGCGCAGTACTTGCCCAGGAGGAACTCCAGCACGAAGACGGGCACGTTGGCGCCCACCTTCACCGTGCGGACCAGATCCTTGCGGACGACCTTGCCCGCGAAGAGCCGGTTCGCCTTGTCGTCGAGCGCATCCCGCATCGGCGTCGTCATGGTTCAAATCCCCAGGCGGACGGGGAGGTCCGCGGACTGGAAGAGGATGGCGTCGGTGTTCGGGTCCTGGACCACCACGCGAAGCTTGTCCACGGTGTCGTCCTTGAGGAGAAACCCCACGGTGGCGCGACCCCTCGCCGGGAGCCTTACGCAGCCGGTGGCCCGGTCCAGCGCTGCCCCGTCGGCCATTTCCGCGGCCCCCACGGCCCGGTCCCCGGACATCAGCAGCGGACGCACCAGGAGCCCGGCCTCCGCGAGCAGGCTCAGGTTGGTGCCTCCCACCTCCAGCGCCACGATGAAGATGCGGTTGGTGATGGAGGCGGGAAGGCCGCTGGCGGACAGCAGGCCCTTCTCCGCCTTGGCGATGGCCCGGCGAGGCTCCATCCGGAAGGAGAGCACGGGGACGAGCAGTTCCTGGAGGCTCGGGCCGCCGTGGTGGAAGGCCAGGTCGCCTCCCGCGCGGAAGACGCCGGTGCCGACGGGGAAGACGAAGTCCAGGTCCGTGGCATAGCCGAGCTCCGCCCCCGTCACCCGCACGCAGCCGGGCGGCGTCGTCCCCCCGCGGCCCGCCCAGCACCGCCGGTGGAGTTCCACCGTGTCCCCACCGGGCGCCTCGATGCGCATGGACTCGTCCTTGGGCTCGGCGGCGAAGTGGTGGCCATGGTCCGCGCTGAGGACGAAGTGCTCGATGCCGGCCGCGGCCAGCTTGCGCACCGCGCGCGCCAGGTTGTCGATAACGGTGTCCATCGTCTGCCGCGCGGTGAGGGTGGCGCCGTCCTCGCCCGCACGGTCGATGTCCTGCGAGCGCACGACGACGAGCGTGGCCCCCTCCAACTGCTGGGCGAGCTTGGGGGCCGTTATCCGCAGCAGCTTGTCGAGGACGAAGTCCCGGGAGCCCGGCACGCGGGCCTCGAGGAGCTTCTTGCGGGCGGCGAGGTCCGGCAGGAAGGTCCCGTCGATGCGGGCCCCGAGCCGGCCCTGCTGCGCCACCACGTCGAAGCTGGCGGACGCCCCGGGCAGCAGGGCCGCCATGCCCACCTGGGTGATGGTGGGTAGCGAGGCCACGGCGGGACGAAGGGAGAGGTCCAGCGCCTGTGTCAGCCGGCCCGCCAGCTCCAGCCCCATCTCGTAGCGGAGGGCATCCACGAAGAGGTAGGCCACGGGACGGGGGCGCTCGCTCACCACGGAGCCGTACACGGCCGTCTGGGTGAGCACGCCGGGGAGCTGCCACTGGGCGCGTCGGAGCGCCTCGGTGAAGCCCTCCGCCATCTGCGTGCAGGTCTCCTCATAGGCCCGCCGCACCAGCGCGAGCGCGCGCTCGGCCTCGGGGTCCTCGTCCATGCTGGCCACGAAGGCCTCGAGCCGCCGCTGCGCCTGATCCATCCGGTGCCAGCCTCCCTCCGCCGTGTAGGCGGCGAGCCAGGCTCCCGCCTCCCTGCCCACGGAGGCGAGCGCCTTGCGCGTCTCGGTGGTCAGGAGGCTCAGCTCCGCGATGCGCCGGCAGGCCTCCCACTGCGCCTTGCGCTCCACGTCCCGGTCCAGCCAGAAGCTGCGCGCCCGCCCGGTGACGAGCTTCAGGGCCCCGGCCGCCTCACCCCGCACGAGCAGCTCGCCGCAGTGCCGCAGCAGGACGCGCTCCTCGAAGCGGAAGGTGTCGATGGAGCCGAGCGCCTCGGCGGGAAGCTCCAGGCCCGCCAGCCCCAGCTCCGCCTCCACCTTGTCGGCCTGGGAGGTGTAGGCCTCGGCATGGTGCGTGCGCATCGCGACCGCCACGCGCCGCAGGGCGGCCATCTGCTCGTCCGTGCGCGGCCGGGGGACGGACGCGACGCTGGAAGGGACGGGCACGCCCCGAAGATCCTCCCGGAACTCTCCCCCCAGGACGAAGCGCACGGTGATGGCGCGCAGCCGGGCGAGCGGGGCCTCCGCTGGCGGTTCCAGGCCCAACCACGTCTGGAGAAGCTCCCGCAGCTCCGGTTCCGCGCCCTTGGCCTGGAGCTGGGAGTCCCGGGCCTCGTCGGCGAGCCAGGCCGCCAGGAGCTGCTCGGGCGTGGCCCCGGCCTCCGGGAGCACGGTGCGCAGCAGGGAGACGGGCGCGGCCTGTCCTCCCTGAGCGACAAGGCGGGCGATGTCGGCGTAACCGAGCTGCGGAGGGAGCAGCCGGTCGATGTCCGCGTCCTCGTGGTGCTGGCGCAGGACGTTGCGCGCCACCTTGTGCAACTCCCGCTCGAAGTGGTGTCCGGCCTTCTCCAGCTCCAGGAGGACGGAGTTCTTCTCGACGTACTCGACGCCCGGCACGTAGATGAGGAGCGGCTCGGGAAGCTCCGCGGAGACGAGGGGCTCGACGGCGGCCCGCACACCAAAGAAGGAGCCCTCGAACTCCACGAGGCGGACGGTCTTGCCCTCGAGGGTGATGGAGCAGACGGGGGGAATGGGCTTGGGGGGCTCGTCCGTGCTTCCGCGCAGCTCGGTGATGAACGGCTGGAACTCCCTTGCCGTGTCGTACCAGACGACGACGCGGTCACGGGCGAGCCGCTCGCCAAGCTGCTTGCACAGGTACTGGTGGAGCGGGTGCATCAGGATTCCTCGGGGGCAGTGCCCTGGTGGCGCGTGGTAGCGGCAGTAGCGGATGTTACCTGCGAAGACACGGAATTTGAAGCCCACCTTTCAGGTGGGAACTGGGCCGGCATCAGGGACTTCGGGTCTTCCGGGTGCGCGGGGTGGAGGTGCGGCGGGGCGCGGTGACGGGAGTACCGGCGGACAACAGGCTGTCGCGGGCGGTCCGCACCGCCGCGGAGGTCCGCTCCTGGACCAGGTCGTCGATGGGCTTCGTCGGCTCGGTGCGTGGCTTCCACTTGCCGTCATCGTCCTCCTCCCAGAAGACATCCTCCAGGCCGTGGGCGATGGCGAGACTACGGTCCTCGCGGCACTTCGGAACCACCCGCTCGGGCCACAGGTGCATGGCGAGGTGGGACCAGTCGTACTCTCCTTCCGCATCCGCCAACTTCTCCCAGCAACTTTTGCACTCCTTCTGCCACGTGCGGTGCTGCGGCACGAGACGCCAGAGGGGGGCGAAGTTGATGAGGACACCATCGTCGAGGTGGGGATTCCATAGGGGAGCGACGCGCGCCACCTCCTCGCGGAAGGTGCGGAGTTCGTCGACGAAGGACTCCTGCGCGTCGAGTTCCCTGCGCTGGGAGACCGAGGGAGCGCGGCCAGCGTCCCGCCGCAGTGTCTCAAGCTGGCGCTCTTCGTGCAGGAGCTTGGATTTCACGAGGTCCAGCACGGTGAAGAGGGTATCGCGCGTGAGGCGGGGCAGGTACAGCCAGACCGAGTAGCGCGCCGAGGGTGTCGCGAGCTGCCAGTAGATGGGCGCCTTGCGGCGGCTGCGCGAGTACTCCTTGATGTGAAAGACAAAGAAATCCTTGCGCAACCAATCCTCGGTCTTGCCATTGGAGATGCCGAGCATTTCGCCGGCTTCCTGCCAGCGGGCCTCCGCATTCCGGGCGAAAAGAACATCAAATACACGTCCCATAGCCGCACCGATGTCGCTGGAATGTCCGGGATCATCTACGAGAATGCTGTTTGCGGCGATTCTCAATGGGTAGTCGTCGGGCGCATGCGCAAGCCGATGACCGTCAAGCGCCTGGAGCATCCCAGGACTGCATACGGGAAGTAGTGCAAAAGGATCATGAGCATCAGGCTTGGATTGAGCATTGACCGCCAGCCGAATGTCCCAACGCCCCATACATATGCCGACAGCATAGGAAATCAACCGCTCGGCAAGATGCAACGTTACAGGCTGTCCATCTGAATCCTCATCATCTTGCTCATCGCCGGTGTCGCGGCCCTCCTCAGAACCCACAGAGCGACCTGCAGACGCCTTCACTTTCTCCCACTCCTCCGTCTTGAGCCCGTATAGCGCAAAGCAGTAATTATCCAGGTCTTCTTGCAGGTTTGCTAGATTATTTTCCACCTCGCGTACTTGACGAGCCCATGCGGCCCTTCGTTCGACTAGGCTATTGCCTTCGACTGACAGGAGTGCCGGCAAGTTGAACGAATGGGATCTCTCCTGAACTGTGTCCAAAGAGCGGCTCATTGACCAACCGTTACTGGCGATTCTTCTGAGGACATCCGCTTGCTCTGGGGAAAACACCATTACAGGCAGCTTCTGCAGCAATCCAGCCTCGTACTGAACTCCACCGACCTTGCCTGCAAACAGGCCAATCAGAAGATCGAAAATAGAAGAGTTGAACAGGCCGAGATAGGCAGTGAGTTGCTCAGTAGGGACAAAAGCCATCTTTCCGGCGACGCTGAAGATGCATCCAGCGGGAACCGCTTGGGCCGAATAGGAAATTCCTCGCAGAGGCCATGTTAGACCTGCTCTAAAATAGAATTCTTGAGCTTGAATCTTGCGACTCGCGCTTCCGACCTTTGCCTCAACATACGTCTTTAGCTCATTACCCTCTGAAACCCAGTCAACCACAAGGGGAACATCAGAGTAGAATCTTGAGAACTTCCCACCACTCACAAAGGGTTTCCACTCTTGATGCAATCCTCCTGGGCCAATTTCCCACCAACATCTAACAAAACGGAAATCATTGAGCGTTCCCATTCCCACCTTGGTAGTGCGCCCTTGATTTTCAAATGGAGGCAGTTCATGAAAAAGCCTCCGCACGCTCTTGCTCGCCCAATAAGCGAAAGGGCTACTGGGGATTTCTCGAAAAATGCGCGGCAGTACTTTGAAAGTACGCTCTGCGGCAGCCACTCCCTTTTCTGCGACTGGATTTGCCAAGAGATCAATCTCATTAGCGAGCGCCGTCGCCTTATCGTCAGCGTTGAGCAACCGGAAAAACACCGTTTCCCCCATGATCAGCCTCCGAACCAGAGACCTGTCCCGGTCCCTGCGTTCCTGTATGAATTCCATGCTGCTCGAAGAGCGAGAGGTAGGGCTCGTACC
>DASQMW010000134.1:0-15833 GCA_035645295.1 Archangium sp.
GCAGCACGGCCAGCGCGGCGAGCTCGACGGGCTTGAGCGCCAGCTCCCCGACGCGCACCGGCGGGTACGCGAGCGTCGCATCCAGGAAGAGATCGTACCGCTCGTGGAAGGCCGCCATCATCCGGCTGGCGTGGTGCATGGCGTTACGCGCGCGCTGCAGATCGGCCGCGGTGAGGATGGTGCCGAGCTGCGCGAGCGCCCAGGTGGACGGCTCGACGTCGGTGGCGCCCACGGTCTTGCCCATCTGCTGGCCGATCTCCTCCAGCTGCACCGTCACGTTGGCCGCGACGTTCACCAGGTAGGCGCGCACCAGCGCCTCGCGGTCGAAGCGCGGGGCGTCCTCGATGACTTCGTGTCCCAGCTCCTGGCACAGCTTCGCCGCGTCCTGGACGGCCGCCTTGCAGTCCGGGTGCACGTACTTGCCGAAGAGCGAGCCGGTGGAGAAAGCGATGCGCAGGCGGCCGGGCGCGGTGCCCACCTCCTGGAGGAAGGGCCGCGCGGGCGGCGGCGCCGCATAGGGAGCGCCCGGATCCGTCCCGTGGGTCGCATCGAGCATCGCGGCGCTGTCCCGCACGCTGCGGGTCAGCACGTGCTGCTGGACGAAGCCACCCCACCCTTCCCCCACGTCCGGACCCAGTGGATTGCGAGCGCGGGTGGGCTTGAGCCCGAAGAGGCCACAGGCGGACGCGGGGATGCGGATGGAGCCTCCCCCATCGCCACCGTGAGCCATGGGCACCACCCGGGCCGCCACGCACGCCGCCGAGCCTCCGCTGGAGCCGCCCGGCGTGTGCTCCGGGTTCCAGGGGTTGCGCGTCGGCCCATTCAGCGCCGTCTCGGTGACGCCGAGGATGCCCAGCTCGGGCGTGGCCGTCTTGCCCACGAAGATGACGCCCGCGCGCCGGAAGCGGGCCATCAGCTCCGAGTCGTGGTCCGGGACGAAGCCCACCAGCGCCCGGCACCCGCCCGCGTAGGGCTCGCCCGCCAGATAGCCGTCGAGGTCCTTCACCAGGAAGGGCACCCCGGAGAAGGGCCCCTCGGGGAGCGGACCCGTGGAGGCCTTGCGCGCCTGCTCGTACATCTTGTGGACCACGGCGTTGAGCTTCGGGTTGACGGCCTCGATGCGCGAGATGGCCTCCTCCACCAGCTCGGTCGGATGGAGCTCCTTCTTGCGGACCCGCTCGGCGAGAGCGGTGGCGTCGAGTGCGTCGTATCCCTGGATGGCCATGGGCCTGCTATCTAGCACCGCCATGGCGAAACCCCAGTACTGGCTGATCAAGAGCGAGCCCTCCGTCTACGCCTACGCCCAGTTGGAGAAGGACGGCAGGACGGAGTGGACGGGCGTGCGCAGCTTCGAGGCTCGCAACAACCTCCGGGCCATGAAGCCCGGGGACCTGTGCCTCTACTACCACTCGAACGAAGGCAAGGCCGTGGTGGCCGTGGCCCGCGTGCTCACCGAGCCGGGGGAGGACCCGACCGCGCCCGGTGAGGACTGGGCCTCCGTCACCGTGGGCCCCGTGGTGGCCCTGAAGGAGCCGGTGACGCTCGCCACCGTCAAGGCCACGCGCGATTTGAAGGAGTTCCCGCTCATCACCCGGAGCCGGCTGAGCGTGGCCTCGGTGACTCCCGAGCACTTCAAGCGCATCCTCGAAATGAGCGGGACGAAGCTGCCCCGGGCGCGCTGAGCCCTCCACCTGTCACGCAGGAAGCACGTCCTGACCGGGGCCCCCCACGTCTCCACGTGCCCTGCGCTACGGTGACCGTATGGCTGAAGGCCCCGCTGATTCCGCCCCACCGAGCACCCCCGCCGCGCTGGAGCCCGCTGATCCGCTCTTCGCCCTCAACACGGCCTTCCGTGAGGCCTACGCCGCTCGCCGCGATGCCGTCCTCGCCAACATGGGCCCCGTCATCGCCCAGATCGACGACCTGCTCATCCTCCGGCGTGGCGGCCAGCGCGTCGTGGGGCCCGCGCGCACCCGGCGCTACCACGAGCTCAAGGTCGTCACCCATATCCCCCTCGCGCTCCATGTGCTGCTCTCGGGCCAGCGCGGCGCGATCGACGCGGCCCTGCGCGGCCGGCTCTCCGACATCCGGCGGCTCATTGCCTCGGCCTCGGAGAGCCTCGAGCGCCGCGGGTTCTCCCAGGAGCAGAGTGCGCGCCAACGCCGCATCCTCGATGCGTCATCCGCGATCCTCGAGCAGGTGCTCGCGCAGGGCAGCGTCACGACCGAGGCCCTCTCCGCCTTCACCCGCGCCCAGGTCCCGGACATCCTCCGCAATGCCGAGGAAGCCGCTCGCGACCAGATCGAGACCATGCATGCCACCGTCGAGGCCTGGAAACAGCAGATGACCCCGGAGGAGCTCTCCCAGCTGCGCGCCGTGGTCGCGGTTTCGCACACCGCCCGCCCCGGCAACGTGGCCGTACAGTACTTCTCCGTCACCCTCGGCGAGAACTGGGAGGGCCGCTTCGACCAGGAGGATCTCCAACCCGGCAAGCGTGTGCTGGCCTCCGAGACCTCATTCGACGAGGCGGCCGCGTTTGCGCTGCTCGCCACCCACGTGCTCGATTCCTCCGTGGGCAAGCGCTTCTTCGGTGAGGAAATCCGCCTGGAGCGCGATCTGCTCGCGGATGCGGCGGAGCGGCTCCTCGCCCAGATGTTCCACAAGGAGCCCGAGCCTCCAGCACAGCCTGGTACACAGACCGGCGGGTGACGGATTCAACCCTGGAGCCGGGCACCCTCACCCCGTCCCTCTCCCGAGGGGAGAGGGGATATTGGCGAGGGTGATTGGCGCCTGGTGATTGGCGCCTGGTGATTGGCGCCTGGTGATGGGCGCCGGGTGATTGGCTCAGGCGTTCGCCGAGTGCAGCTTCTGCTGCAACAGGTTCGCCCGGTTGCGCGCCGACAGGAGCTGCTGACGCAGGGACTCGGCATCGCGCGACACGTCCACGAAGTCCTGTGCCTGCGCGTCGCTCGCCAGCTTCCCCGCCCCTTCCGCCACTTCCGTCATCCGCTCGTTCACCGCCTGCAGTGAGGCGATGACTTCCTCCGTCTTCATCGCCTGCCCCTGCTGCGTCATCCCCGCCACCTGGTGCATCTGCGAGCTCAGCGACGCCGCCTGCTGCCCCAACTCGCCGAAGCGCTCCATCAGCGACTGGTACACCTTCGTGCGCTCCTGCAGCTCCAGCGCCCGCTCGTTCACCTCGGACGCCAACGCCTGCTGGCGATCCCTCCACCCGTTGAGCACCCCCAGCAGCGTGCGCATGTGCCCCACCATCCGCTCGTCGCAGTCCGCCACCTGGGTCAGCAGCTTGCCCATCTTCTCCAGGTTCTTCTGCGACTTCATCGTGCCCGTGCGCACTTCCTCCGCCAGCGACTCGAACTTGCGCAGCTCCTCCTCGATGGAGGCCGCGGCGCTGACCAGCTCGGAGGAATCGGATTGCTGCCGCTTGCTCATACGTGTGCCACTCCAGAAGAAAGGACCTTGGAACGCGTCCTAGCAGATCTCATTTCGCGGAACCCGCCTGGAGTGGGGTCGGAGCCAGCAATGTCACCTTGGGTCCAACGAAGGTGTGCCGCTGCGATGCCGCCCAGTAGACAATCAACAGGGCCAGGGCGCCCGCGAAGGTGTACCCCGCCAACTGGTTGGGCGGGAGGACGAACAGCACCATCACCACCGCGCACCAGCCGAGCGCCACCCCGTTCACCAGCGTGGAGAAGCGCCCCAGGTCCCACGGCCCCCGGTGCGACCATGTCCCGTTGCGCCTCGCCCGCAGGCCCACCCAGATGGGCAGTGCGTACGAGGCGTAGAGGGCCAGCGTGCTGAGCGCCACCATGGCCGCGTAGGCCCCGCTCCAGATGGCCACCCCGAAGGCCGCCGCCACCGACACCCAGATGGCCACGTGCGGGCTGCGGAAGCGCGGAGACACACTCGCCAGGTGCGCCGAGCCCGGCAGCCCCCCATCCCGCGCGAACGCGAAGAGCATGCGCGAGTTGGACGTCACCGAGGACAGCCCGCAGAACCACATGGCCCCGATGGCAATCCACACCAGCGCCCCGCCCAGCGCGGGCCCGAGCGACTCGCGCAGCACGTACAGGAAGGGGTTGGGCGCGGCGGCCGCCTCCGGCAGGTTCCCGATCGCCAGCGTCACCCCCACCAGCAGCGCGTAGCCCACCACCGCGCTCACCGCCACCGACAGGAAGATGCCCCAGGGCGCGTTGCGCGTGGGGTCCATCGTCTCCTCCGACACGTGGGCGCTGGCGTCATAGCCGGTGAACGTCCACTGCGCCTGCAGGAGGCCGATGAGGAAGCCGTACGTGTAGACGTTGCTCTCCGAGGAGAAGCGCGTGAGCAGGAAGGCCGCGTCCTGCCGGGGTGCGAAGGCCACCAGCGCCCCAATCACCACCGCCACGCCCGCCACGTGGTACCAGGCCGACACGTTGTTGAGCAGCGCCACCGCGCGCACGCCCACGTGGTTGAGCACCGCGTGCGACAACAGGATGGCCGCGTAGACCGGCAGCACATAGCCCCGCTCCCGCGGCCACCCGAGCATGTCCACCAGGAACTCCGCCAGCCCGTAGTCGATGCCCGCGGTGATGGCGAACTGGCCGATGGTGTTGAGCCACGCCGTGAAGAAGCCCACCCGCGGGCCTCCCAGCATCGCCGACCAGTGGTAGAGCGCTCCCGCCGTGGGGAACGAGGAGGCGAGCTGCGCCAGGCTCGCCGCCACGAACAGCGTCATCACCGCCACCAACGGCCACCCCACCGTCATGACGAAGGGCCCGCCAAAGCGCAGGCCATGGCCGTAGAGCGTTACCGCTCCGGTGAGGATGGAGATGATGGAGAAGGAGACGGCGAAGTTGGAGAAGCCGCCCATGTCACGCAACAGCTGCTGCGCGTACCCCAACTGCTGGAGCTGGGCCGCATCCGCGTCCAACTGGTGCTTCTTGTCTGCTTCCATGCCCGGCACCATGGACACTCGGCCGGGAGATGGAAGGGGACGGCGGGGCCGAGTGTGGGCTCGTCGGCACTCCGGGGAAGCGACCCTAGCGCTTGGGCTCCTCGCGCTCCTGCCCGGGAACCGCGGGAGCGCCCGGAACGCCGCGCGGGGCCTCGAGGCGCCGCTGGATGTGGAACCGGCGCTGCATGCCACCCATGCCCATGGGACCCATCTCCGCCTCCAGCTTCTGCCAGTAGTCGGGGCCCAGTGTCTTCTTGATGGCCAGCATCAGCCCCACCCGGTTCTGGCGCACCGCCGTCTCCGCGCGGCCCACCTTCTCCACCAGGTCCTTCACCGTTCCCTCGTTCGGGGCCGGCTGGCGCAGCTCCTTCTCCAGCACCAGTTGGGCCCGCTTGAGGTCCGCCTCCAGGCCGATCAGCGCCTCATTGGCCTCGAAGCTCAGATCCTGCACCTTTTGCACGAGGTTCTGCGGCAGGCCGATCTTCGCCGCCACGTCCGCCGGAATTCCGTAGGACGGCGGTGCCATCGGCGGCTCGGGAGGCAGCGGCGGCAGCGGGGGCCTGGGCGGCATCGGCGCCGCGCCCGGCCCGTGCATCCGGACGCGCACGTCCTCCTGATGGTCCTGCGCGAGGGCGGGCACCGCGGTGAGGACCACGAGGGCACACAGCAGCTTCTTCATCATGGTTCTGCTCCTTTCACTTCGGCTCAGCGGGACTGCGACACATGGAAGGCCGCGAGGGCCGTCTGGAAGGGCTCCGAGTCGAGCGCCGTGACATCCGGTGGGCGCACCCACGCGGCGAGCACTCCGAAAGGCGCGTACGTCTCGTCCTCGACGCTCGGGTGGGTGCGCGTGTAGCCGTGCACCTCGTCGAACAGCACCTCGAGCGGGACGGCTTCACTCCCCTGCCCCACCGGCGCCTCCACCACGGGCTCCCCCGCTCGCAGGGAGCCCTCGATGGGGCCCCCCACCACCGGCTCGGCCTCGATGGGCACCGGCGTCCTCACCCGGGGCGCGACGAGCAGCACCAGGGCCACCACCGCGGCGATGGCGCCGGCACCGGCCACCGAGCGGCGGCGGTGCTGGCGTCGGCGCACCTCGCCGAGAATGGCCTCGCGCGGAATGAGGGCCGGTACCGGCGGGTCCGGCAGACGCAGCGAAGTGGCGGAGGCGTGGAGGCCGGCGAGCGCGCGGCACGCGGCGCACTGCTCCAGGTGGGCCTGGAGGCCGGGAGGCCTGGGCAGGCGCTCGTCCACGAGGGCCGCGGCGAAGTCCTGGCAACTCATGGGGTGTCTCCTTGGAGCGCGTCAGCGGCCTTGAGCTTCCGCAGCGCCCGGTACAGGTGGATGCGGACGGTGCCGCGGCCGATGTTCATGGCATCGGCGATGTCATCGAGCTCGAGCCCCTCCAGGTAGCGGAGGGAGAAGGCCGTGGCCTGCTGGGCTGGGAGCGTGCGCAGGGCCCGGCCGAAGGCGCGCCAGCGCTCGGCACCGGCGAAGCGCTCCTCGGGCGAGGGCTGCGGGGCGGGGCCCAGGTCCAACACCTCGCGCACGAGGTTCCACACCCGGCGTCGGCGCAGGTGGCCCATGGCCCGCGAGACGAGAATGCGCCGCAGCCAGGCCGGGCCCGCCCTCGGGTCCCTCAGGGTGTGGCGCTTCTCGTAGGCGTCGGCCAGGGTGGACTGCACCAGGTCCCTCGCCTCCTCCCCGTCCCAGACGAGCCGGCGCGCCAGGCGCAGGAGGGCCGCCTGCTCCCCCTCCACGAGCGCGTCGAAGTCGAGGGGGTTGCCCCTCGCTTCCATCGGCGTCTCGTCCATGACGGCGGTGCCCTTCAAGGTTGGACCTCGTTGCCCGGTTTCCAGAAAGGAGGACGCGCGAGGCGCCCGGGCGGCATACCGCTGAATTTTCCCCCTATTTTCCGGCCCCTCCGGGAGAATCCCCCGCGCCATGGCCCCGTACGAGCTCCGACAGATTCCCGCCGCCGAGACCCGCTACCTCCGCCACGTCGTGCTCCGCCCGCACCAGCGGCCCGAGGAACTCATCTACCCGGGCGATGACGCCCCGGACACCGTCCACCTGGCGTTGTACGTGGGGGACCAGCAGCACGGGGTGGCCTCGCTCTACCGGGAGCCCCGGCCGGGCACGAAGTCCACCACCGAGTGGCGCCTGCGGGGCATGGCGGTGCTCGCCTCGGATCAGGGCAGGGGCTACGGCGCGGCCCTGCTCCAGGCTTGCATCGATCACGCGGCGAGTCAGGGCGGCACCCGGCTGTGGTGCAACGCGCGCACGACGGCCTCGGGCTTCTACAAGCGGCTGGGCTTCGCCGTGGAGGGGGCCGAGTTCGAGCTACCCGGCATCGGCCCGCACTACCTCATGTGGCGCCCGCTTTGAGCGGGGAAGCAGGTCAGCCCGCGGAGGAGCGCAGCAGCCGGCCCGCGAGCTGGGTGTATTGATCGCGCTTCTCGGTGTCCCCGAGGTGGGCCCAGACGTCCGCCAGGGCCCGGGCCGCCTCCGTCAGCGCCGGGTACAGCTCCAGCGCCATCTCCAACACGTGGCGCGCGTGCCGGTAACGCGCCTTGCCCGTCAGCCCGATGCCCCGCGTGCGGTGCTTGCCCGACTCCGTCAGCAGCGCCTCACCCAGGTTGGCGATCTCCACAGCCGTCGCCTCGCGCCAGGCCAACTCGGTGTTGAGTTGCAAGGCCTCTTCCAGCAGGGACCTCGCCGCCTCCGGCTCGTCCAGCTCCAACTGGCAGATGGCCGCGTTGCGGTAGTGCTCAGCCGTCTCGGGGTCCAGGTCGATGGCGCGCTCGAAGCACTTCAGCGCCTCGCGCGGACGGCCCAGACTCGTGAGCGAGGATCCCTTGGCGCTCAGCGCCAGCACGTGGCTGGGATCCTGGGACAGCACGCGATCGAACACCTTGAGCGCGGCCTCGTGGTTGCCAGACATCGAGTGGCTGACGCCCTCGTTGAATGCCGCTAACAGCGTGGACATAAGGCCCCTTCTCGCCGGCCCACATGCCGGCCCGAGTTCCCGGTCCTTCATTCTACAGCCGGGACCCACGAGCGTGACAGGCCGGGGGGCTCGCCGAGAACCCTGAAACGGCAGGCACCGCGCCCCTCCGTTGTCCGGACCACGGCTCCACCTGGCGCCCGGCTTCTCCGGGCGGAAAGCCCATCTTCTGCCCTGACGCACCACGCGATGCGTCAGGCTCCGGGCTCCTTCTCCAGGGTGAGCGAGGACTGCGAAAGCGGCGGCGGCAGGGGCAGTGGCTCGCGGCGCGCACGCTCGGGATCGCGTGCCAGCTCGCGGGCCGATTCCATCAGCGCGTTCACGTCGAAGGGCTCGTCGCTGGTGATGAAGAAGAAGCGCTCGAAGGCGGGGGCGTCGTCCAGCTCGTAGGCACTGGGCAGAGGCACCGTGCCACCCTTCAGCTCGAGCGGGCCGGTGGGCGACTCCGGGGCGTGGAGCGTGACGGAGCCACGGCCATCGATGGACAGCACCGCTCCATGGGGCCGGCCTCCGGACACGTAGCTGAGCTGCAACACGTCCCCCGGACGCACCCGGGCCGAGTCCGTGAGCGGCTCGGGCGCCCCCGCCGTCTGGCGGTGGATGAGGAGCTTTGGCTCCAGGCCTTTGGTGCGCGTCGTCTCCAGCAACACCGCCTGCTGGGGCCGGGACTCCTCGGGCAGCTCCCGCTGGGAGAAGAGCATCAGCAGCGCGAGCCCCGCGGCCACGGGCGCGCCCAGCGCGACGGCTGGCAGCCAGCGGCGCGGAGGGCTGGAGGTGGACAGGGAGCGGGAGGCCTCCACGACGCGGCGGCGGCGCGCGACCTCGGCGGCGGCCTGGGACGGCGGGAACCTGGCCAGCGTGGCGCCGTCATCGGCCTCCAACCTGGCGAGGCGCTCGAGTCCACCGGGCTCCGCGGCCAGCCGCGCGCGGGCGGCGGCGAGCTCCTCGGGGGGCAGCTCTCCCAGGGCGATGCGCTCCAACAACCAATCGGGCGTGCGGTGGGCCATGTCAGGCGGCCTCCAGTTCCTGCAGGTGGGCGCGCAACGTGCGCAGGCGCTTGCGGACACCGGAGACGGAGAGGCCCACCTCCCGGGCCACCTCCTCGTACGTCATCCCGTCCACCAGGTGCAGCACGGCGATGGTGCGTGTGGACACCTGCTCCCGGCCGAAGAGCCTGTCCAGCACCGCCGCCGCTCCCGTGCGGGCCTCCATGTCCTCCAGCGAGGCGATGCGCACCAGCAGCTCCTCGTCCGAGTCCGCCGGGCGCCGGCGCGCCGAGCGCATCCGGTTGAGGCACACATTCGTCGCCATGCGGTGCAGCAGGCTGGAGGGGGCCGTCTGCTTCAACTCTTCCTGGTGGTCGAGCAGCTGGACGAAGACGTCGTGCATGGCATCCACCGCCCGCTCCTCGTCGCGCAGGAGGAAGCGGCAGCGCCGGAGCACCATCGGTCCATACCGGCGGTAGCAGGCTTCCACATCAATGGCCAACGTCGTCCCTCCATGCCTTGCGCGCACCTCAACACCGGAGCGAGCGCGAACTGTTACCGCGCGCCGCGTCAGCCGGGTGAAACAGGTGGCGAGGCCTCGTAAGTAGCCGGAATCGCGCCTGTCAGCTCAACCGCCAGCGTCCAGGAGGGCGGAAAAACCCGCGATGAAATCCGGGTAGCGAGGCCGCCACCCCAGCGCCTTCAGCCGGGCATTGGAGATGGCCCGGTCCCCCTGGAGGGACTCGTGCAGTGACGCCAGGGGCACCGAGGGTGGGAGGGGCAGCCCCAGCCGGGCGCACAGCCACGCGGCCGTCTCCGCCTGGGTCGCCGGCCGATCATCGGCCACACAGTACGTCCCACCCGGCTCACCCCGCTCCAGCACCACCCGGATGGCCTCGGCGAGGTCATCCACGTGCACCCGGGAGATGCGGCCTCCCCCGCTCTCGGGGATGCGGAGCGTGCCGGCACGGATGCGCTCGTGCAGGCCCCGGCCGGGACCGTAGATGCCCGCGATGCGCAGGCTGATTCCGCCGAGCGGGCGGTACCTCGCTTCCGCCTCGAGGCGTCCCTGGGCCCTCGGGGAGGTGGAGTCCACCGGCGTGTCCTCGTCCACGTGGCCCCGCGCGCCACCGTAGACCCCCGTGGAGGAGAGATAGACGAGGCGGGAGGGCCCGGTGCGCGCCAGGGACTCGGACAGCGAGGCGTCGAGCCCGGATTCCGGGGGAATGGAGATCACCACGTGGGCGCCCTTCGACGACGCCACGGCCTCGTCCAGCGAGAGGAGCTGGACGCCCTCGCGGGACAACTCCTCGCGGCGCGTCTCGTCGCGCGTCACCGCCCGCACGGGGCGTCCCCGCCGGGCCTCCTCGCGCGCCAGCCGCGTCAACGTGTAGCCACATCCCAGCAGGTAGAGAGGAACCATGTCCGTGCCTCGGTGACCGGTTACACCGCCTTGAACTTCGTCCCCGTGGCCCCGATGCGCTCCAGGGCCTCCTTGATCTCCTCGGAGACGATGAGAGCGATGGTCCACCCCCATGTGCGGAAGACCTTGGCGTCACCGACCTTCGTGGGATCGATTCGCATGCCGTGAACTCCCCGGTACTGCCCGACCTTCTCGGGGCGGCCATCCTCTGGAGTCCAATATTCCACTTCCTCGGACGCTTCGTCGTCGATGCACTTCACCGTGCGGGTGACGTTCAGGATGCAGAACTGGTCCGGCTGTCCGTCGATGTCTACCGGAAACAGTTGAACCTCATCGGGAGCCAGTTCCTTCAGAAGCGAGGCGACCCTGACGTGGACGACAGGAGCAACACCGATTCCCGCGAGGGAGAAATCGAGCGGCCTGCCGCGAGTCGTGATGGGCACCTCGAGACGGCCATCGACGTGTACCGAGACGCCGTTCTTGAACATCCAGGGGTCATCCACTTCTCGCCCCTGCGGATCCAAGGGGACACCCAACTCCCAGCGTCCGGGGACACTGACATCATCCATCAGCCTGAAATACCGCTCTGGCATGGTGGGACTCCTAGCCCGGTGCGCCTTCGGTCACCAGCTTGTTGAGCCTGGTGCCGGGAGTGGAAACGAGGCGCCCCAGCCGCTGGAGCGCTCCCGTCAGCACGTCACCGCACTGCTGAACGTTGCGGCAACCCTGCATTGCCTCGCTCAGCAGATCAAAGATCTCCTGGTGGTACTCCTCAGGATGAGGACCCTTGTGGCCACGGACGCGCACTTTATTCGCTGGGTCATTGAGAGACATGCCGGCTCGCGCGAAGAGCTCCCGGAACCGGGGGGTCCACGGACCACTGCTATGGGTCGCCTTGTCCCACTTATCGGTGGCGATGTGGTGCTCGGGCCCCTCCACGTCCACTGGACTGGAAGCCGCACCGAGCACGCTCTGCGCCGTCGAGGCGACCGCATTGGGCGCGAGGACCATGGTGACCGCATCGGCGGTCACGGCCACGGCTTCCACCTGCGCCACCTGCGTCAGCTGGATGCCCGCCTGCCCCGCGCCCATGACTGACGCTCGAGCCGAACCGGGCAGTGTGGGCGCCTTGGCCGAGAAGCTGGTGGCTGTCTGGCCGATGGCCGCCGTGAGCAGCAGGGCAAACGCCCGCGCCGCGTTCTTCCCCATCACCTTGCCGTACTTCTTCCCGGCCTCGCGAAGCTCCGACAAGGAGATGGCCAGGTCCGCGACCTCCACCAGCCGCCTCCAGCCCTGGATGAGCGTCCAGAAGGTGTCCACTCCGACGTAGCAGATGAAGCTGGCCGTCACGGCTGTCGCCAGCCCCTTGGAGAACACCGGGTCGGGCGCCATCCACATCGCGGCGTAGAGAGTCATCGTCCAGAGGATGGACGCTTTGACCGCCTCGGGGTCGGCCATGTCCTTGAAGGCATCCATCATCTCGGGAATGACTTCTTCGAGGGCGAAGGACATGGCGAGGGCGTAGCGGCCATCCCCGGTGAGGACAGGGCTGTTCATCAGCACCTTGCGGCAGTCCCCAGGTCTTCCAATGGCTTCGCAGAGCCGCAGGTATTCCCGGGTCAATCGCACGTCCACCGCGGCCCACTGCGAAGCCGAGGGCTGTCCTTCCAGAGACACGACACCTTCGGCCTCGGAGTACCCGTACCAGCCACTGCGCGGTGGGACATCGAGCAACTCCCGGGCGGCATTCTCGGGGTGGGCCGAGGGCCTCTGCTGCCGGACCTCCTTCGCCATGCCCTTCGTGAACTCCGCCTCCTCCCATTCCACCGGCCTGGACTCACCCGTACGAGGGATGTGGAGGAGGGACTGGCCCTGTGCCACTTCGAGGCGCACGACGCGCGAGGCGCCGCACGCGGACAGAAGGGCCAGCAGCAAGAGCGCACCGGTCAGGCGAGGTGCCATGAAACGCCCTCCAGAGCGTGGAATCCCTCAGGTGTTGATGACCCTGCTTGATGTAGCACAAAAACCCACCCCAGGTATAGACGTCTACACCTGAAGCCCGTGTCGAGCCGCTGGGGAGAGCCGAAACCCAGGGCCCATCCATCGGCCCTTTCGCCCATGTGTCCTAAACCGGATAGGCCCGTGGAGCGGCGTCCTGGGCGTCACCGTGCGGGTGCTGCGCGACGTGGCAGCGTTCACCGAGATGCTTGCAGATGACACCACGCTCCAGGCCCAACTCCGAGTCAAGCGGAGGATCCTCTTCGTCTCCGCGTGCATGCTCCTGGCGCTCCCCCTCGTGCGCCTGCTGCTCTCCGGCACCCTGATCCCCACGCTGGCGCTCGTGCAGGTGCTCTGGGGCCTGAGCTACGTGCTGCTCGGAGTGTGCGTGGGCAAGGGAGTGCTGGCCCCCTGGGTGGCGGGCACCGGGGCCGCGATGGTGTGCGTCCCCGCGGTCACGGTGATCATCCACTTCACCGGCGGAACGGCGAGCCCCTTCTTCGTGTCGATCGTCTGCGCCCCCCTCATCATCGCGCTGTTCGCCCCGGACTCCCGGCTGCCGACGCTGGTGTCTCTCGGTGGGATGCTGGTCGCGGTGGTGGTGTTGAACCTCCTGGCGGGAGTCCCTCCGCGAGCCTTCCTGCCCCAAGCCCTCGTGTTTGGCTTCATCGGGTCGTTCGGCCTCTACGGCGGGCGCACCTACCGGCGGCTCCGGGAGGCGGAGAAGGTGGCACAGGAGCAGCGGCTGAGCGCCCTGGAGCAACTGGCCGAGAGCGAGCGTCTCCGGCTGCGCGCCGAGCGCGAGCGCGCCGAGGTGGAGCGGCTGGTGCTGGTGGGACAGCTCGCCTCGGGCGTCGCCCATGAGGTGAACAATCCCCTGGCCTTCGTGAAGTCCAACCTTCACTACCTCGAGCGGGAGTTACTGGACGCGGAGGGCCCCGCGGACAAGGCGGAGCTGCGCGAGCTGCTGGACGAGACGCGGCAGGGCGTGATGCGCATCCAGCAGATCGTCACGGACCTGCGGCGTTTCGCCCGGGAGGGCCCCGCGTCCACCGAGCAGGGCTCGGCGGCGGAGGCCATCGAGGAGGCCCGGCGGCTGGCGTCGATCCGCCTGCGCAGCCTGGGGGAGGTGGTGGTGGACGTCACGCCCAGACTGCCCGAGGTGCGCCTGGGGCAGCGGCACCTGGTGCAGGTGCTGGTGAATCTGCTGCTCAACGCGGCGGATGCGGTGGAGGAGGCGGTGCCCCCGCGCCGGGCCCGCATCGAGGTCCGGGCCCGGCGGGTGGAAGGCGGGGTGCGGGTGGAGGTGGAGGACAACGGCACGGGAATCCCCCCGGAGGCGCTGCCGCGGCTCTTCGAGCCCTTCTTCACCACCAAGCCACCGGGAAAAGGCACCGGGCTGGGGCTGGCGCTCTGTCACGAGTACGTCTGCCGCGCCGGGGGGACCCTCACCGCGGAGAACCGGCCCGGGGGCGGCGCGCGCTTCGTTCTCACGCTGAAGGAAGGGCTCGAGGCCGCCGCGGCGGCTTGAGCACCCCTCTCGCCCCCGGGTCGCAGTCATCACTCCGGGCAGCCCGGGAACACGCCGGGGGACCCATCGCTTCAGAAGTGCGCTCGTCCTGCTAGCGCAGCCGTACCTTCAGGTGCTCCTCAGCGGCATTGGGCCGCCCCAGGAGAGCATCGAGCAGGCGCTCCTCGATAGAATCCTGCTCCCAGACAGCGGCTCGCTCGAGGCCGACACACTCCTCGGGCTCGGCGGTTCTGCTATTGCCAGCCGTATCGAAAATCGTGCAGCGACGGAAGTCTCCCACGTCCTGCATGAACCGGACGAGAGGCTGACGCAGATGCTCCTCGAGCGCTCTCCATCCAATCATCTCCCACGAATCCAGGGCCAGATGGCGGACGGCCGTCTTGAAGAGCACGGGTCTTGAGCCGATCCCATCCAGATCAAAATCCGGACTCGTGGTCTTGTGTTGATAGAAGGCGGCATACGGTGATTCAAGCAGCCTTCCGTAGCCGAAAGAGCCATCGGGGAGAACAATCCTGACAAAAGACCCTGGCTTGTGTCTTTGTTTTCGCATTCCTCAATACCCGGCGAGGGCCTCTCCCGTCGCGGCAACAGAGCCTGCGTCCGCCACGGCCGTGGCGCCTTGGGGCACGAGCCGGAGCATGGCGCGTGGAATGCCATTCCCCAAGCCCTCGCCAGCAACTCCCTGGAGCGGTCTCGGCGGGGACTGGGCAATGGGCGCCACTGGCGACCCCAACCTGAGCGGGTCCTGGCCCGTACCGGAACGAACGCCCTGCATCGTGCCGCTACAGCCCACGAGGACCACGGAAATCAGTAGCGCCACCCAGCGAGGCATGCGAGGCATCCTGGCTCTGGCCCCTTCGCGGGACCTCGACTCGAAGCTACAGGGAGCCCGTGGGCACCGTCGAGCCCATGGCGGCGGGCCCTGGGTGCTGAGCACCCCTCTCACCCCCGGGTC
Organism: Archangium sp.; assembly: GCA_035645295.1. Classification (GTDB taxonomy): domain Bacteria; phylum Myxococcota; class Myxococcia; order Myxococcales; family Myxococcaceae; genus Archangium. The sequence continues at coordinate 14,858 of DASQMW010000134.1, forward strand.
GCAGTCATCACTCCGACAACCCACGCACAGAGCGGGAGACCTCCGGCCAGAGGGATGGTACAAGCCCGCTCATCGTGAGCACCCCTTCCGAGACCATTCCGACTTTCGAACAACTGGGCCTTGGGCCCGCCCTCGTGGAAGCACTCAGCGGCCTTGGCTACGAGGAACCCACCCCCATCCAGCGGGCCTCCCTGCCCCCACTGCTCGCCGGCAAGGATCTGCTCGGCATCGCCGCCACCGGCACCGGCAAGACGGCCGCCTTCTCCCTGCCGCTGCTCCAGAACCTCACCACGCCCGGCAAGCTCGCGCCCTTCTCCACCTCCGCGCTCGTGCTCGTCCCCACCCGTGAGCTCGCCATGCAGGTGGCCGAGGCCATCCACCGCTACGGCCAGAAGCTCGGCGTGACCGTGCTCCCCCTCTACGGTGGCCAGCCCATCGCGCAGCAGTTGCGCGTGCTCAAGCGCGGCGTGGACGTCATCGTCGCCACCCCGGGCCGCGCGTTGGATCACCTCAAGCGCCAGTCCCTCCTGCTCGACTCCGTGCGCACCGTCGTGCTCGACGAGGCCGACGAGATGCTGGACATGGGCTTCGCCGAGGACCTGGAGGCCATCCTCGACGCCACCCCCGAGAAGCACCAGACGGCCCTCTTCTCCGCCACCCTGCCCCCGCGCATCGCCTCCATCGCCGAGCGCCACCTGCACTCCCCCGTCCACGTGCGCATCGCCAAGGAGAAGCTGGCCCCCGGCACCGGGCCCCGCGTGCGCCAGACGGCCTACATCGTCCCGCGCGCCTTCAAGGCCGCCACCCTCGGACGCGTGCTGGACGTGGAGGCCCCCACCGCCGCCATCGTCTTCTGCCGCACCCGCACCGAGGTGGACGAGCTCACCGAGACGCTCGCCGCGCGCGGCTACCGCGCCGAAGCGCTGCACGGGGGGCTCAATCAGGAGCAGCGCGACCGCGTGATGCGCAAGTTCCG
>DASQMW010000135.1:0-2986 GCA_035645295.1 Archangium sp.
GCGCACCCTGCTGGAGTCCATCGTTTCCGACCCCGCCCAGCGCATCTCCGCGCTGCCCCTGCTGCCCTCCGAGGAGCGCCAGCGGGTGCTGGTGGAGTGGAACGCCACCGCTTCCGACTACCCCCAGGACGCCTGCATCCATGAGCTGTTCGAGGCCGAGGCGGCACGTAGACCCGACGTGGTCGCTGTCGAGTTCGGCGCACAGCGGTTGACGTATCGCCAGTTGGACGAGCACGCCAACCAGCTCGCCCACTACCTGCGCCGCCTGGGTGTCGGTCCCGACGCGCGTGTGGCCCTGTGCGTGGACCGCTCCCTGGAGCTCATCGTCTCCCTGCTGGGCATTCTCAAGGCCGGTGGTGCCTACGTCCCCCTGGACTCCGCCTACCCCCGCGAGCGCCTCTCCTTCATGCTCGAGGATGCTCGTCCCCAGGTGCTCCTCACCACGCGTGCGCTCCTGGCCGCTCTGCCCGCCGAAGGCATCGCCTGCGTTCTGCTCGATGAGGTGCACGAGGCCCTGGCCCGCGAGCCCACCTCCCCCGTGCGCTCCGGTGTGCTGCCCCAGCACCTGGCCTATATCGACTTCACCTCCGGCTCCACCGGCAGGCCCAAGGGTGTCTGCATCGAGCACCGCTCCGTGCTGCGCACCGTGCGCGGCATCGACTACGCCCAGCTCACCCCGGAGCACTCCTTCCTGCTCATCGCCCCCATCTCCTTCGACGCCTCCACCCTCGAAGTCTGGGGCCCCCTGCTCAACGGCGCCCGCCTCGTCGTCTTCCCTCCTCACGCTCCCGGCGACGTGCTGGAGCTCGCCGACGTCCTCTCCCGTCACAACGTCACCACCCTCCACCTCACCTCCGGCCTCTTCACCCAGATGGTGGATGCGCACCTGGAGGGCCTGCGCCCGGTGAAGCAGCTGCTCACCGGCGGCGACGTCGTCTCCGCTCCCCACGTGCGCCGTGTGCTGCAGGAGCTGCGCATTCCGGTGACGGCCTGCTACGGCCCCACCGAGAGCACCCTCTTCGCCTCCTGCTTCCGCATGACGGAGCCCTCCCAGCCGGGCACCTCCGTCCCCATTGGCACGCCCACTGGCAACACCCAGGTGTACATCCTCGACAGGTACCAGCAGCCGGTGCCTCCGGGTGTCCCGGGTGAGCTTTTCATCGCCGGTGACGGCCTGGCCCGCGGCTACCTGGGCGGCTCCCACCTCACCGCCGAGCGCTTCCTCCCCAACCCCTTCAGCGCCTCCCCTGGCGCGCGCATGTACCGCACCGGGGACATGGCCCGTCACCGCCAGGACGGTGTGCTCGAGTTCCTCGGCCGCATCGACAATCAGGTGAAGGTACGCGGCTTCCGCGTGGAGCTGGCCGAGGTGGAGTCCGCGCTTCTCTCCCACACCTCCGTGCGCGAGGCGGTGGTGGTGGCCCGCGAGGACTCCCCGGGCCTCAAGCGCCTGGTGGCCTACGTCACCGGCGAGGCCCAGTCCCTCGGCACAGAAGCCCTGCGCGCCTTCCTCAAGCAGCGGCTGCCCGAGTACATGGTGCCCTCCGCCTTCGTGCACCTGGCCTCCCTGCCCCTCACCAGCCACGGCAAGGTGGACCGCAAGGCCCTGCCCTCCCCGGACTCCCGCCCCGAGTTGGTGCAGCAGTTCGTCGCCCCTCGCAACGAGGTCGAGCAGACGCTGACCTCCCTCTGGGCCGAGGTGCTCGGACTCGAGCGCGTCGGCGTCCACGACAACTTCTTCGAGCTCGGCGGCCACTCCCTGCTCGCCACCCAGGCCATCTCCCGCATCCGCGGCGCCTTCTCGGTGGAACTGCCCCTGCGCGACCTGTTCGACGCGCCCACCGTGGCGGCGCTCTCGCATCGGGTCCATGCGGCCCTCCAGGCCCAGCGGAGCCTCACCGCTCCTCCGCTCGTCCCCACGCCGCGTAACGGCCGGCTGCCCCCGTCCTTCTCGCAGCAGCGGCTCTTCTTCCTCGACCAGCTCGAGCCCAACAACCCCACGTACAACATCCCCGCGGCCATCCGCCTGGAAGGGGCGCTCGACCGGACCGCGCTGGAGCGGAGCTTCAGCGAGATCGTCCGCCGCCATGAGGCGCTGCGGACCACCTTCCAGGCTGATCCCCAGGAGGGTGTGGTTCAGGTCATCTCGCCCCCGGCGTCCCTGTCCCTCCCGGCCACGGATCTGAGCGGGCTCCCCGAGTCCGAGCGCGAGACCGAAGTGCTACGGCTCGCGCAGGAAGAGGCCCGGCGCCCCTTCGATCTCGCCCAGGGCCCGCTGCTCCGCGTGGCGCTGCTGCGGTTGGGCGAGCACCAGCACGTCCTGCTGGTCACGATGCACCACATCGTCTCGGACGGCTGGTCCGTCAGCCTGCTGAGCCGCGAACTCTCCGCGCTCTACGAGGCCTTCTCGAAGGGCCAGCCCTCGCCCCTCGCCGAGCTGCCCATCCAGTACGCGGACTACGCGGGCTGGCAGCGGCAGTGGCTCCAGGGCGACGCGCTGGAGCGCCAGCTCTCGTATTGGCGGAAGCAGCTCTCGGGCGCCCCTCAGGCCCTGGAGCTGCCCACGGATCATCCCCGGCCCTCCGTGCAGACCTCCCGTGGGGCAAGCCACCCGCTGCGCATCTCGAAGACTCTCTCCGAGGAGATCTCGGCACTGAGCCGGCGCGAAGGTGTGACGCCGTTCATGACGCTGCTCGCGGCCTTCCAGGTACTGCTGCACCGCTACTCGGGACAGGACGACTTCTGCGTTGGTTCCCCCAGCGCCGGCCGCAATCGCGCCGAGCTGGAAGGGCTCATCGGATTCTTCGTCAACACGCTCGTCCTTCGAGGGCGTCCCTCGGGCGGCCTCACCTTCCGCGAGTTGCTTGCACAGGCGCGCGAGGCGACGCTGGAGGCCCAGGCCCACCAGGAGCTGCCGTTCGAGAAGCTGGTGGAGGAGCTCAAGCCCGGGCGTGACCTGAGCCGCTCTCCCCTCTTCCAGGTCATG